>NZ_JANPJP010000161.1:0-3802 GCF_031425575.1 Phenylobacterium sp.
CCTCTACATCTGCGCCACCGACGAGCATGGCACGCCCACCGAGCTGGCCGCCGCCGAAGCCGGCCTCGATCCAGCGACGTTCTGCGCCCAGGCCCATGCCGTGCAGGACCGACTCGGTCGCGCGTTCGGCCTGTCGTGGGATCATTTCGGCCGTTCCTCGTCGCCGCAGAATCACCGCCTGACCCAACAGTTCGCCCAGCAGCTCTGGGAGGCCGGGTTCCTTGAGGAGCGGGTGACCCAGCAGGTCTATTCCAGCGCCGACAAACGCTTCCTGCCGGACCGCTATGTGATCGGAACCTGCCCGCACTGCGGCTACGAGGCCGCCCGCGGCGACCAGTGCGAGAACTGCACCCGGGTGCTGGACCCGGCCGACCTGTTGCACCCCCGCTCAGCGGTCTCGGGGTCGACGGAGATCGAGATCCGACCCTCCAAGCACCTGTTCCTGCGCCAGAGCCAGTTTTCAGAGCGGTTGCGCGGCTGGATCGAGGCCAAGAAGGGTGACTGGCCGCTGCTGGTCACCTCTATTGCGCTGAAGTGGCTGGACGAGGGGCTGCAGGACCGGGGGATCACGCGGGACCTGGAATGGGGCGTGCCGGTCAACGCGGCCGACTGGGGGCCAAATCCTGAGGGTGTGACGCCGGACCTAGAGGGCCTGGCCGGCAAGGTGTTCTACGTCTGGTTTGATGCGCCTATCGAATACATCGCCGCCACGGCCGAGTGGGCCGATGGCCAAGCCGGCGGGCAGGCGCCGGAGGCCGACTGGCAACGCTGGTGGCGCATGCCGGCGGCCGACGACGTGACCTACGTCCAGTTCATGGGCAAGGACAATGTGCCGTTCCACACGGTGGGCTTTCCCTGCACCCTGATGGGCGTGAACGGTGGCCTCAACGCGCCGTGGAAGCTGGTCGATGAGTTGAAGGGCTTCAACTGGCTGGACTACTACGGCGGTCGGTTCTCGACGTCGCAGAACCGTGGCGTGTTCATGGATCAGGCGCTGGAACTTCTGCCGCCCGACTACTGGCGGTGGTGGATCATCGCCAATGCGCCGGAGACCTCGGACGCCACCTTTGTCTGGGAGCAGTTTCAGGCCCAGGTGAACGCTGACCTGGCCGACGTGCTGGGCAATTTCGTCAACCGCATCCTGAAATTCACCGAGACGCGGTTCGAGGGTGTTGTGCCAGAGGGCGGCGTGGACGGACCTCTGGACGAAAAACTCTACGCCGATGTGGCCGCCAAGCTGGCTGAGCTGACCGAGGTGATGGAGGCCCGCGAGTTCCGCAAATCCGCCCAGGCGCTGCGCCAACTGTGGGTGCTGGGCAACCAGTACCTGACCGAGGCCGCGCCCTGGACCGCGATCAAGACCGACCGCGACCGCGCCGCCATGGCCGTGCGCAACGGCCTGAACCTGGTGGCCCTGTTTGCGCGCGTGTCGGAGCCGTTCATCCCGTTCGCCGCCGAGAAAATCGCCGCCGGTTTGGGCGAGCCGTTCCCAGGCGGCTGGCCGTCAGGGGAGGGCGCGGCGTTGCTGGGCGTCCTGCCCGTGGGCCGGGCGATCACGGCGCCTGAGGTGCTGTTCAAGAAGGTCGAGAACGAACAGGTCGCCGAATGGCGCGAGCGGTTCGGTGGGCCGGAAGCTTAGCCTGAACTCGTAGGCCCGTAGGCCTGACGAGGCATATCGGTATGGACCTGCTTGGCCACGGGCCTTGTAGCAGGCGGCACAAACGGGTCACCTCAACCGACAAGGCGACGCACGTGAACCGCAAGGTCCTGGGTGTTGCCCCCAAAACTCGCAATCATGGCGGCGAGGAATTGGTCGGGCTCCAGCCGGTCAAGGTCGAGGGGGTGGCCCGCGCGATCAGCGAGCAAAGCCAGGAAGGTCAGCTGCGTGCGACCGTTGCCTTCCCGGAACGGATGGATGGCGTTCAGGGTCGCCACAAATGTTGCGGCCTCACTCGAGAACTCATTTGGCGGCAAGTCACGGAGGCACGCTTGGCTTTCAGATTGGCGAACAAGGCTCGCATTTCGCTGCCGATGTACTCCGGATAGCAGAAAGCGCTCGCGCCTTTCGCGAGACGGACCGTACGGGGCTTGCCCGCCCACGCGAACACATCCTGAAACAGATGCCTATGGACAGCATAGTAGTGCGAGACGGAGAGGCGGCCTGACGGCAGCGCTTCGTCGGCGCGCTGGGTCGTGGCCGCCGCCTCAAACCGATCCAGATCCTCCTGCGATTTCAGGTCCGGGATATTCTTGAGGATAGCCGTACGAGGATAGCAGTAAGGATCAGGGCCGGCCTCGTACATGCGTCGACCGACTAGCCACTCTTGGCAAAGGCTCGGGAAATCGCGTTGCGCCGGTCGACGTCAGAGATCCCTTGACGGTCAAACTCCCGGAACTGTTGTTCCATGTCGGCGCTGAGACGAATGCCTTCCACGGCGCTAATCTTGGCGAAATTCTTGCGACCCAGGGTGAAGCGCACCTTTGCGTAGCGAGTCTTGCCAAGTGGCTTGGTCATGCGCGCATCATATCACGCCTTGCGTGAAAGTTAGACAAGGCGTGATCGGCGCCGGGGCGCGGCGCGGCACGTCGCCGAGCGACACACCCGACAGTTGAATTTCGAGGAACGCCGCTTCGCGCACATGTGTCCCCGCGTTATGCTTCAACAATGCAAGTCATCGAAGGCAGCCTGGATGATCTCGACGCCGTCGTGGCGCTTTGGATCCGCTGCGACCTCGCGCGTCCGTTCAGCGACCCGCGCGAGGACTTCCGGAGGTGTATCGGAACGCCCGACGCCGCCGTTCTCATCGGACGCGCCAACAGCGCCGTTGTCGCGACTGTGATGGTTGGGTTCGATGGCCATCGAGCCTGGGTCTATTTCCTGGCGAGTGAGCCCACGTTGCGGCGCCAGGGTTTCGCCCGCACCATGATGAATGCGGCCGAGCAATGGGCGCGTGATCGCGGCGCGCCGAGGCTCAACCTGATGGTCAGGGAAGAGAACGCCGCGGCTGTCAGCCTCTATGAACGTCTGGGCATGGCGCGCCAACCCGTGCTGCTGATGGGAAAGTCGCTCGACTAGGCGCCCTGTTGGTGGGCGATAGAATTGGCGCGGGACACGTCCTTGTCAGGGCGCTGTCGGCTCTGCGGGCTTGATGTCCAGGAAGTCCGGCATCGCGGCGTTGTACTGCGGCGCATAGCCCAGGTCTGCGACGACCTGCTGGTGGCCTTGCCACATCATGTGGAGTGCAACGTAGAGCACGATCACCAGGCCCACGTAGCCGATCCAGCGGTAGCGGTGCAGCAGGCGTGCGATCCAGGTGGCGGCCACGCCCATGAGTGCGATGGAGACCAGCAGGCCGAAAACCAGAATTCCCGGGTGTTCCCGGGCGGCGCCGGCCACCGCCAGCACATTGTCCAAGGACATCGAGATGTCGGCGATCAGGATCTGGGTGAACGCGGCGCGGAACGACTTGGCCGGCTTGACGGCGGGCTCGGTGGCCGGATCGTCATCCAGGGCGGCTTCGGCGGCCACCTCGTCGGCGACGGCCTGCTCGCGAAGTTCCTTCCACATCCGCCAGCACACCCACAACAGCAGGGCGCCCCCGGCCAGCAGCAAGCCGATGACAGCCAGCAACTGGGTGGTGATCAGCGCGAAGCCGATCCGCATGACCACTGCGGCGGCCAGACCCCACAGGATGGCCTTCTTGCGCTGGGCTTCCGGCAGGCCGCCGGCAGCCAATCCCACGGCCACGGCGTTGTCGCCGGCCAGCACGAGGTCGATCATCAGCACCTGGAACAGGGCGGA
>NZ_JANPJP010000162.1:0-1549 GCF_031425575.1 Phenylobacterium sp.
GGCGAACAGTTCCGGGTTCTTGGTGGTCCAGGTGCCCCAGAAGACGCCGACGATGTCGCAGCCCTTCAGCAGGGCGAGGTTCAACGGGATCTTCGGGATGTCGCCGGCGGCGAACCCGATCACCAGGTAGCGGCCTTCCCAGGCGATGGAGCGCAGGGCGGGCTCGGCATAGTCGCCGCCGACCGCGTCATAGATCACATCAAAGCCGTTCTCGCCGCCGGCTTCCTTGAAGAGGGCGCCGAGCGCCTTCTGGCCGTCGCGGTCGAAGGGGCCGCGGCCATAGACGACGCCCGCGTCGGCGCCGTGCTTGATGGCCAGGTCGCACTTCTCCTGGGACGAGCAGGCGGCCACGACGCGGGCGCCCATGGCCTTGCCCAGCTCCACGGCCGACAGGCCGACGCCGCCGGCGGCGCCCAGGACCAGCATGGTGTCGCCGGCCTTCAGGTGACCGCGGTCCTTCAGGGCGTGATAGCTGGTGCCGTAGGTGAGGATGAAGGCCGCCGCCACGTCGTGGGGCATGCTGTCGGGGATGTGCCACAGGCGGTTGGCCGGCAGCAGGACCTCTTCGGCCAGGCCGCCCCAGCCGGTGTTGGCGAGAATCCGGTCGCCGACCTTCACATTGGTGACGCCTTCGCCGATCGCCTTGACCACGCCCGACAGCTCTCCGCCGGGGGAGAAGGGCCGGGGCGGCTTCATCTGGTACTTGTCCTCGATCATCAGCACGTCGGGGAAGTTGATCCCCACGGCCTTGGTGCTGATCACGGCGAAGCCGGGACGGACTTCCGGGGAGTCCACATCCTCGTAGGACAGGGTCTCAGGGCCCCCGGTGGTCTTGCTCAGCAGCGCCTTCATCGTCGTCTCCCGGACATCGTTTTTCGAAAGTTGGCGGACGCTAGCGCAGCCCTCCTTCGCGCGGAAGTCCGGCGCCGAACATTTGTTTGACCACGACGGAGATGGGCTGATTTGGCGTGGGAGGCGCCAGGCCCTATATTGGCGGCCTTCCAGTCAGCGAGTTCCTCCCCTTGGGCTTCACCCTCGACCTTTCGCGCGCCGCCTCCGTGGCGGCCGCCCCGACGAAGCCGAACCTCTGCGGCCTGACCCGCAAGGGCCTGGTGGAGACGCTGATCGCCGCCGACGTGGTCCCGGCCCCCAAGGCCAGGATGCGCGCCAACCAGATGTGGCGCTGGATCCACCACTACGGCGTCACAGACTTCGAGGCGATGACCGACATCGCCAAGGAGACCCGCGCGGTCCTGGCCGACGCCTTCACCCTGACCCGGCCTGAGATCGTCGAGCGCCAGGTGTCTAAGGACGGCACCCGCAAGTGGCTGATCCGCATGGCGCCGGGCATCGAAGTGGAGACCGTCTACATCCCCGACGTCGGCCGGGCCGGGGCGCTGTGCGTCTCGTCCCAGGTGGGCTGCACGCTCAACTGCACCTTCTGCCACACCGGCACCCAGGCCCTGGTGCGCAACCTGACCGCCGCCGAGATCGTGGCCCAGGTGCAGGTGGCCCGAGACGACCTGGAGGAATGGCCGTCCCCCAAGGA
>NZ_JANPJP010000163.1:0-27227 GCF_031425575.1 Phenylobacterium sp.
AGCAAGACGAGGAAGACGCGACGATCCATGGCCCAACTTAGCGGGCCCTGGCCCGAGCCTCAATCACAAGCCCGTCAAGGGCGAACGGCGGCTCGTGCCGTGGGCGGAGGAGATCAGGCCGCGAAACTGAGCCGAAGGGTCATCAGACTGGTCTCGCGGAGCGAGGCGAGGTCCATCAGGGGATCCAGCAGCAGCTGCATGGACAGGCCAAACAACAGGGCGCCGGTGATCAGGGCCGCAGCGTCGGCGTCGACGCCGGCCCGCACCGAGCCCTCGGCCTGGCCGCGCAGGAAGAAGGACTGCAGGGCCTGCTCCACCTGCTTGTGGGCGGCGGCGAAGGGCGCGCGCAGCTCCGAGACGTCGGCCACGGCGGCGGCCAGGACCACGAAATAGGCTCGAAGCTCGCCGTCGCGGTCCAGGGCGGACAGGAAGACGTCGACATAGGCCAGCACCGCCTCGAGGCCGTTCAGCTCGTCGATGCGGCGGTCCTCCAACAAGCCTCCGAGGCGGCCCTGGAGATCGGCGATCAGGGCCTCGATCAAGCCCCGCTTGGAGCCGAACCTCTGGGTGACCAGGCCGCGGCTGTAGCCAGCGCGGGCGCCGATGTTCTCGAAGGTGGCCGCGCCCATGCCGCGCTCCACCACCAGCTCGGCGGCGGCGGCCAGCAGCCGGCGTTCGGATTCGTCGCGTCGCTGCGCCTGGCTCCGGCGCGCTTTGACCTTTGTCAATGTCGAGACCATATCGCAGACTCTAGAAAGTTGTTGGACAACTAACAAGTGAGCCGGGCTTGTCCGTGGCCGCTCCAAGACAGGCAAGGCTGGAACCGCGCATGACCATCCCGTCCGATATCGCCCAGACCATCATCGACCCCCGCGCCTATGCGGACGGCAAGCGGGTGGACGACGCCTTCGCCTGGCTGCGCAGGGAGGCGCCTCTGGAGCAGGCCCAGCCCGACGGGTTCGATCCCTTCTGGGTGGTGACACGCCACGCCGACATCCTGGAGGTCGAACGCCAGAACGAGCTGTTCCACAACGGCGACCGTTCCACTGTCCTGACCACTATCGAGGCCGACAAGAAGGTGCGCGAGATGATGGGCGGCAGCCCGCACCTGGTCCGCTCCCTGGTGCAGATGGACAACCCCGACCACATGGCCTACCGGCGCCTGACCCAGGGTGCCTTCGTGCCGCAGAGCCTGCGCCCCCTGGAGGCGCGGATCCGCGAGATCGCCCGAGGCTTCGTCGACCGCATGGCGGCGCACGGCGACCGCTGCGACTTCGCCTGCGACGTAGCCTTCCTCTACCCCTTGCACGTCATCATGGAGGTGATCGGGGTGCCGGAGTCCGACGAGCCCCGGATGCTGAAGCTCACCCAGGAGCTGTTCGGCAGCGCCGATCCCGAGCTCAGCCGCAGCGGCGGCGCGGATCAGACCACCGATCAGGGCGTCGACACCATCCAGTCGGTGGTGATGGACTTCATGCTCTATTTCAACGCCATCACCGAGGATCGGCGGATCAATCCCCGCAACGATCTGGCCAGCGTGATCGCCAACGGCACGGTCAACGGGCAACCGCTCGGCCACCTTGAGGCCATGAGCTACTACATCATCGCCGCGACCGCCGGTCATGACACCACCTCCTCCACCACCGCCGGCGGCCTGTGGGCCCTTGCCGAGAACCCCGAGCAGTTCGCCAAGGTCAAGGCCGACCCGGCCCTGATCCCCGGCCTGATCGAGGAGTCGATCCGCTGGGTGACGCCGGTGAAGCACTTCATGCGGACGGCCACCGCCGACGCCGAGCTGGCGGGCCAGAAGATCGCGAAGGGCGACTGGATGATGCTGTCCTATCCGTCGGGCAACCGCGACGAGGCGGTGTTCACCGACCCCTTCAAGTTCGACGTCGAGCGCGCCCCCAACAAGCACGTGGCCTTCGGCTACGGCGCCCATGTGTGCCTGGGGCAGCACCTGGCGCGGATGGAGATGCGGGTCCTCTGGGAAGAGCTGTTCGCGCGGCTGGAGTCGGTCGAACTGGACGGGACGCCGCGCAACATGGCGGGCAGCTTCGTCTGCGGGCCCAAGTCGGTCCCGATCCGTTTCAAGATACATTGAGGCCGCCTGTGTCCGAGCCTTTCAAGACCTGGCAGTGCCGCACCTGCGGCTACATCTATGAGGAAGAGTTCGGCGATCCCGGCGAGGGGCTGGCGCCGGGAACCCGCTGGTCGGATGTCCCCGACAGCTGGATTTGCCCGCTGTGCGGGACCGCCAAGCCCGAGTTCGACATGATCGAGCTCTAGGCCCGACCGAACGTTGACTCATGCGCCAGCGCCTCGTATACGCGCCGGCTCTTGTAGACATCCCCGGGCGCAAGCCTGGTCTTTAAGAAGATACGGTCATGAAGGTTCGAAGCTCGCTCAAGTCGCTCAAGACGCGTCACCGCGACTGCAAGCTCGTGCGCCGCAAGGGCGTCGTCTACATCATCAACAAGACCAACCCGCGCTTCAAAGCCAAGCAAGGCTAAGGCTGCGGGTCCCAGATGCCGAAGGCGGTCATCTGGGACGTTGGTAATGTGGTCGTGCGCTGGAGCCCGCGCACGCTCTACTCCCAGATATTCCCGGAGCCGGTCGCTTGCGACCGGTTTTTGTCGTCGGTCTGCACGATGATCTGGCACGTGAACCACGATCTGGGCGTCACCTTCGCCGAGAACCGCGCGCCCCTGGTCGCCCAGTTCCCGGAATACCGCGAGCAGATCGAGGCCTGGGAGACCCGCTGGTGGGACATGTTCTCCGGGACGATCCCCGAGACCGAGGCCGCCATCGAGGCCCTGCACAGCGCCGGCGTCCCGCAGTACGGCCTGACCAATATGTCCGATGAGACCTTCGAGGGCACCATGGCCATGAGCCCGGCCTTCAAGCGACTGCGCGACATCGTGGTTTCAGGCCGCGAAGGCATGATCAAGCCCGACCCGCGCATCTATGCCCTGACCTGCGAGCGCTTCGGCCTGGCGCCGGAGGACATATTCTTCGTCGACGACAGCCTGGCCAATGTGGAGAGCGCGCGAGCCTTCGGCATCGACACCCATCATTTCACCGATCCGGCGGCTCTTCGGCCGGCGCTTGCGGCGCGGGGACTTCTCTAGGCCGGAACTCTCTGTCCCGGCGGATGTTGTGCAGCGGTCCCATCACCTCAGGAGATCGCCCATGAGCACCCCCCACGAACACGCCGTGAAGGTTCTGAACAGCCTGATCGAAACCACCCTCGACAGCGCCAACGGCTACAAAGAGGCCGCCCACAGTTCGCAGGACACCCAATACAAAACCATGTTCAGTGAGCGTTCGCTGAAGCGCATGAAGATCACGGGCGAGCTGCAGCAGGAGGTCCGCACCTTCGGCGGCGAGCCCGAGGACGATCAGTCGGTGCTCGGCAAGGCGCACAACATGTTCGTCGACCTCAAGGCCGCCGTCATGGGCCACGACGAAAAGGCCATCATCAACGAAGTCGAGCGCGGCGAGGACTTCATCAAGGCGAAGTACGAAAAGGCGCTGGCCGATGACGAGCTGCCGGCCACCGTGCGTGAAGTGGTGACCCGCGCCTTCGCCGACATCAAGGCCGACCACGACACCATGAGCGCCCTGAAGAAGAGCTTGAACTAGGTGGAACTGACCCCCGGAGCGCTGGCCCTGGGGGTCAGCCCTCTAGCTTACTGAGTTTTGGCGGCGGCGTCGGCGGCCGCGTCAGCCTTGCGGGCCGCCGTGCCGGCGGCGGCGGCGGTGTTGTCCGCGGCGTTGTCCATCGCCACTGCGGTCGAGGCCGCCGCGGCGCTGGCGTTGGCCGCGGTGTCGTCAGCCGCCGAGGCGGTCGCCGCGCCGGCCTGGTCGGCGGCTTCGGCGGCGTGGTTTTCGGTCTTCTGCGAGCAGGCGGCCAGGGCGAGGCTGGCGACGGCGGCGGAAACGATCAGAGCAGTGCGCATCAAGTTCTCCATTCAAGGGTGACGAGGCGGCGAGTGCCGCCGCTTCATCGCAAGGCTTAACCGTGGAACCAGAAATTGGATGCACGGCGCAGGTCGCGTGGATCACAGTCTTCAGGTGGCCCGACCGGTCTCGGCCGCCGTGATCAGGTGCTGGTCGAAGAGGGCGTGCAGGGCCTGGACGTGGCCGGTGGCGCCCCGGGCGGCGGGGTCGGAGGTCATGACCACGGTCAGAGCGAGACTCGGGACCACATAGACCATCTGACCGCCATAGCCCCAGGCGAAGTAAACCTCGTGGCCCGAGGCCTGGCGGATCCACCAGCCCAGGCCATAGGTATAGCCCGTCCACGGCGAACGGCCCCCGCGTGAACGCCAGGACTGCGCGATCCAGGTGGCGGGCAGCACCCGCACCTGCCCCTGAAGCCCGCCATTGCGATAGAGCTCCCCAAACCGCAGCAGGGCGCGAGGCGACAGGGCCATCTCGTTGCCCCCGAAGTAGATGCCCTTCGGATCTCGCGTCCACGGCGGAATGGTGATCCCAAGAGGCTGGCCAAGCCAGGCTCGCGCCAGGTCCAGGGTGCTGCGCCCCGCGGCCGCGGTCAGCACCGCCGACAGGATGTGCGACGTCCCCGTCGAGTACAGCATCCTGCCGCCAGGCTCGTCCACGAAGGGGCGGCTTAGGGCATAGCCCACCCAATCGTCGCTGCTCACCCATCGGCCATAGTTGGCGCCGGAGGTGGGCTCAAGACCGGCGGACATGCTGAGCAGATGCTCCACCGTGATGGCGCGCACACGAGAATCGGCTCCAGCCGGAACACGGCCGCCCAGGATGGCCGCGATGGGCTGGTCCAGGCGCAGGACGCCGCGCGCCACAGCCGCCCCGGCGATGGCGGCCAACACGGTCTTGGACGCCGACTTGATATTGACCGGACTGTCCAGGCCGGGCCCGCGATAGACCCGCTCCAGCCCGATCTTTCCGTCGCGCGCGACGATCATGGCGCGCATCTGGGACAGGGCCTCCGCTTGCCGATCGGCCTCGGCCAGGCGAAGCGCGTCCAGCCCCGGCCGATGGCCGGGCCGTGGCCGCGCCAAGGCGGCCGGCGGCGTCTCGCTGCAGGCGGCGACAGGGGCCAGGGCCGTGGCGATCAGGCCGGCGGCGAGCGACCTGCGGGAGGTGAGGCGTGTCGTCATGGGCTGATCATCACGCCGGCCTTGGGCGCCGATATGGCGGGCGCTCGGCGTCTCGTCCACATTGGCCAATCGCAGCTCCACAGCCCGGCGCCCTTGCGCGATGTGATCGCCCGGTGAAGGTTCAGGGCGGATGACAGGGCTGGACCCTGGCGCTAGTGTCCGCCGCTTTCCAGCCTCCTACCGCGAGCTCCCATGGCCGACGACGCTTCCCACGCCGACATCCTGAACCAGACGGCCCAGGGCCAGCTGAAGAGCATCATCGAGCGCATCGAGCGCCTCGAGCAGGAGAAGTCGGAGATCGCCGAGCAGATCAAGGAAGTCTTCGCCGAGGCCAAGGGCAACGGCTTCGACGTCAAGATCCTTCGCAAGGTGATCCGCATCCGCAAGCAGGACGCCGCCAAGCGCCAGGAAGAAGATGCGATCCTGGATCTCTACCTTTCCGCGCTCGGAGTGATTTGAAGCGCGGCCCACCAGACCGGAAGGCGCAGGCCCAGCGGGCCGCGCTGAACGCCCTGAGGCGCGCCCAGCGCACGGCCGACAAGGCGGGCGTCAAGCTCTCCGACTGGGAGGGCGAATTCCTCGACTCCGTCACCGAGCGAGTTAAGACCTATGGCCGCGCCTTCGCCGATCCCGAGAAGGGCGGCGCGGGCGAGGCCTTCTCGATGATGCAGCACATCAAGCTGAAGGAGATCGTCGCCAAGGCCAAGGGCGAGCCGCGCTTCCCACCTAAGCGTGGCGGCGGCTTCAAACGGCGGGGGCCCGCCAAGCCCGAGCCCGAAGGCGACTGACCTCCGTGATCGATGATGACTCCCTCCCGGCCCTGGTGGCCCGGGCCCGCCGGGCGGCCTTGACCCTGAAGGCTGTCACCCACCGGCAGAGGCGCGCCGGGCACGCCCTCTACATCGTGCTGCTGGAGGATCGCCGGCGATCACCGCCTTGGGGCTTCTATGTGGGCGAGACCTCGCGCGATCCCGACCTCCGGTTCGACCAGCACAAGACCGGCTACAAGGCGAGCCGCCACGTGAACCGCTTCGGCGTCCGCCTGCTTCCCGGGGTGGTGGAGCACCTCAATCCCCTGCGGCGCTGGGAGGCCATCGAACTGGAAGCCGCCCTGGCCGAGGCCTTCCGCAACGCCGGCCTGCCCTGGGTGGAGGGCGGCCACTAGCCGAACGCGGGTCGAGGAACCTCAGGCGCGCGGAATGCGTAGGAACGGGAGACAGGAGTTCCCGCCATGCCTTTGCCCTTCGCGCTTTCCCTCTGGTTCCACGTCATGTGGGGCGGCGCCATGCCCGCCGCGCCCAAGAGACCCGCTCTGCCGGAGTAGCCCCCTCAAGCGGCCGAGATCGCGAAGACGCTCGTCACGCCGCCGCGGTGGCGTCGTCGCTCTCACCCTTCTCGAGGATCCCTTCCAGGCCCTGCTCGCGCACCTTGCGATAGAGGGTGGAGCGGCCGATGCCGAGCCGGCGTGCGACCTCGCTCATGTGGCCCGCATAGATCTCGATGGCCAGCTGGATGAGGTCGCGCTCGATCTCCTCCAGGGTGCGCAGGTGGCCGCGGCCGTCGAGAATGCGCACCGGCGCGTCCGTCGGCATCTCGGCCATCAATTGCTGGGCGGTGGGCAGCACCGGCGGGGCGGCCATCAGCGAGGTCGGCGACACCGCCTCGGGCGGCGGGGCGGCGACCCCGGAGATCGCTGGGAAATCGTAGGGCTGCAGATAGGGGGAGTCGGCCAGGACAATGGCGCGATAGACCGCGTTCTCCAGCTGGCGGACATTGCCCGGCCAGTCGAAGGCCGTGAGGAAGGCGAGCGTCTCGGCCGAGGCGCCGGTGACCGACTTGCCCTCCTCGATGTTGAAGCGGCGGATGAAGTGCTCCACCAGGGCCGGGATGTCCTCGCGCCGTTCGCGCAGGGCCGGGGCCTCGATGGGGAAGACGTTCAGGCGATAGAACAGGTCCTCGCGGAACTGGCCGTCCTTCACCGCCTGGGCGGGGTCGCGGTTGGTGGCCGAGACGATGCGGACATCGACCTTCAGCGAGCGCTTGGAGCCGATGGCGTCCACCTCGCCCTCCTGCAGGACCCGCAGCAGCTTGACCTGCATGTCGAGGGGAAGCTCGCCCACCTCGTCCAGGAACAGGGTGCCGCCATTGGCCTCCTGGAACTTGCCCAGGTGCTTGTCGGTGGCGCCAGTGAAGCTGCCCTTCTCGTGACCGAACAGGATGCTCTCGATCAGGTTCTCTGGGATGGCGCCGCAGTTGACCGCCACGAAGGGCTTGCCGGCGCGGTCCGACGAGCCGTGCACGGCGCGCGCGATCACTTCCTTGCCGACCCCGCTCTCGCCGGTGATCAGGATGGGGATGGAGGACTTGGCCGCCCGTTCGCCCAGCCGCTTGACCATGGTCATGGCCGGCGAGTCGCCCACCATGTCGGCGAAGCTGGCGCGGCCGGTGGCGTGCTTCTTCAGCCGCTCCACCTCGCTCTTCAGCGAGCCCAGGTTCAGGGCGTTGCGGATCGAGACGATGATGCGTTCGGGCGAGGCGGGCTTGACGAAGAAGTCGCAGGCGCCGGCCTGCATGGCGGCCACCACGGTGTCGATTCCGCCGGTCGCCGTGATGACGATGACGGGCAGGTTGTGACCCCGGGCCCGCATCTCCTTCAGCGTGTCCTGGCCGGTGATGCCGGGCATCACCAGGTCCAGCAGCACCAGGTCGGTCGCCGCGCCCGACTGCAGGCGGGCGATCGCCTGATCGCCGTTCTCGGCGTGGACCGCGACAAAGCCCTCGCGCTCCAGCACCGCCTGGATCAGCCTGCGCTGCGTCGGATCATCGTCGACGACAAGGACCGTCTTGGTCATTTGAAAACACCCACCAGAACCGGGCGCCGCCACATGGACGAGGCCTCTTGTTGACCCGGATTGATACAGGCCTTGGGTAAAGGACGGGTTTCGGAGTCCTGAGTCGGGCGTTAACGGCGCGGCTCCCGGTGATCCCGGTGAATCGGTCTGAAGTCACGTCACCGGTTGCGGCGTCGATGCCTGCGCGCATAGTAGCGCTAGGGCCGGAAGACACGGTCGGGAGGACATCATGAAGCTTTCCAAGCTCGCCATCGTCTTGGCGTTGGCCGCCGCTGTCGCCGCCTGCGGACAGAACAAGCCCGGCGATGTGGACGCCAAGCGTTTGACTGCGGCGTCAGCCAATGGCGACTGGATGTCCGTCGGCCGGACCTATGACGAACAGCGCCACAGCCCGCTGACCCGGATCGACACCAAGAACGTCGGGACGCTCGGCCTGGCCTGGTACCACGAGTTCGACACCGATCGCGGCCAGGAGGCGACGCCGGTGGTGGTGGATGGCGTCATGTACACCACCACCGCCTGGTCCAAGGTCTACGCCTTCGACGCCAAGACCGGCGAGCAGAAGTGGGCCTTCGACCCCAAGATCGACGGCGCCAAGGCCTTCGACGCCTGCTGTGACGTGGTCAACCGCGGCGTGGCGGTCTGGAAGGGCCGGGTCTATTTCGGCACCCTCGACGGCCGGCTGATCGCGCTCGACGCCGCCACCGGAAAGCCGGTCTGGAGCGTCCAGACCACCGACAATTCCCAGCCCTACACGATCACGGGCGCGCCGCGGATCATCAAGGACAAGGTGCTGATCGGCAACGGCGGCGCCGAGTACGGGGTGCGCGGCTACCTCTCGGCCTATGACGCAGCCACCGGCAAGATGGCCTGGCGTTTCTTCACCACCCCCAATCCCGACGGCAAGCCCGATGGCGCGGCCTCCGACAAGGTGATGGCCGAGAAGGCCGCGGCCACCTGGTTCGGCGACGGCTGGAAGAAGACCGGGGGCGGCGGCACGGTCTGGGATTCCATGGCCTATGATCCGACCCTGGACATCCTCTATGTCGGCGTCGGCAATGGTTCGCCGTGGAACCACCTGAAGCGGTCGGACGGCAAGGGCGACAACATCTTCCTGTCCTCGATCCTGGCCCTGAAGCCCGACACCGGCGCCTATGTCTGGCACTATCAGACCACCCCGGCCGAAACCTGGGACTACACGGCCACCCAGCACATCATCCTGGCCGACATCACCGTGGCCGGCGCCCCACGCAAGGTGCTGATGCAGGCGCCCAAGAACGGCTTCTTCTATGTGCTGGACCGGGCGACCGGCGAGCTGCTCTCGGCCAAGCCCTATGTGCAGATCACCTGGGCCACGGGTGTCGATCCCAAGACGGGGCGGCCCATCGAAACCCCTGGCGCGCGCTATGAGAAGGCGCCTTCTCTGCAGTTCCCCGGCCCGCTGGGCGGCCACAACTGGCATCCGATGTCGTTCAGCCCGCAGACCGGCCTCGTCTACATCCCGGCCCAGGTCCTGCCCTTCGCCTATGTCAACGATCCCAACTACAAGCACCGGCAGGGCGCCTGGAACCTGGGCGGCGACTTCCTCGCCAACGCCCTGCCCAACGACAAGGCCCAGCTTGCGGGTCTGAAGGCGATGTTCAAAGGCCAACTCGTCGCCTGGGACCCCGTGGCGCAAAAGGCCCGCTGGACCGTGGAGCACCCATATTTCTGGAACGCCGGCGTGATGTCGACGGCGGGCGGACTCGTGTTCCAGGGCAACGGCCTGGGCGAGTTCGTGGCCTATGACGCGGCCAACGGGACCAAGCTGTGGAGCTACAAGACCGAGAACGGCGTGGTCGCCGCCCCCTCCACCTATGAGATCGACGGTGAGCAGTATGTGGCCTTGATGGTGGGCTATGGCGGCGGAGCCCCGGTCTCGGCCTCGGTGGTGCTGCGCGAGCGGCCGAGGCTGCCGGGCCGGCTGATGGTGTTCAAGCTGGGGGGCAAGGCCGTGGCCAAACCCTACGACATCCCGGTGGTCCCCAACCTGGATCTTACCGGCGTCACGTCGACCGGCGACGCAAAGGCGGGCTTCGCGCTCTTCCACAACAACTGCCAGGTTTGCCACGGGCCCAGCGCTTCGGGCGCCTACCTGCCCGACCTGAAGAAGTCGCAGATGCTGCTGGCCCCCGACAGCTGGAAGTCAGTGGTCATCGACGGCGCCCTCAAGGACCGGGGCATGGCTGGCTTGGCCCGCTTCCTGACTCCCAAGGACGCCGAGGACATCCGCGCCTATGTCCTCACCGAGGCCCGCAACGCCCAGGCCGGCGCCGAGCCGGCCAAGGTCCAGGGCGCCAAGTAGGCCCGTCACGGGGGACCGCCACGGCGGCGGTCCCCCGTGGGGACCCTGACCGTGAGCCTGCCGTCGATCTACTGAGCGCGTGGTGAACGGCCTCTTAGGGGCGTTCATTCACGCAGCATTCAGCGGGGGCGGGGCATTGCGGGGGTTCAATGCAGATCGCCAACACCATCGCGGGCCCGCCGCCCGTCCTGCCAGACACCGTCGCCGCCGCGGCCATGGTGCTGCACGATCGCAGCGGGGCGCTGAGTCTCGACCAGCAGCTTGGCGCCTATCAGGACTTGGCCAGCCGCTGGCGCGCCGCGCCCTCCGGGGAACGCCAGGGGCTCGCCCGGGCGCTCACGGAGTCTCCCTTCGGCCAGCGGGTGCAGTCGACCTTGAATGCCTTCACCCGGGCCGCCTGGGCCGGCCCCCACGCCGCTCCGCCGGAACCGCAGGCCAAGCTGCTCACCGCCTTCGACAGCCTGTCTGCGGGCGATCAGCAGATCGTGGCCGGGCTGCAGGTGGATGAGGCCGGCGCCCCCGCCTTCGGCTCGCCCGCTGAATACCGAGTGCGCTTGCAGGCCGACTTCGACGCCGCCCAGCCGCGCAAGGCCGACACGGTCAGCCTGTCGGCCGAGGCCAAGGCGCTTCTTGCGGGCGCGTCGCCTTCTGTGCCGGCCGCCGAGACCGAAATTTCGCCGGCCCGCGCCGCGGCGCTGGCCGCCTACACCCGCCTCTCGCGCTAGGCGGAAGCCGGCTCGTTCTCGCGGAAGGTCCTCAGCTGGTCCTCCAGCGCCTTGGCGAAGGCGGGCCGGGCCAGGCAGCGGGCGCGGTAGGCGTCGAGGTTGGGGAATTTCTTCAGCGCCCCACATTCTTCCAGTTCACGCAGAACCGTCGCCATCAGGATGTCGCCAGCGGTGAACCGGGTTTCCAGGTAGTCCTTGTCGCCCAGCGCCTTGCTGAGCGAGGTCAGGCGGGCGTCGAGATTGGCCTGGGCCGAGGGCCGGCGCCCGGCCGTCCAGGCCTCCCCGACATAGAAGCTGTCCAGTTGCACAAGGTTCTGGACCTGAGGTTCGATGGAGTTGAGCGCCGCGAAGATCCAGGTGCTGACCCGGGCCAGGCCCGCCTCGCCCTGGGGCGCCAGGGCCTCGGACTTGGCGGCCAAGCGCAGCACGATGGCGCCGGACTCGAACATCTCCACCTCGCCGTCGCGATAGGCCGGCACCTGACCGAAGGGCTGCCAGTCGCGGTAGTTCGCGGTGGCGTTGTCGATCAGCACCACCTCATAGGGCAGGCCCGCCTCCTCTAGGGCCCAGCGGATGCGCAGGTCGCGGACCCAGCCCTGGGCGAAGGGCGGGACCCAGCGGAAGGCGGTGAACTGGATGGTCATCGGCTAGGTCCTTCAGTCGTCGAGACGGGGGCGGCCGGTGCGGGGAGCGCCGACAGGGTGAGCAGGTCACGCCGCGCCCGGTCGGGGTCGGCGAGCTCGGTTTCCAGCGCGGCATGGACCGCGGCCCACAGCGGCAGGGCGGCGGCGAGACGCTCCTGGCCGGCGGCGGTAAGGCCCACGCGGCGGGCGCGATGGTCTTCCGGATCGACGCTGATCTCGGCCAGGCCCTCGCGGACCAGGGGCTTCAAGGCGGCGGTGAGGGTGGTGCGATCGGCGCCGAGGGTGGCCGCCACCAGGCTCATCGGCGCAGGCCGGCTTCCGTTGAGGGCGTTGAGCAACGAGAACTGGCCGTTGGTCAGCCCAACCGGCCGAAGCGCCCCGTCGAAGCGTCGCGCCAGGGCGCGAGCCGCCCGCTGCGCGTGCAGGCACAGGCAGGTGTCGCGGACGAGAAGGCTGGTGTCTCGGGAGACGGTCGAGGTCACGGCCAAACTTGTGTTGATATCAACCTTTCGAGTCAAGTTGGTTGCCTGGCCTTGGGCGGCGATCATCGCGAGCCTGCTCCATGCTGACGCTCCGCGTCAGCAGCCTATGGCAGATGTGGGGAGCGCGAGGGAGCGCCGGCTTGAAGGAGACGAGACATGATCGCGGGAAGCTGCTGCTGCGGCGCGGTGCGGTTCGAACTGGCGGCGCCGCCCACCATGATGGCCACCTGCCATTGCACGCGGTGCCGGAAGGCGGGCGCCAGCACCTTCGTCTTCGTTGACCGGGCTACGTTCCGATGGGTCGGGGGGCAGGACATGGTCGCCACCTACGAACCCGCTCCGCCCTATCAGTTCGCCCGGTCCTTCTGCCGCGGCTGCGGCACGGCGTTGGGCGAACCCCTGTCGCCGGCGGACTCGTTCCCGATCTCGGCCAACTGCCTCGATGGCGATCCCGGCGTCCGTAACCGGTTCCACGAGTTCGTGGCCGAGAAGCCCGCCTGGTACGAGATCTGCGACGGCGCCAAGCAGTTCGAGGGGTATCCGGAGCGCTCTCCGTCCTAGACGGCGATGGCCGCTCGAGGCGCGCTCATGACCACCCGGATACCGCCTGGCCGCAGGACGCGCTCGAAGGTTCCCCCAAGCTGGTTGACCACGGCGCGTTCCAGCAAGGCGGCGCCGAAGCCCCGCTTGCCCGCGGCGTCCGCGATGACGCTTCCCGCCGGCATGAGCTCGGTCCAGGACATCCGAAGCGTCTCGGCATCGGCTTCCAGGTGCAGGTCCACCCGGCCCTCCGGGGAGGTCAGGGCGCCGTACTTGAGGGCGTTGGTGGCGAGTTCGTTAAAGATGAGGGCGAGGGTGGTGGTGCTGTCGGGGCCGACCGCCATGTCGTCCCCGGTCAGGAAAATCTGGCGCTCCGCGCCTTTGAGTCCGCCGTAGGGGCCCAGCAGCACCTGCAGGAGGCCATGTACCGAGCGTTCGGCCGTAACCTCCAGGCTGGTGAACTCCGGCGGCGCCATGTAGGCGACCGCGCGGCCCAGGCCCAGCAGGCGCTGGCGCAGGGAGTCGAGGACCGTCCTGGCTTCGCCCGCCGAGCGTGAGGACAGGGCGATGATCCCGTCCACCACGGCGAAGGTGTTTTTCATCCGATGGGCCAGCTCATGGGTGAAGAGCTGACGCTGCTGTTCTGCCCGCTGTTGCGCGGTCACGTCGCGGGAGATGGAAATGACCTGCGCCGGGCGGCCCAGCTCGTCCAGGACGGGCCAGACCACGACCTCCCAGGACTTCGGCGTGCCTGCCGCGGTTGGGCAATCGGCGGTGAACCGCGAGCCGCGCCCGGCGCAGGCCTCGGCGAGGGCGTTCTGGATCAGGTGTTGCGCGGCGGGCGGCCAGAAGCCGGCCCAAGGCCGGCCGCGAAAGTCCTCGAAATCCTCGATCTCCATCAGGCAGACGCCATTGGCGTTCATCGCCAGCAGGTCGCCCTCGAGGCTGGCCACCTTCACGCAGTCGGTGCTGGCGTCGAAGAAGCTGGCCGCCAATGCGCTGAGCGATAGCGGTTCGTGCGTTCCCAACCGATTGTTCCGATGAGGGGGCCGGCCGTGCGCGAGCGTGCAGGGCGCGAAGACCTGATTTCAGTGGCAGGAAAGCCAGTCCACCTCCAGCTAAACATCGCGACATGAGCAGGTAAGTGTCGGGACAAGCTCGACTACGGTCGGTTTCCGACGCACGGGAGGGTTTGCCCCCCTTCTGCATGGCTATTTGAAAACTCGCGCTGAAGACTTGGCGCAATTCGAGTGTCTCGCCAGGGTGGATCACGCGACAGAGCCTCGGAACGCCGGTCCCTCCCATGCATTCCACGTCTCCGCCAGGGTCCCCTGAGACTCCGGTCTGGATTGGTTTTCTTCGGGCAAGAGGCGCCGGGATGGACGAGGCGGACGGTTTCCTCACCGGCGGCGGCGAATTGGGGGCCCTCATGCGTGACCGCGATTGGTCAAGCTCGCCCCTGGGGAGTCCGCAGACCTGGCCGCAATCGCTGCGCTCCGTGGTGGGCCTGCTGTTGGGCTCCAAGTTCCCGATGTTCGTCGCCTGGGGGCCGGAACTCGGATTCCTCTACAACGACGCCTACGCCGAGGTGCTGGGCGCCAAGCATCCAGCGGCTCTTGGAGCCCCCTTCTTCGACATCTGGTCGGAGATCTGGCCCGACATCTCACCCCTGATCGATGCGGCCATGGCTGGCGAGGCCAGCTACCGGGACGACCTGCCGCTGCGCATGCGCCGTCGGGGCTTCGACGAAGACACCTGGTTCACCTTTTCCTACTCGCCTGTGCGGGACGAGAGCGGCGCGGTGGCCGGCATGTTCTGCGCCTGCCATGAGACGACCGACCGCATTCTGGCTCAGCGGCGGGAGGCGGCCGAGACCGATCGTCAGCGGCGGATGTTCGAGCAGGCGCCGGGCTTCATCTGCACCCTGCAGGCGCCCGAACACGTCTTCAATTTCGTCAACAACGCCTATGAGCGGCTGTTCGGGCCCCGGAACTATGTAGGCCGCTCGGTGCGCGACTGTTTCCCGGACCTCGAGGGACAGGGTTTTTTCGAACTCTTGGACCAGGTCTATGCGAGCGGGCGGCGTCACATCGCCCACGGAGCGGAGATCCGTCTGCGGGCGACCCCTGACGGGCCCGAGGAAGATCGGATCCTGGACTTCATCTACGAGCCGATGACCGATCCCGCCGGCAAGGTGATCGGCATCTTCTGCGAAGGCCACGACGTGACCGAGACCCACCGTGCCCAGCAGGCTGTGCGGGAGAGCGAGGAAGACTACCGCTACGCCGCAGAGCTAAACCCGCAAGTGGCCTGGACCGCCAGCCCTGACGGACAGCTGGACCGCGTCGCCCCTCGTTGGCGTGAATGGACGGGGACGTCGGGCCTGGGCTCGGCCTATGCTGAGGGGCTGCACCCCGACGACGTGGCGCGAACCTTCGAGGTCTGGGGCGCCTCGGTGGCGACTGGCGCACCCTACGACATCGTCCACCGGGTCCGGCGGCTGGATGGGGAGTATCGCTGGATTCGCTCGCGGGCCTATCCCCGGCGAAACGCCGGCGGAGAGATCGTGCGCTGGTACGGCAGCACCGAGGACATCCACGAGCAGCAGGTGGCCGAGGATCACCTGAAGCTGATGGTGCTGGAGCTGAATCACCGGGTGAAGAACAATCTGGCGACGGTGCAGTCCATCGCCGTCCAGACTCTACGGGGCGCGGAGAGCACGGCGCAGGCGCGGGAGGCCTTTCTGAGCCGCATCACCGCCCTGGCCGCCGCCCACGACATCCTGACGCGCGAGCAGTGGGATGGGGCCGGGGTCGCCGAGGTGGCGCACGGCGTTCTCGACCCGCTCACCGGCGCCCGCGACGGGATCGCGATGGGCGGGCCGCGCATCCGGCTGGAGCCCAACATGGCGTTGGCGCTTTCGATGGCTTTCCACGAACTGGGCACCAACGCCTTGAAGTACGGGGCGCTGAGCCGTCAGGAAGGACGGGTGACCCTCGACTGGGAGGTGGTCGGTGATGACCTGCGGCTCACCTGGACAGAAGCCGGCGGCCCGCCGGTCACCGAGCCCGCGCAACGGGGGTTCGGCTCGCGCCTGCTGGAGCGTGGCCTGGCGGCGGAACTGCGGGGCGAGGTCACCTTGCGTTTCGCCGCCGAGGGGCTCGTCTGCACGATCCGGGCGCCCGTGGACCACGCCGTCTCGATCGCGCCCTAGTCCCGCCGCAGGCCCCGCGCTAAACCCTTTCCCATGAACGCGCCCGTGAAACTTGACGCCCTGCCCGAGTGGCAGCTCTCCGACCTCTATGCCGGTCGCGACGACCCGAAGATCGAAGCCGATCTGGCCGCCGCCAAGGCCGCCAACGATGAGCTGGTGAAGCTGAAGGGCCGGTTCGTGGCGCTGCGGAGCGATCCCCTGCACCTGGGCGAGCTGCTGGACCACGGGATCGGGCTCTATGAGACCGCGGTGAATGGCCTGTGGGCCGTGGGGGCCTATGCCGGCCTGGCCTCGTCGGTGGCCAAGGACGATCCGGCCTGGGCCAAGTTCGAGGGCGACCTGCGCACCCGGTCCTCGCAGATCGGGGCCGAGAGCCTGTTCTTCACCCTGGAGCTCAACCAGCTCGAGGACAACGAGATCGAGATGGCCTTCAAGGCCCATCCGCCGGCCGCCCGCTGGCGCTCATGGATGCGTCGGGTGCGCCTGTCACGGCCGCACGAGCTGTCGCCGGACCTGGAGCGCCTGCTGATCGACCGTTCCCCGGCGGTGGCCAATTGGGTGCGCCTGTACGACGAGACCCTGGCCCGACTGACCGCCAAGGTGGGCAAGGAGAACCTCAGCCTGCCCGAGGTGCTAAACCGCCTGTCGGACCCTGACGCGACCCGTCGCAAGGCGGCCGCGCAAGGGTTAGCCAACGCCCTGGAGGCGCGCACGCCGGAATTGGCGCTCTCCATGAACACGCTGGCCTTCGAGAAGCAGGTGGAGGACCGCTGGCGGAAGTATCCGACGCCGGCCGCCAGCCGACACATCGCCAACGAGGTGGACGCCGACGCCGTCGAGGCCCTTGAGGCCGCGGTGGTGGAGGCCTATCCGCGGGTCAGCCACCGCTACTACGCCTTGAAGGCCAAGTTGATGGGCCGCAAGACGCTCGACTACTGGGACCGCAATGCGCCGCTCGATACGGCCCAGCCGCGCGCCTATGACTGGAAGCAGGCGCAAGGGATGGTGCTGGAAAGCTTCGCCGACCTGGCGCCCAAGTTCGCCGACACCGCCAAGACCTTCTTCGATCAACCCTGGATTGACGCCCGGCCCCGCGCTGGCAAGCAGTCGGGCGCCTATAGCCATCCGGTGACCGCTGAGCGCCACCCCTACGTGTTCATGAACTATATGGGCGAGCGCCGCGACGTGCTCACCCTGGCCCACGAGCTGGGGCATGCCGTGCACCAGACCCTGTGCCAGCCCCTGGGCACCCTGCTGGCCGACACCCCGCTGACGCTGGCCGAAACCGCCTCGATCTTTGGTGAGGGCCTGGTGTTCGAGCGGCTGCTGGCCGGCGCCTCCAAGGCCGAGCGGCTGGGATTGCTGGCCGGACAGATCGAGGACGGAATCAACACCGTGGTGCGCCAGATCGCCTTCCACCGCTTCGAGACTAGGTTCCACGCGGCCCGCCTTGAGGGTGAGCTCTCGGCCGAGCAGATCGGCGCGATTTGGCTGGAGACCATGGGCGAGAGCCTGGGTCCGGCCATCAAGCTCAACAAGGGTTACGAGCACTATTGGGCCTATGTCAGCCACTTCGCCCACGCGCCCTTCTATGTCTACGCCTACGCCTTCGGGGATCTGCTGGTGCGCGGCCTGATGGAGAAGCGCCGCGAGGATCCGGCCGCTTTCGCACCGCTGTACGAGGATCTGCTGGCGGCCGGCGGCACCCGGACCTATGTCGAGGCCTTGCGGCCCTTCGGCCTCAATCCGCGGGAGAAGGCGTTCTGGACCGCCGGCATGGCCCAGATGGAACGGCTGGTGGACGCCTTCGAGGAACTGGTCTGATCCAACGGCGAAGCTGCGCGTTCATGGAGCCATGACAACGCCTGACGCGCCGCCCCTCCGCAAGCCGATCCTCCAGCGGATCGAAACCCGCGCCCTCTTGATCTGGCTGGCCGGCGCTGCGGCGATCTGGGGATTCTTCAACATCGCCAGCGAGGTGACGGAGGGCGACACCGACATCGTCGATCAGCAACTGCTGCTGATGCTGCGCCAGCCGAGCGATCTGAGCGACCCCATCGGCCCACGTTGGGTCGAGGAGGCGATGCGCGACATCACCGCCCTGGGCGGCTTCACCTTCCTGACCATCGCCACCATCGTCGCGGTGCTGCTGTTCAGCTTCCACGGCAAGCGGCGGCAGGCGTGGATTCTGGCCGGCACGGTGCTGGCGGCGCAGATGTCGAGCGAGCTGCTGAAAACCTTCTACGACCGCCCGCGACCGAGCCTCGTGCCGCACGGGAGCTTCGTCTACACCCAGAGCTTCCCCAGCGGGCACTCGGCCCTCGCCGCAGCGGTGTTCCTGACCCTGGCCACCCTGATCGCCAGCGTCGAGAAGCGGCCCAATTCCAAGATCCTGATCTATGTCCTGGCCCTTCTGATCACCGTCGGCGTGGGGTTCAGCCGGGTCTTTCTGGGCGTGCACTGGCCGAGCGACGTGCTGGCCGGCTGGAGTCTCGGCGCCACCTGGGCCTTCGGCGCCTGGATCGTCCTGGAGTGGATGCGCCGCCGCGACGTCAGCCGGGAGGGAGCCTAGCTGCTCGAGCCGCCGACCGTTTCACATGGATCAGAAACGCTCTAGCTTTCCGGCTGGTAGGCCAGGCCCGCAGCGGCGAGGTCCGACAGCAGGATCTCGGTGACGGCCACCAGCTCCGCGATGCCGGCGACCACGGCGGGGCGGGCCACCACCTCGGCGGGCACGATCAGGCCGCCTTCGTCGCGCCGCACCAGGCCCTTGGCCTCCAACTGCAGCAGGCTGCGACGCACGGTCTCGTAAGGCAGCATCAGATACTTCGCCAGGCCGTAGACGCTGATCGGGCGCCGTTCGGCGTCGGGCAGGATGTCGGCCAGGCCTGCATGAGCCAGGGTGGCGTCGGGATTCTGGGTCACGTGCCGCACATTGGCGAGGTTGACCGCTCGCAGGATCAGCACCGCTAAGGGTTCCAAATCCATGACCCGGGACATGTGGCAAGCGGTCTCCAGACAGTAGGCGCTCACGGCGCGATTGACCTGCCGGAACTGGTCGGGGCTCGCGGGTTGGCGCAGGCCGGAGGCGGAGACCCCCAGCCGGCCCGCCGCCTGCACGAACTCGACCGTGGCGGCCCAATTCTCGGCCGCCACGGCCATCAGCTGGGGATCGAGGAAGGCACGGGCGGGGATGATCACCCCGCCGGGGACGGTCTCGCACAGGTCAATCTGGGTCAGCTTCTTCACATGCCGCCGCGCGGTCTCGTAGGGCATGCCCAGGTTGCGGGCCGCCAAATAGATACTGACCGGCTCCCGCATATGGTCGGGGGGAAGGCCGGGCACGCCGGCATGGGGCTCGGCGATGGGCTCCCGTGAGGCGGTCAGGGCGGCGACATTGGCCCGGTTGATTTCGAGGAAGACCAGGACGGTGGCGACGTCCCGGCTCATCGAGCGGGCCACGCGCCGCGCGGCGTCGAGCTGGAAATCCCCGCCGAGACGGGAGAGCAGGCGGCGGCGGTCCATGCCGTGCATGTCTTCAGGCATACCTATGGTTTACCGAACGCCGCGACAGAATATCAAGCTTAACCATGGACCAGCGCCGGCTTGGCGATGATGTGGCGACAGATTTTCTTGATTCCGGCAGGCATGGAGCCGGCGCGCACGTTCGGGCGCCTGCATGATGCTTTAGTCCCGGATCAACAGCGCGATCAGGGCGTCCGCGTGCCGCTCGATCTCGGCCTCATCCGACATGTCGACGCCATAGGCATGGCGCACCTCGCCGGCCAGGGTGAAGGGCGACTGGGCGGCGGCCGCGAGCATGTAGATCAGACTTCGAACGGACACCTTGGGTAGGTGGCCCTGGTCCATCAAGGTCTGCAGCAGTTTGGCCATGCTGCGGTGCTGGGGGCCGACGATGTTGTCTGCGATCCACGCCACGCGGTCAGACTCGCCCATGGCCTCTTGCACCATGATGCGGGCGTGCTCGGGATGCCGGGCGCAGTAGCGGACATAGTCGCGCAAGGTGGTCTTGAACCGGTCCAGGGGCGGTTGGCGCCTGGTGGTCCGCCAGCCGGCCGCCATGTGGGCGTTCATGTCGACGATCAGGCGGGCCAGCGCCGCGCGCCAAAGGGTGGCCTTGTCGGAATAGTGGTAGCGGAGCAGGCTGTGCTCGACGCCGGCCAGACCCGCGATGTCGCGCATGGCGGCGCCCTCGAAGCCGCGCTCGGAGAATAGCTTCAGCGCGGCGTCCAGAATGGCGCTTCGGGTCTCCTCGACCGGCCGCGCGGTGCGGGCCGGGCGACCTCGGGGACGGGTGGCGGCGACGGTCATGCGATGATTATTGCCCAAGTGGACTAAAATAAA
Source organism: Phenylobacterium sp. (assembly GCF_031425575.1). GTDB lineage: Bacteria > Pseudomonadota > Alphaproteobacteria > Caulobacterales > Caulobacteraceae > Phenylobacterium. The sequence goes on from NZ_JANPJP010000163.1 coordinate 20,317, forward strand.
TAGGGTCGCGCCACCAAAGCGGGAGGACGCTTCAAATGACCCAGGCCTGGATGGACAAGTCCCTGTCGCCGGACGACCGCGCCAGGCTGCTGATCGCGCAGCTGACCCTGGATGAGATGATCTCCCTGGTTCACGGCCCCATGCCGGCCATGGTCAATCCGCCCCCCGCCGACGCGGCCATGGGCGCGGGCTATATCCCCGGCGTCGAACGCCTGGGCATCCCGCCGCTGAACGAGACCGACGCCAGCCTGGGCATCGCCAACCCGCGCCAGGTGCGCAAGGGCGACGGCGCCACCGGCCTGCCCTCGGGGCTCTCGCTGGCCTCCACCTGGGACCCTGAGCTGGCCCATGCGGCGGGCGTGATGGTGGGATCGGAGGCCCGCGACAAGGGCTTCAACGTCCTGCTGGGAGGCGGCGCCAACCTGACCCGCGAACCCCGCTGTGGGCGCAATTTCGAATACCTCGGCGAGGACCCTCTCCTGGCCGGGGTGCTGGTGGGGGAGGCCATCAGGGGCGCCCAGTCCAACGACATCGTCTGCACCCTGAAGCACTTCGCCCTGAACGATCAGGAGACCTGCCGCCACGTGGTGGACGCCCGCATCGACGAGGGCGCCCTGCGTGAGAGCGACCTGCTGGCCTTCCAGATCGCCATCGAGCGCGGCGATCCGGGTTCGGTCATGTGCGCCTACAACAAGGTCAACGGCGAGTGGGCCGGCGAGAACGACTTCCTGCTCAACCAGGTGCTGAAGCGTGACTGGGGCTACCGCGGCTGGGTGATGAGCGACTGGGGCGCGGTCCACTCGACCGCCAAGGCGGTGATGGCCGGCATGGATCAGGAGAGCGGCGAGCAACTCGACAAGCAGGTCTATTTCGGCGCGCCGCTGAAGGCGGCCGTGGAGCAGGGAGAGGTGCCCTTCGAGCGGCTCACCGACATGGTCCACCGCATCCTGCGCAGCCTGTTCGACAAGGGGGTGTTCGACAATCCCGCCGTCCGGCGCGAGACCGACTACGCCGCCAACGCCAAGGTCGCCCAGGCCGCCGCCGAGGCCGGGACCGTGCTGCTCAAGAACGACGGGGTCCTGCCGCTGGCGCCCAGCATCCGCAAGATCGCGGTGATCGGCGCCCATGCGGACAAGGGCGTGATGTCCGGCGGCGGCTCCTCCCAGGTGATCCCGGTGGGCGGACCCGGCCACGAGATCGAGGTGGCGGGCCTGGCCGGCGCCTTCGCCAGAGTCACCTACCACCCGTCATCGCCGGTGGCCGCGATCCGGGAGTTGACCCGCAACACCGCCGTGACCTTCGTGTCCGGCGAGGACCAAGCCGAGGCCGCGGCCTTGGCCAAGGATGCCGATATCGCCATCGTCTTCGCCGACCAGTGGGCGACGGAGGCCGAGGACCTGCCCAGCCTGTCCCTGCCGGGCGATCAGGACGGCCTGATCGCCGCGGTCGCCGCCGCCAACCCCAAGACCGTGGTGGTGCTGGAGACCGGGACCCCGGTGCTGATGCCCTGGCTGGACGACGTCAACGCCGTGCTGGAGGCCTGGTACCCGGGCACGCGCGGCGGCGAGGCCATCGCCAACATCCTGTTCGGGGCCGTCAATCCGTCAGGCCGCCTGCCCATCAGCTTCCCCTGCGGGGTCGAAGACCTGGTGCGCCCGGAAATCCCCGGCCAGATCTTCGGCCCCCCGGTGGAGGGCGCCACGCTACCCACCACCCGCCCTGACGTGCAGCAGCACAAGGGCCGCTTCTCCGTCGAGCATCCGGAGGGCGCAGATGTCGGCTATCGCTGGTTCGCCAAGACCGGGGCGGCCACCCTATTCCCGTTCGGCTTCGGCCTTTGCTACACCCACTTTGAATATGCGCGGCTGGAGCTGACCGGCGGCGAGACGATCACCGCCAGCTTTGACGTCAAGAACGCCGGCGGCGTCGCCGGGACCGACACCCCCCAGGTCTATGCGACGGTGGCCGGGTCAGATGGCAAGCCTTCCCAGCGCCTGATCGGCTGGGCCCGCGTGGCGCTCCAGCCCGGCGAGACCCGCCGCGTGACCGTGACCGCCGATGCGAGACTCCTGGCCAACTACGACGCGACCCTGCCGGGCTGGCGTATCGCGGCGGGGTCCGTCGCCGTGGCCCTGGCCAGCTCGGCGGAGGACATCATCCTGCACGGATCGGCGGAGCTCGCTGCGCAGACGATGAAGCCGTAGAAGCGCGCATGGACGGCGCCGCGGGGCCCCGCGGCGTCATCAAGGGCTTGCCAATCTTCAAACGCCCGTTCATTTGCCTTCGCGATGTCCGATGATCTGACCGAAGTCCAGACCGCCATCGTCCCCGATGGTTTTGTCATCAACCTCTGGAACCGGGGGTTCGGCCGCACGGTCGGTCCCTTCTACTCCAGCCGCGACGCAGCCAACGGCGACGAGGTGATGGCGTTCCGGGTCGAGGAGCACCACGCCAACGGCATGAACAACTGCCACGGCGGCATGCTGATGAGCTTCGCCGACATGGCCTGGGGCCGGGTGATCTCCAACAAGCGCGAGATCGGCTGGGTGACGGTGCGGCTGACCACCGACTTCCTCTCCGGCGCCCATATGGGCGACTGGGTGGAGGGCACCAGCGACATCATCACCGAACAGGACGATGTCTTCACCGTCCGGGGCCGGATCTGGTGCGGCGACCGCACCCTGATCACCGGAACCGGCGTCTACAAGGGTATCCGCTCGATCTCCCGCAAGGCGGGCGAGCGTGAAGTGCGAGGGGTGGCCTGATGGCTCTGGATCCGGCGATCAAGGAAGGCGCGCCGGTCGGCTACGACGACCGTCCCATCCATTCCGAACCCGGCAGCCTGCCGCCCCAGGTGCAGGCGCCCCTGGCGCCGTTCCGCGGCCGCCACCCGGACGCGCCGGAGTGGTTTCTGGACGCCATCGCCCAGGAGCCGGAGCGGAGCTTCGTCACCTCACTCGGCACCCAGATCGAGGCCCTGACCTGGGGCGAGCTGGGCAAGCCCGGCCTGCTGCTGGTGCATGGCAACTCGGCCCACGCCGACTGGTGGAGCTTCATCGCCCCCTATCTGGCCCAGGACTACCGGGTGACCTCGATGTCCCTGGCCGGCATGGGCGCCTCGGACTGGCGTGAGAGCTACGCCTTCCAGGACTTCGCCGAGGACGCCGAGGCCGTCGCCCGCGCCACGGGCCTCTATGACGGGGGTGTTCTGCCCATCTACATCGGCCACTCCTTCGGCGGCAGCCAGGTGTTCTTCGCCGCGGCCGCTCACCCCGAGCGCATGCGCGCTGCGGTGCTGGTGGACACCGGTTTCGGCGGCCCGCCGCCCAACTCGCCGGAAGCCAAGCGCATGATGGAACAGCAGGTGCGCAACATCCCCACCGGGGACCGCGCCGCACGGGTCTATTCGACGGAAGAGGCGGCTCTGGCCCGCTTCCGCTTCATGCCGCCCCAGGTGGCCGGAAATCTGTTCATCGCCGACTTCATCGCCCGCCGCTCCCTGAAGCGCGCGCCCCTGCCGGAGGGCGGCGGCGAGGGGTGGACCTGGCGGTTCGACCCGGCCATGTGGAACAAGCTCGACCGCAGCGTGATGATGGGCATGACCGCCGATGGCCCGCCCAAGGTGACCGTGCCCCTGGTGCACATCTATGGCGACCGCTCGGTGGTGAAGTCGCGGATCAGCGATGACCGGCCGTCACCCCTGCCCAAGGACATGCTGGAGATCGCCATCCCCGATTCGGCCCACCACATCATGGTCGATCAACCCTTGGCGCTCATCGCGGCTCTGCGCGGCCTTCTGGCCCGCTGGCCCGGCTGAGACACAAGGCGCGCTTGAGCCCCGGCGGCCGACGGTGTAGGTCGGCCCCATCGATTTCCTCACCAGTCTGAGAGACGCCCTTCCATGGCTTCCGAATATCACCGCGGCGAGATGGACATCTCCGAGCAGGTCGCCACGTTCCACCTGTTCAACGGCCTGACCAAGTGGGGCTCCCTGGCGCTCACCGCCATGATGGTGCTGCTGGTCCTGTGGTTCTGCACTCCGACCGGGTTCCTGGGCGCCTTCATCAGCGCCGTGGTGGTGATGGTTCTTGGCGTCGTCCTTCTGCGCGACAAGCCCGCCGCCGACCACTAGGCCGGTCGGGCGCGCGTCAGACGCGCGCCTTCCTGCAAGACCTTCGGGCGCGCCAATTCCTCGGCGACACCGGTCGTTCGGACATTCAAACAAACGTTCGAGTATCGCGGGTGCTCCGCTGGACAAGCCGAGGCTGCCGCCCGTATGGTCCGGCCAATATTGACCAGGGGGAAACAGGCGCATGGCCGTCATAGCCGTCACCACTGAACGCCGCGCCGGCGAGACCCGGGTGGCCGCCGTCCCCGAGACGGTGAAGAAGCTGATCGCCGCCGGGTTCTCGGTGGTGGTGGAAAGCGGCGCCGGCATAGCCGCCGCCTATCCCGACGCCGACTACCAGGCCGCCGGCGCCGAGATCGCCAAGGACGCCGCAGGCGCCATTGGCAAGGCCGACATCCTGTTCAAGGTTCGCGCGCCTGAGGCCGCCGAGATCGCGGCCTTGAAGGCTGGCGCTATCGTCGTGGCCCTGCTGAACCCGCACATGGACAAGGATGCGCTGAACGCCATCGCGGCCAAGGGCGCGACGGGTTTCGCCATGGAATTCGTACCCCGCATCACCCGGGCCCAGGTGATGGACGCCCTGTCGTCCCAGGCCAATCTCGCCGGCTACCGCGCGGTGATCGAGGCCGCCGAGGCCTATGGCCGGGCCATGCCGATGATGATGACCGCCGCCGGCACCGTCGCCGCGGCCAAGGTCTTCGTGATGGGGGTGGGCGTCGCCGGCCTGCAGGCCATCGCCACCGCGCGCCGCCTGGGCGCCGTGGTCACCGCCACCGACGTACGTCCCGCCACCAAGGAACAGGTCGAGAGCCTCGGCGCCAAGTTCCTGGCCGTCGAGGATGAAGAGTTCAAGAACGCCCAGACCGCCGGCGGCTACGCCAAGGAGATGAGCGCCGAGTACCAGGCCAAGCAGGCGGCCCTGGTCTCCAGCCACATCGCCAAGCAGGACATCGTCATCACCACCGCCCTGATCCCCGGCCGGCCGGCGCCCAAGCTCGTGAGCGCCGAGCAGGTGGCCTCCATGCGCCCCGGTTCGATCCTGGTGGACCTGGCCATCGAGCAGGGCGGCAATGTCGTCGGCGCCAAGCTGGGCGAGGTGGCGGTCACCGCCAATGGCGCCAAGATCCTTGGTGTGGCCAACCTGCCCGGCCGCATCGCCACCGACGCCTCGGCCCTCTACGCCCGCAACCTGCTGGCCTTCGCCGGCCTGCTGCTGGACAAGGAGGGCAAGCTGGCCCCCGACCTGGAGGACGAGATCCTCAAGGCGGCCCTGGTCACCCAGGGTGGCGCGGTCGTCCACCCCTCGCTGAACAGCTAGATCCCAAGGAGGAACCGATGGACACCGTCGACCCCACAGTCTTCCGCCTGGCGATCTTCGTGCTGGCGATCTTCGTCGGCTACTATGTCGTCTGGAGCGTGACGCCGGCCCTGCACACCCCGCTGATGGCGGTGACCAACGCCATCTCCTCGGTGATCATCGTGGGGGCCTTGCTGGCCGCCGCCGCCAACGGCGGGGCGGACGGAGGCCTCACCCAGAACGTCCTCGTCTCCAAGGGCGCCGGCGCCATCGCCGCGGCCTTCGCCGCGGTCAACATCTTCGGCGGCTTCCTGGTCACGCAGCGCATGCTGGCCATGTACAAGAAGAAGGATAAGCCCGTGCAGAAGGACGCCGCGAAGTGAACGCGAACATCGCGGCTATCGCCTATATCGTCTCGGGCGTCCTCTTCATCCTGGCCCTGCGCGGCCTGTCCAGCCCCACCACTAGCCAGGCGGGCAACCGCAACGGCATGATCGGCATGGCCATCGCCGTGGGCACCACCCTGCTGACCCTCTGGGGACAGCAGGCGCTGGACACCCTGACGCTGGGCCTGATCGTCGGCGGCGTCGCCATCGGCGGCACGGTGGGCGCGGTGATCGCCCGCAAGGTCGCCATGACCTCGATGCCGCAGCTGGTGGCCACCTTCCACAGCCTGGTGGGGGCCGCGGCCTGTCTGGTGGCGGTCGCCGCCATCTACACCCCGGCCGCCTACGGCATCCTCGCCGAGGACGGCACGATCCACGTCAGCTCCCTGGTGGAGCTGTCCCTGGGCCTGGCCATCGGGGCCGTGACCCTGACCGGCTCGATCATCGCGGCCCTGAAGCTGAACGGCAATATGAGCGGCGCGCCGATCATGCTGCCGGCCCGTCACCTGCTGAACATCGTCATTGCGCTCGCCATCGTCGCAATGGTGGTGGTGCTGGTGATGGGGGGCGGCCAGCCGGAGGTCATCTGGGCGTTCTGGGCGATCCTCGGCCTCAGCCTGCTGATCGGTGTCACCCTGATCATCCCCATCGGCGGCGCGGACATGCCCGTCGTGGTCTCCATGCTGAACAGCTATTCCGGCTGGGCGGCGGCCGCCCTGGGCTTCACCCTCGAGAACGTGACGCTGATCATCACCGGGGCCCTGGTGGGCTCATCGGGCGCCATCCTCAGCTACATCATGTGCAAGGCGATGAACCGCAGCTTCATCTCCGTGATCCTCGGCGGATTCGGCGCCGAAGATGCGGCGGCCGCCGGCGGCGGCCAGGTCGAGACCCGGCCGGTCAAGCAGGGTTCGGCCGAGGACGCGGCCTTCATCATGAAGAACGCCAGCAAGGTGATCATCGTCCCCGGCTACGGCATGGCCGTCAGCCAGGCCCAGCATGCGCTGCGCGAAATGGGCGACAAGCTGAAGGAAGAGGGCGTGGAGGTGAAGTACGCCATCCACCCCGTGGCCGGCCGGATGCCCGGGCACATGAACGT
>NZ_JANPJP010000164.1:0-7834 GCF_031425575.1 Phenylobacterium sp.
GTCCCAGGTGGGCTGCACGCTCAACTGCACCTTCTGCCACACCGGCACCCAGGCCCTGGTGCGCAACCTGACCGCCGCCGAGATCGTGGCCCAGGTGCAGGTGGCCCGAGACGACCTGGAGGAATGGCCGTCCCCCAAGGAGGACCGCCGGCTCTCCAACATCGTCTTCATGGGCATGGGCGAGCCGCTCTACAATCTGGACAATGTCGCCGACGCCATCGACATCATCTCCGACGGCGAAGGCATCGCCATCTCGCGGCGGCGGATCACGGTCTCCACCTCGGGCGTCGTGCCGGAGCTGGAGGCGCTGGGGAACCGCACCCAGGCCATGCTGGCCATCTCCCTGCACGCCACCAACGACGCCCTGCGCGACGTGCTGGTGCCGCTGAACAAAAAGTACCCGATCGAGCAGCTGATGGCCGGGATCCGCGCCTATCCGGGCCTGTCCAACGCGCGTCGGGTGACCTTCGAATATGTGATGCTCAAGGGCGTCAACGACAGCCCCGCCGAGGCCCTGGCCCTGGTGAAGCTGATGAAGGGCGTCCCGGCCAAGATCAACCTGATCCCCTTCAACCCCTGGCCGGGGACCGACTATGTCTGTTCCGACTGGGGGGCGATCGAGAAATTCGCCGCCATCCTCAACCGGGCCGGCTTCGCCTCGCCGATCCGCACCCCGCGCGGGCGCGATATCCTGGCGGCCTGCGGCCAGCTGAAGAGCGAGAGCGAGAAGGTCCGCGCCAGCGCCCGGCGCAAGGCCGCGGCGGAGCCCGAGGTGCTGGACTCGCCCGCCGCCTGAACGGTTTTCGCCTCGGCGAAAAGTCCGTGCTAACGATGAGGCTCGCCAGTTCCTCGCCCAAGGGTTCCGATGCCGCCAGAGCTCCAGTCGCCTGAGATCCAGGCCTTCGCCACCGGCTTTCCCATCACCCTGCTGCATGCGGGACTGACGGTCCTGATCCTCTTCCTCGGCAGCGTCCTCTACGTCCTGCTGACCCCGCACCGCGAGATCGCCCTGATCCGCGAGGGGAACTCGGCCGCCGCCCTCTCGCTTGGGGGGGTCATGATCGGCCTGGCCATCCCGCTGGCGGTGTCGCTGACGGCGTCGACATCCCTGATCGAGATCGGCATCTGGGGCGCCTCGACGGTGGTTGTGCAGCTGCTGATCTTCCGCCTGGTGGACATGCTGCTGCGCGGCCTGCCCCAGCGCATCCAGGAGGGTGAGCTGTCGGCCGCCGCCCTGCTGGTGGGCGCCAAGCTCTCCACCGCCCTGATCCTCGCCGCCGCCGTGGCGGGCTAAGGCGCGATGCACTTCCCCAAGCTGCCGGACTGGCTGGTCTATGCGGCTGTGGTGCTGGCGCTGCTGATCGCCGCGGTCGGCCGGCAGGAGCGCGCCGACGCCCCGCCGCCGCCGCCGCCGGTGCCCGGGGAAGAGGGCGTGCCGCTGGGGCCCGCCTCACCGTTTGATCCCTCCATCGTGGTGGACGTCCCGGCCCAGGCTGAGCCGGGGCTGGGGACCGCCTTTTCCGTGGCCGAGCGCGGGGTCTGGGTCACCGCCCGCCACGTGGTGGACGGCTGCACCCAGGCCGCCATCGTGGTGGCCGAAGGCCGCGGTGTGGCCGCCAAGGTCCGTATCGACCAGCGCGGCGAGGCCGCCATCCTGACCACCGAGGGCGGGGCGCCGCCCCTGCCTCTGGGCCTTGACCAGAAGCTGCGCCGGGGCGACCGCGCCTATCATCCGGGCTTCCCCCAGGGCCAGTCCGGCGAGGCCACCTCGCGGCTACTGGGGCGCGAGAACCTGGTGGTGCGGGGCCGTGGGGCCCGCACCGAGCCGGTCCTGGTCTGGGCCGAGACCGGCCGCACCGATGGCCTGAAGGGGACGCTCGCGGGCCTCTCCGGCGCGCCGGCCCTCGACAGCGCGGGAAGGGTGATCGGGGTGACCGTGGCCGAGGCCCCGCGCCGGGGCCGCATCTACACCACCGCGCCCGAGACGCTGGGGGCGGCCATGTCCGAGGCCCACGAACGCCCCGCCAGCTTCGCGGTCGGCGAGAGCGTCACCACCGACAACTACGGCCGCGTGGCAGACGCCCTGCGCCGCGACCTGCGGGTGGCCCAGGTGATCTGCCTTTCCACCACTTGATCCAAAATCCGCTCATCCCCGCGAAAGCGGGGACCCAGGTGTTTTTGGTTTGCTGACCTCGATAGGTTCAAGCTGGGCCAGGATTGGTCGCGGAGAAAAAGCCTGGGTCCCCGCTTTCGCGGGGATGAGCGGTGTGAGTTAGGCCTCGGCCTCAGCCACCGTTTCCGAGCCACCGGCCGGCATGTCGGCGGTCCGCGCCGCGACAATGAAGACCAGGATGATCCCCAGCACCCCCAGCAGAGCCGAATAGACGAAGAACACCACATAGCCGGAGCCGAGGGCGGCCGGTGTGACGCCGGATTTCTCCATGGCGCTGGCGAAGGTCTCCGGCGGCAGGCCGGTGAACAGGGTCTTGAGCCCCGCGAACATGCCGCCCTGGTCGGCGGCCTTGGCTGAGCCCTCCACCACCTTGCCCGACTGCGACGCCACCAGCTTGCCCAGCAGGGCGTAGAAGGACGAGAACATGGCGTACTGGGTGGCGGTGAAGCCGGCGCCCGTCAGGCTGGACATGTAGGCGATCAGGCAGGTGCCGGCGAAGCCCGACGCGATATTGTCCACCCCGATGGCGACGCTGAGCGCCCAGAGGTTGGGGCCCTGGAAGGCCAGCCAGGCGAAGACCAGGTTGGAGATGGGGCCGGCGAACGCGCCGATGACCATGGAGCGCATGAGGCCTAGTCGCGCGACGCTGAAGCCGCCGAGGCCGACACCGATCACCGACATGACCACGCCCAGCACCTTGCGGACCTCGGCGATCTGCAGCTTGTCGAAGCCGAGGTCGATGTAGAACGGGTTCATGATGTTGAGCACGAAGTCGCTCAGGCGGTAGACGCAGATCAGGGCCAGGATCAGCCCGGCCACGTCGCCATAGCGCCGGAAGAAGTCGATGAAGGGCGCTCCAAGCGCCGTCGACAGGTAGCGGCCGGGACGGGTGGGCGCGCCGGGGATCGGCAGGGCGGCCACCACGATCAGCGCCACGCCGGTGAGGATGCCCCCCACCTGGGCGAAGACCCCGAAGGGCTTGGCTTCCCAGGCCGCCTTGATGGCGTCGCCCAGCTGGGGCTGGCCGATGGCGGCGGTGACCGACTGCAGGACCGTGGCGTTGCCCGCGAGGCCCGAGCCGAAGATCAGGGCGCCCAGCAGGACGATGGCCAGGCGAATGACCCACTCGATCCCGTCGCGCCACGGAACTCCCGCGACGCCCTGGAAATCGATGTCGCGCAGGATGTGCTTGGCCTCGCGCGGCGCCCCCAGAACGCCAAGGACACCCACCACCATCAGTCCGGCCATCAGGGCGTAGGACAGGCTCCAGCCCACCACGTCGGACATGGCGAGCGGCACGACGCCGGCCACGATCATGGCGATGCGGTAGCCCCACTGGTAGGCGGCCGCCATGGCGCCCTGTTTCTCGGTGTCGGCCGCCTCGATGCGCCAGGCGTCGATGACGATGTCCTGGGTGGCCGAGGTGAAGCCCACGAACACGGCGAAGGCGGCCATCAGGCCGAGGCTGGTCTTGGGATCGACGCCGGAGATCAGCCACAGGCCCAGCATGATCAGGGCCTGGCAGACCAGCATCCAGGAGCGGCGGTGGCCCAGCCACTGGGTCAGGCCCGGTATGGCCGCCCGGTCGATCATCGGGGCCCATAGCAGCTTGAGAGAATAGGCCAGGGTCGCCAGGCTGAAGAAGGCGATCACCTCCAGGCTCAGCCCCGCGTCGCGGAGCCAGGCCGACAGGGTGTCGAAGATCAGCAGGTTGGGCAGGCCGGACGCGAAGCCCAGGGCCAGCATGACCAGGGCGCGGCGCTCGCCATAGACCTTGATGGCGCTCCAGGCGCTGCGTTTCGGCGCGGCTTCGATGGTCATGGCGGCCTCCCCCGAGATCGGCGCCGGGGGCGGCCCCCGACCTAGCCGACCTTGGCGCGGTCCGGCGTTTCCGTCCAGCCGCCGCGGGTCAGCCTGGCCAGGATCCCGCGCAGGGCGTCGGGCGCGAGCGGCTTGACCAGGAAGTCGTTCATGCCGGCCGCCAGGCAGGCGTGACGGTCCTCCTCAAAGGCGTTGGCGGTCAGCGCCACCACCGGGGTGTCGAGGCCCGAGGCGCGCAGGGCTCGCGTGGCGTCGAGGCCCGACATGCCCGGCATGCGCATGTCCATCAGGATCAGGTCGTAGCGGCCGACCTTGAGGGCGGCCATGGCCTCCGCGCCGCCACCGGCATGGTCGACCTTGCAGCCCTCGCGGGCCAGCAGGGTGCGGGCCAACAGGGCGTTGATGGCGTTGTCCTCCACCAGCAGCACCCGTGCGCCGGGGGCGATGGCCGGCGCGATCCGCTCGTCCTCCATCGCCTCTGCGGGGTGGGCCTCGGCCCCCAGGACCGCCAGCACGCGCTCGGCCACCGAGGCCCGCCGCAGGGGCTTGATCAGATAGCCGGCGAAGCCCTGGGCCCGATAGCTGTCGATCCGCGCCCTCTGGTCCGGCGGCAGCAGGATGATAGCCGGCCGGGCGTCCGGCGGGCAGCTGGGGGCCAGCGCGTGGTCCACCAGCAGGACCTCGGCCATCCGGTCCTGGCCGTTGACCGGCACCCCGCCAGCCGCCTCGATCTGCATCCGGGCCGCCTCGGCCACCACGGAGTTGGGGGACATGATCCCCACCACCTGGCCAGAGAGCATGGCTTCCCGGCCCTGGGGCAGGCGCGGGAAGGCCGCCTCGAACCAGAACAGGGCGCCGCCGCCGGGCGCGTCCTCGACACCCACCTCGCCGTCCATGGCGCTGGCCAGCTTGCGGGCGATGGCCAGGCCCAGCCCCGCGCCGCCCAGCTGGGCGCCGTCATAGGAGGGGTCGGCCTGGGCGAAGGCCTCGAAGATCTTCTCCCGCGCCGCCTGGGTGACCCCGGGGCCGGTGTCGGAGACGCTGAAGCGCAGGCGCGAGCCGTCGCGCTCGGTGACGCTCAGCAGGACCCCGCCGGTCTCGGTGAACTTCACGGCGTTGCCGGCGAAGTTGAGCAGGATCTGGCGCAGGCGGCCTTCGTCGGCCAGGGCCTGGCCGATGCCGGGAGGGGCGGCCCAGGCGACCTCGAGGCCCTTTTCCTGGGCGCGGGGCGAGAGCAGTTCACTCACCGAGCGCAGCAGACCTTCCAGGTCCATGGTGGCCGGGTGCAGTTCGATCTTGTCGGCGCCCAGCTTGGCGAAATCCAGCACGTCGTTGACCAGGGCGAGCAGGTGTTCGCCGGACTCCCGCAGGGCCGCGACATAGGCCTTCTGCTCGGCCGTGAGCCCGGTGCCCTCCAACAGTCGCGCCATGCCCAGCACCCCGTTCAGCGGGGTGCGGAACTCGTGGCTGAGCGAGGCGAGTTGCTCGGCGCTGACGCGGGCGTCGGGGGCGGGGGTGGTCGGGGTTTTGCGGGCCATGGGATGACCCTAGGCCGCAGCCACTTAACGGGCGGTCAAACTGCGGCGGCCACGATCGCCCAGCCAGCGCCGGCTCTAGCCCACCGGGCTTAGGCCGCCCGCGCCGACCCGCCGATAGATCAGCGCCTCGGCCACGTGCACGCGCTTGATCGGCCCAGCCCCCTCGAGGTCGGCGATGGTGCGGGCCAGCCGCAGGGTGCGGGTCCAGCCCCGCGCGGTCAGGCCATTGGCCTCGGCGGCCCTGGCCAGCAGGGCCTTGGCCTGGGGATCAAGCTCGGCGATGATCTCCAGCCATTCCCCCTCGGCCCGGGCGTTGACCGGCGCGGCCTGCTCATGGCCCGACCTCGTCGCCCGCTCGGCGGCCAGGTCGCGAGCCTGGGCCACGCGGGCGGCGGCCTCGGCGGTGCCCTCCGAGGGCGCCGGCAGGGCCAGGTCGGCGGCGCTGACCGGCGGCACGTCGATCTGCAGGTCGATGCGGTCAAGGAATGGGCCGGAGACCTTCATCTGATAGTCGGTCTGACAGCGGGGCGCGCGGCCGCACGCGCCGCGTCCGGGCCCGCCGTGGCCGCACTTGCAGGGGTTCTGGGCGGCCACCAGCTGGAAGCGGGCCGGATATCGGACGTGGGCGTTGGCGCGGGCCACCACCACCTCGCCGGTCTCCAGGGGCTGGCGCAGGCTGTCCAGGGCCTGGGCGGAAAACTCCGGCAGTTCGTCCAGGAACAGCACCCCATTGTGGGCCAGCGACACCTCGCCCGGCTTGATGCGGACGCCACCGCCCGTCAGGGCCGCCATGGTGGCCGAGTGGTGCGGGGTGCGGAACGGCCGCGCCCGGGTCAGCTCCCCCTTGGCGATCAGGCCGGCCACCGAATGGATCATCGAGGTTTCCAGCAGCTCGGCGGGCGAGAGCGGGGGCAGGAGGCCAGGCAGGCGCGCGGCCATCATCGATTTGCCCGAGCCAGGTGGTCCGGTGAATGACAGGTTGTGGCCGCCCGCCGCGGCGATCTCAAGGGCGCGCTTGGCGTTCTCCTGGCCCTTGACGTCCTTCAGGTCCGGAACCCGTTCGCCGTCGAGGATGGCGCCGGGCTTGGGCGGCCCCAGCATCTGGGTTCCGCGGAAGTGGTTCACCAGGGAGATCAGCGAGGGCGCGGCCAGGATCTGGGTGTCGCCGGCCCAGGCGGCCTCCGCCCCGCAGGCCTCGGGACAGATCAAGCCGAGGCCCATGGCGCCCGCCGCCACCGAGGCGGGCAGGGCGCCGGCCACCTGGACGATGCGACCGTCGAGGGAGAGCTCCCCCATGGCCGCCCATTCGGTCAGCCGGTCGGGGGGAATGACGCCCATGGCGGCCATGACGGCCAGGGCGATCGGCAGGTCGTAGTGGCTGCCTTCCTTGGGTAGGTCGGCCGGCGCCAGGTTGACGATGATGCGCTTGCCTGGCAGCGCCAGGCCAAGGCCTGAGAAGGCCGCCCGCACGCGTTCGCGGCTTTCGCCCACAGCCTTGTCGCCCAGCCCCACCACGATGAAGGCGAACTCGCCCCCGGTGAGCTGCACTTCGACATCGACGCGGCGCGCCTCAACCCCTTGAAACGCCAGCGTGACGACCCGTGCTGCCATGGCTCACGTCCCCGGTTTGAGCATGTTTTATCCACAACCCCAGCACGGCGCGCGGGTCGGATCAAGAACAAAAAAGGAACCTATAGAGAAGATGAGAAGTTTCCGTGGCCTAGACCACTCTTCTCATCTCAGAAGCTAGACTGTGGCGCGAATCGCTTCAACGCGTTCCCAGAGCAGGACTGTCGCATCGACGCCGGTGAACCTTTTCAAGGCCACCGCCCCCGTGGGCGACGTCACATTGATCTCGGTGAGGTAGTCGCCGATCACGTCGATGCCGACGAACATCAGGCCCCGGCGCTTTAGCTCGGGACCGATGATCCCGCAGAGTTCCAGATCCCGCGCGGTCAGCTCGACGGCTTCGGCGCGACCGCCCACGGCCAGGTTGGAGCGGATTTGGCCCGCGCTGGGCACGCGGTTGATGGCGCCCACCGGCTCGCCGTCCACCAGCAGGATGCGTTTGTCGCCCTTCACCACCGCGGGCACGTACTTCTGTGCGATGACCGGCTCGCGGCTGATCATCCGGTGCAGGTCCAGCATGGCGTCGAGATTAGGGTCGTCGGCCAGCAGCCGGGCCACGCCCGAGCCGCCCGCGCCGTTCAGGGGCTTGAGCACGATATCGCCCTGGCGGGCGCGGAACTCATAGATCGCCTCGAGATCGGAGGTGATCAGGGTCGGCGGCTGCACGCCGGGG
>NZ_JANPJP010000165.1:0-1917 GCF_031425575.1 Phenylobacterium sp.
GGGGCGCGGCCGTCCGCGCCGAAGGGTGCGGGCTTATAGCCGCCGGAGGTGACAGCGCCAAGGCAGGTTACGCGCGACTGCGGCGCCGACCTCTGTTATGGAGCCGGCGTCATCGAGAGACGGTTGATCAGATCCTAGTCAACGCCGCGAGCGACGACATCTGCGGCGGCCGTACGGCGACGCTTTTCTCTCAACCTGCTTTGTAAGTTCGACTCCCATGCTTCAGATCCACGAACTCGTCTTTGACTCCTGGGGCCGTCGCTTCTTCGACGAAGCCACCATCAGCCTGCCTGTGGGTTCGAAGGTCGGTCTGGTGGGACGCAACGGCGTGGGCAAGTCGACCCTGTTCAAGCTGATCCTGGGTCAGCTCCACCAGGGTTCCGGCGAGATCGGCTACCCGAAGGCCGCCCGCATCGCCTCGGTGGACCAGGAGCATCCCGCCACCCCGGTGACCCTGATGGACACCGTGCTGGCCGCCGATATCGAGCGCGAGACCCTGACCGCGTCGCTGGACACCGCCGAGCCTGAGCATCTGGGCGAGATCTACGCCCGGCTCAGCGAGATCGGCGCCGACCGCGCCCCCAGCCGGGCGGCGGAAATCCTCTCGGGCCTGGGCTTCTCCCATGCCGACCTGGCGCGGCCGATGGCGGAGTTCTCGGGCGGCTGGCGGATGCGCGTGGCCCTGGCCGCGGCCCTGTTCGCCGAGCCCGACCTGCTGTTGCTGGACGAACCGACCAACTATCTCGACCTGGAAGGCGCGCTGTGGCTTGAGGCCCGGCTGAAGAAGTACCCCAACAGCGCCATCATCATCAGCCACGACCGCGAGATCCTGAACAATTCGGTGGACCACATCCTCCACCTGCACTCGGGCAAGCTCGACCTCTATCCGGGCAACTACGACAACTTCGAAACCCAGCGCGCCGAGCGCGCCCGCCTGCTGGAATCCAACAAGTCCAAGATCGACGCACAGCGCGCCCACCTGCAGGCCTTCGTCGACCGCTTCCGCGCCACGGCGTCCAAGGCCACCCAGGCCCAGTCACGCCTGAAACAGCTCGCCAAGCTGCCGCCGGTCTCCGTCGTCGCGGCCGAGCGCACCGCCCCCTTCATCCTGCCCTCCCCCGAGCGCCCCGTACCGCCGCCCCTGATCCGCCTGGAGGGCGCCTCGGCCGGCTATGACGGCTCGCCGATCCTGCGCAACATGGACCTGCGCCTGGACCTGGACGACCGCATCGGTCTGCTGGGGGTCAACGGCGCCGGCAAGTCCACCTTCGCCAAGCTGATCGCCGGCGCCTTGCAGGTCATGCACGGCGACCTGCGCCGCGACCGCCGCCTGAAGGTGGGCTGGTTCCACCAGCACCAGATCGAGGCGCTCGATCCCTCCGACACCCCGCTGGAGATCATCCGCCGGGCCATGCCCGAGGCCAGCGACGCCGCTCGCCGTTCGCGCCTGGCCCAGTTCGGTATGGGCGTGCAGAAGGTCGAGACCACTGTCGCCAACCTGTCCGGCGGCGAGCGGGCGCGCCTGCTGCTGAACATGGTGGCCATGGAGGCCCCTCACCTCCTCATCCTCGATGAGCCCACCAACCACCTGGACATCGACAGCCGTCGCGCCCTGCTGGACGCCCTGAACGAGTATGCCGGCGCCGTCATCCTCATCACCCACGACCGCTCGCTGATGGAGCTGGTGGCCGACCGTCTGTGGTTGGCCGCCGACGGCACCATCGCGCCCTTCAACGGCGACATGGACGACTACGCCAAGCTGGTGATCGACCGCGCCCGCCAGGCCGCCAAGGGTCCGTCCCAGGTACCCCAGGCCATAGCGCCCCCGCCGCCCAAGGCCGCGCCGAAGGCCAAGGTCCCCACGGGCACCGCGCGCCGCCGCGCCGAACAGGCCGAGGCCGCGCTCGCCCGCGCCAC
>NZ_JANPJP010000166.1:0-6744 GCF_031425575.1 Phenylobacterium sp.
CTGGCGGGCGAGGCAGCGGGCCGCCTCCCGGCCCACCATCTCCCCATTGATATCCACCGAGATGTAGGGATCGGGCAGGCCGAGCAGGAGGGGCTCAACGTCGGCACCGATCACCGCGACCTGCTCGGGAATGCGCAGGCCAAGCTGGTGGCAGACGTGGAAGATCGAGCGGGCCCACAGGTCGTTCACGGCGACGATGGTCAGCGGATGGCGCCATTGGCCCAGCCAGATCCCGATAGCCTGCCGCCGGCTGATTGGGGTGGTGGCGTTCGCGCAGAGGGACCTCGGCATGGCGGTGATCGGCAGTGCCGGGCAGATCTCGGCGAGGCGCCCGCGCAGGGCTTGCTCGCGTACCTGCCAGAATGGCAGGTCGGTGCCCATCAGCACCACGTGCTCCATGTGGCGGCACAGGCAATGTTCGGCGATCAGACGGCCGATGGCGGCGTCATCGCAGGTCACGGTAGGCAGCAGGCCCGGCACTGCGCAGCGCACCAGATTGACGGCCGGCTTGCGCAACCTGGCGCAGGCGCGGGCCTCTTCGGCCGTGAAGGCGCACGCCACCAGGCCGTCGAAGGAAGCGAGTTCATCCGGATAGGTAAAATCATTCAGGTTGCGGAAATACAGGTGCCAGTCGAGTTCAAGGGCAGCGTGGGCGAGCAGGCCGCGGATGGCGTCCTGCTCGTAGCGGCAGTAGGAGGGCAGGCAGACGGCGATGGCGGGCATCACCGTGCAGCTTGCCTTGATATGGCCCTGCGCCATTGGCCGCTGCGAAGCACGGGGCGAGCGCATCATCCACAACTGCTCTGGGGCTCCGCCCAATGCTGTTAAGCTAAGCCAGCCTGGGACCGCGCGCCGCTGGCGCGCTCGGGTTGGCGAGCCGACGATCATTGCCCCTGGCGCGCGGGCCGCGCGCGGTCCCAGGGCTCATTGCCCCTTAGCATTACAGCATTGGGCTCCGCCCCTGCGGCCCTGTGGGCCTGTCCCCGCTGCCTTTGTCGCAGCTCGGTTTCGTCGCTGCCGCTCCGAAACCGTGGGCGGATGGGCTTCGCCCATTGTATCCGCCCACCGCCGCTCGGCAGCCGCCCCATCACTGCGCGACGGGGCCCCATGGCCCGAGTGGTTACCGCGGCTATAGGATCCGCCACAGTCCTCGGGCGCGCTCGCCAGCCAGGCCTGGCAGTTCGGGACAGTCGGCATCGATAGCCCGAAGGGTGACGGTGTGCTGCCGGTCGTTACCGGACGGGGGCCTGGAACATGGTGGCGCCAGGACAGGAATCCGGAGACCGACACCTGCACGGCCCAGCCTCAGTCCCGCAACGATATGCGACGGTCCAGTTGGCTCTCCTTGAGCATGAGCGCCTCTAAATCCAGCCAGTTTCGCATATCCTGTCCCGGGACGGAGCCGTGATCAATGTACAAGAAGTAGGCCGTCTCGGTCAATGAGTCCGCAGTGGGCTCGAATTCAGTTTCCCAGTACTGCCCATCAATTGCCGCAGCGAGCTGTGATGTGTCGCTGACGTCGTTGTCGCGGTTGTGATGCATTGATGTGTGCTCCATGCCTGCATTATAAATCGGCATCCGTTGCTCTATATAGGGTGCTATGCTGATGAGGCTTGGACCTGGTTGGCTTCCAGACACTCTAAGAGTCTATCTCCGACAGACTCCTAGCTGCGCTTGATCCTCAATTGAACAGGGCGCACGCATCGGGATGGGACAGGAGTGGGCGCAGCCGGTCGCCAGAGCTGCCGGCGCGAGCTCAGCCAGAGCGGTGCTGGCGCCGCCATGATCCGGGCGTGACCCCGGCGACCTGGCGGAAGACCACGCCGAGACGGTCGGGGCCGGAGAAGCCGACGCGCTGCGCGATGTGCTCCAGCGGCAGATCGCTGTGCGCAAGCAGCTCCTGGGCCCGGGCCACGCGCTGACGGCGGATCTCGTCGAGCGGGGTGCGCCCGAGGGTGGCGCTGAACAGGCGTTCGAGGCTGCGCCGCGGCATCCCGGCGGCCCGCGCCAGGGCGCCGACGTCGAGCGGGCGATGGAGGTGGGCGCGCAGGTGGGCGAGGGCCGCAGCGAGATGCGGATCGTCGCCGCCGCCCTCGTCCGAACTGGCCCGCGTCACCACCCCGGCCGGCGGCACCAGCACGCGGCCCGACGAGGCCTCGGCGACCAGGGCGAGGGCGGCGCGGGCGATGCGCTCGGGGTCGAGGCGCAGGCGCGAAAGGCCCGGCGCGCGCGGCGCCGGCAGCCCGCCGTCCTCGATGCCGAGCAGCAGGACGTCGCGGGGGACGGCCAGGCCGGCGGCGGCGAGGTGGGTGAGGGCCGCCGTCTCGGCCGCCGCCCCGTCGGCGAAGACGCCGACCAGGCCGCCACCGCCACCACTTCCGGCCAGGCGTCCGGCGGCGATGCCCAGGGCTCCGGCGGCGATGGCGAAGCCGCGCAGGCGCAAGCCGTCCGTCGCCGGCCCGGCATAGCGCAGGTCGCGGGCGCCAAGGGCGGCGAGGTGGCGGGCCGCCGCCGCGCCGATCGCCAGGTCGTCGACGCCCACCGTGCCGGCTCCGGCGCGCAGGCTCCAGCCGCCGTCGGGCCCGCGCTCCAGGGCCACGACCGGCCCGTCGCCGCCCGGGCGCAGGCTCCAGCCCGCGGGCAGGCAGCGGCGCAACGCCGCCTCGATGCCACGGGCGAAGCCGTCGCCCGCATCAAGCTCCGGGACCAGGCTGACGTGGCGTAAAGCGAAGGTCATGATGGCGCAATGGTGGGCTACCGCCCCGGCTCCCGCAAGCCTATACTGCCGGCATGAGCATCATCGGACTCGACATCGGCGGGACGAAGTGCGCGGTCACCCGGGCGACCGACGCTGGCGTGATCGAACGGACCATCCGGTTCCCGACCACGGACGCCCTGGCGACCCAGGCGCGGCTCTGGGAGACGGTGACCGAGCTCGCGCCGGGCCCGGCCCCGGTCTTCGGCATCAGCTGCGGCGGCCCCCTCGACAGCACCGCCGGCCTGATCCTCTCGCCGCCCAATCTGCCGGGCTGGGACCGCGTGCCGGTGTGCGCCGAGCTGGAGCGGCGCTTCGGCGGCCGCGCCTTCCTGATGAACGACGCCAACGCCGGAGCCCTGGCCGAATGGCAGTTCGGCGCCGGCCGCGGCGTCCGCAACCTCGTCTTCCTCACCTATGGCACCGGCATGGGCGCCGGGGTGATCTGCGACGGCCGGCTCTTCGAGGGCGCCAACGGCAACGCCGGCGAGATCGGCCACGTCCGCCTCAGCGCGGAGGGCCCGGTCGGCTACAACAAGGCCGGCAGCTTCGAGGGTTGGTGCAGCGGCGGCGGCATCGGCCGCCTCGCCCAGGCCGAGGCGCGCAGGCACGGCGGGCGGGTCGCCTTCAACCCGGGACGCATCGAGGAGATCAGCGCCCGCCACGTGGTGCAGGCAGCCGAGGCCGGCGACGCCCTGGCCGCCGACCTGCTGGCCGAGTCCGGACGCCGCCTGGGCCAGGCCCTCGCCATCGTCATCGACGTGCTCAACCCCGAGGTCATCGTCCTGGGCTCGGTCTACAGCCGGGCCCGGCGCTGGCTCGAACCGCACATGCGCCCGGTGCTGGAGGCCGAGGCCCTGCCCGGCTCCCTGGCCGTGTGCAAGGTCGTGCCCACCGCCCTGGGTCCGGACATCGGCACCTGGGCCGCCATCGCCATCGCCGTCTACCAGGCCGGCGGCTTCGCCCGCGAGGTGCGCGGAGCCGTCGACTCGGCCCTCGCCCCTTTGGCAGTCGAGGCTGAAACATGAGCAACGACCATCTCGCCGCTCTGCTCGCCCGCCGCCCCGAACTGACTGCACTGTCAGATGACATTCGCGCTGCGCACGAGTTGTTCCTGCGCTGTTATCGCGGTGGCGGAACGTCGTTGTTGTGCGGTAACGGCGGCAGCGCGGCTGACGCTGATCATTGGGCTGGAGAACTGCTCAAGGGTTTTGAATCACGTCGTCCGCTGCCCGCCGCGCAACGCGTCGGCTTGGATCCTGACATCGTTAGCAAACTGCAGTGCGGACTGCCAGCGATCCCGCTGACTGGTTTCCCAGCTCTGCGCAGTGCCGTGGCGAATGACATCGATCCCCAATTGGACTTCGCCCAGCTCGTGCAGGCATTTGGCCAGCCGGGCTGGCTCTTCGTTGGCATCAGCACCTCCGGTAACGCGCGAAACGTCTGCGCCGCGGCGGAGGTAGCGCGGGCCCGCGGCCTCTACGTACTCGGTTTAACTGGAATGAGCGGCGGCCGCCTTGCCACACTGTGCGACGTCTGCTTGTGTGCGCCGAGTACACGCACCTGCGAAGCGCAGGAATACCATCTACCTATTTATCATACCTTATGCCTGCTCTTGGAGGATGCGCTGTTTGGCGCATGATATGCCCGTGACAACCTCACCTATGCACCAATCCCTCGACGGAGCCTGGACCCTGCGTGGTGGTCCCGGTGCCACCGTACCGACGCGTCCTGAGGACCTCTCCGGCTTGACCCGACTGTCCGCCATCGTGCCGGGCAATGTCGAACTCGCTCTGCATGCCGCTGGCCTCGCTCCTGATCCGCTGGTCGCGCCCAACACGTGGGCCTACGTCCGCTTTGAAACCTGGGCCTGGTGGTACGAGCGCACCTTCACGTGCTCGGCCGAGATGTTGGCGGCCTGGAAAGTCGAACTGGTGCTCGACGGTCTCGACTGTCTGGGTTCGGTGTGGCTCAATGGTGTCCACCTCGGCGACACGGCCAATGCCCTGATCGTCCATCGCCTCGACGCGACTACCGCGCTGCGCTCTGGCGAGAATCATCTGTGCGTTCGCGTTAGCTCCGGCCTACGCGAGGCCAGGGCCGCTGGACTCGGACCAATTGCAACCACGCACCAGACCACCGGCTTCGAATCGCTGCGCCTGCGCAAGGCGGCGCACCAGTTCGGCTGGGACATCATGCCCCGCCTGCTCTCGGCCGGCCTGTGGCGTTCGGTGAGCCTGGAAGCGGTGCGCAGCCACGCCGTGACCGACGCCTATTGGACCACCCTGGAGGCCGACGCCGACGCGCGCAGCGCCACCGTGGTGGTCGACTGGAGCCTCCGCCTGCCCGACGAGGGCTGGGAGCTCTGGAAGCTGCGCGTCCTGCTCGACGGGGCGGTGGTCGCCGAGGCCGGGGTCTGCGCCGGCCGCGGCCGCCGCATCCTGCGGCTGAAAGACGTCGACCTGTGGTGGCCGCGCGGCTGGGGCGAGGCCCGCCTGCACCAGGCCCGCCTGGAACTGTGCGACGGCTCCGGCTTGATCGTCGACGCCCACGAGACGGCGATCGGCCTCCGCACCGTGCGCCTGCGCCGCAGCGAGGCGCTCAGCGGCGCCGGCGAGGGCGACTTCGGCCTGGAGGTCAACGGCGCGCGCTTCTACGCCCGCGGCACCAACTGGGTGCCCCTCGACGCCTTGCACAGCCGTGACGCCCAGCACCTCGACGCGGCCGTGGCGATGCTCGCCGAGCTGGGCTGCAACACCGTGCGCATGTGGGGCGGCAACGTCTACGAGTCTGAAGCCTTCTACGACTGGTGCGATGCCAACGGCATGCTGGTGTGGCAGGACTTCGCCTTCGGCTGCGGGGTCTATCCGCAAGACGACGCCTTCGCCGCGGTGGCGGCCGCCGAGGCCGCCGCCGTGGTCCGCCGCCTGCGCAACCGCCCCTGCCTGGCCCTGTGGTGCGGCTCGAACGAGACCGACCAGGCGGTGGCCTGGGCCTGGCCCGGCCAGCGCCTCGATCCCAACCGTGACCGCATCACCCGCCAGGTCCTGGCCCAGGCGGTGGCCGACCACGATCCGCTGCGCGACTACCTGCCCTCCTCGCCCTACCTCAGCCCGGCGGTCCAGGCCGGCGGGGGCCAGCCCGAAGACCACCTGTGGGGTCCGCGCGACGACTTCAAAGGCTCGTATTACACCGCCTCGCCGGCCCGCTTCGTCTCCGAGATCGGCTACCACGGCTGCCCCTCCCGGGACAGCCTGGAGCGCATGCTTGCACCTGGCACCGCGCTGTGGCCCGTCGTCGGCAACCCGGCCCTATTGCCGCTGGCGGTCAAGCCGTTGCCCGGCGAGGTCGGCTACGACTACCGCATCGCCCTGACCGCCCGCCAGGCGGCCCAGCTGATCGGCCGTGAGCCGCGTGACCTCGACGAGTTCATCGCCGCCTCGCAGCTATCGCAGGCCGAGGCGCTGAAGTTCTTCATCGAGACGTGGCGTGCTGGCAAGGGCAGGACCTGGGGTCTGCTGTGGTGGAACCTGCGCGACGGCTGGCCGATCATCAGCGACGCGGTGGTCGACTGGTACGGCGGGCGCAAGCTCGCCTACGGCGCGATCAAGGCCTGCCAGCAGGACGTCGTCGTGCTGGTGCAGGATGCGGTCAGCGGCCACCACCGCGTCCTCGCGGTCAACGACACGCGGCGGCCCCTGTGCCTTGAGGTGGCCATCGACCAGTTGGGCGGAGGGAAGCTGTGGTCGGGCACGGTCAGCGTCCCGGCCAACGCCACCGCCGAGGTCTGCGGCCTGCCGGCCAGCATCACCGAGGTGCGCTGCTGGCGCCTGCGCTGGACGGGCGATGCCGCGGGGGCCAACCACTACATCGCCGGAGCGAGGCCCTGGCCGCTGGAACAGCTGAGCGCCTGGTACAACGAACTCGCCCTGGGACAGTCATGATCACCATCCACCGTGTCTTCCACGCCCACCTCGATCCGGTGAGGA
>NZ_JANPJP010000167.1:0-2598 GCF_031425575.1 Phenylobacterium sp.
AATAGGGGAAGAGAATCGAGCGAAGATCATTCAAGGGCATTGGCGCTCCTATGGGACAGACTTGGCCATTAGGTACCATCCGGCGCGGTTCGCAATGATAGCGCGGCCACGAGGGAGAGGCGGGGAGGCCACATCCACTGCTCCCTCAGTGCGCGTCGTCCCAGTTCGGCGCGGCCCGCGCGTCCACCACCAGGGGCACGGAGATCGACAGCGCCGGCTCCGCCGCCCGTTCCATGATCCGGCGCGCCACGGCGATCACCGCCTCGGCCTCGGCCTCCGGCGCCTCGAAGACCAGTTCGTCGTGGACCTGGAGCAGCATCCGGGCCGTCAGTCCCTCAGCGCGCAGGGCCCCGGGCATCCGGATCATGGCGCGGCGCATCACGTCGGCGGCGGCGCCCTGGATGGGGGCGTTGATGGCGGCGCGGTCGCCGAAGGCGCGTTCGGCCTGGGATCGGCCCTGGGCGGCGGGGATATGCACCTTGCGGCCGAAGATGGTGGTGACGAAGCCCTCGGCGCGGACCTGGCGGGTCATGCGGTCCATATAGGTGCGGATGCCGGGGAAGCGCTCGAAATAGGTCTTGATGTAGGCGCCGGCCTCTTCGCGCGGGATCGACAGCTGGTTGGCCAGGCCGAACGCCGAGATGCCGTAGACGATGCCGAAGTTGATGGCCTTGGCGCGGCGGCGCGTTTCGGCGGGCATGCCTTCGATGGGCACGCCGAACATCTCCGACGCCGTCATGGCGTGGATGTCGAGGCCGTCGGCGAAGGCCTGTTTCAGCTGGGGGATATCGCCGATGTGGGCCAGCAGGCGCAGTTCGATCTGGGAATAGTCGGCGCTGATCAGGACGTGGCCCGCATCGGCGATGAAGCATTTGCGGATCTTGCGGCCTTCCTCCGTGCGGATCGGGATGTTCTGCAGATTGGGGTCGGATGAGGCGAGGCGACCTGTCGTGGCCGCCGCCAGCGAATAACAGGTGTGGACGCGCCCGGTTTTCGGGTTGATCGCCGCGACCAGATTGTCGGTATACGTACCTTTCAGTTTCGAAAGCTGGCGCCAGTCCAGAAGGATGCGCGGCAACTCGTGGCCCTGTAGCGCCAGGTCTTCCAGCATCGAGGCGTCCGTGGACTGGGCGCCGGTGGCGGTGGTCTTGACGGACGCCAGACCCATCTCGCCGAACAGGATGTCGCCCACCTGTTTGGGGCTGCCCAGGTTGAAGGGGCGACCGGCGACGCGGTGGGCCTCCAGCTCAAACTCGGCCATGCGGACCGAGAAATCGTTGGAAAGCTGGCGCAGGCGGTCTGGGTCAACCTTGATCCCCGCCAGCTCCATCTCGACCAGCACCGCCGGCATCGGCCGCTCCAGCGTCTCGTAGACCGTCAGCAGGTGCTCATGCGCCAGCCGGCGTCGCAGATGCTCATAGATGCGCAGGGTGACGTCGGCGTCCTCGGCGGCGTAGCAGGTCGCGCCCGCCAGTTCGATGTGCTTGAAGCTCTTCTGCGCCTTGCCGGTCCCGGCCACGGTCTTGAAGCTGATCGGCTCATGCCCCAGGAGGCGGCGCGACAGCTCGTCCATCCCGTGGCTTTTGTGCAGGCCGCCTTCCAGCGCGAAGCTGATCAGCATGGTGTCTTCGATGGGGCTGACGTTGACACCGTAGCGCGCCAGTACAGCCAGGTCGTACTTGGCGTTCTGGGCCACCTTCAGCACCGAAGGGTCTTCCAGCAGCGGTTTCAGCCGTGCCAGGGCTGCATCCATGGGAACCTGGGTCAGGTCGGCGGGCGCATCCAGTTGCAGGCCGCCCTCGCCCTCTGGCTCGTGGCCCAGGGGGATGTAACAGGCCTTGCCGGGCGCGGTGGCCAGAGACACGCCGCAGAGGCCGGCGCTGGTGGCGCCCAGGGCGTCGGTTTCGGTGTCGAACGCGATGACCCCGGCGGCGTAGGCCTGGGCGATCCAGCGGTCCAGCGCAGCCAGGTCCTGCACGCATTCGTAAGTGCTGGTGTCGACGGCGTCGTGGCTGGGGGCTGTGGGCGCCCTGGTCTCGGGCGCGGGGGTGGCGGCCACGGTGATGCCCTGGCCCACATTGCCCGCCTTGCCGTCGCCGATGCGCCGGGCCAGCGTGCGGAACTCCATCTTCTCAAGGAACGCCGCCAGCACCGCGGGATCCGGGTCATCCATCAACAGGGCGTCCAGCGCCTGGGGCAGCGGGGTGTCGCAATCCAGCTGCACCAACTGGCGCGACAGGCGGATCTGGTCGGCGAAGTCGATCAGGGTCTGGCGGCGCTTGTCCTGTTTGATCTCGTGGGCGCGGCTCAGCAGGGTGTCGAGGTCGCCGTATTCATTGATCAGGGCCGAGGCAGTTTTGATGCCAATGCCCGGCGCACCCGGCACGTTGTCCACCGAATCGCCGCAGAGGGCCTGCACATCGACGACCTTGTCCGGCGTTACGCCGAACTTCTCGGCGACCTGTTCAATTCCGATCCTGACGTTCTTCATGGCGTCGAACATGAAGACCCGCGGACCCACCAGCTGCATCAGGTCCTTGTCGGACGAGACGATCACCACCTCGCCGCCCATATCGCGGACCTTGCAGGCATAGGCGG
>NZ_JANPJP010000168.1:0-3032 GCF_031425575.1 Phenylobacterium sp.
CGGGGCGGTGTTGTCGGCGATCTCGCGCGCCAGGGCGCGGGCCGCCGGAAGCAGATCTTCGGGCGCATGCAGCGAGCGGACCAGGCCCTTGTCCAGGGCCTCCTGCGCCGAGAAGATGCGGCCGGTATAGCACCACTCCAGGGCGGTCTGGATTCCCACCACCTTGGGCAGGAACCACGACGAGGCCGCCTCGGGGTTCAGGCCGCGCCGGGCGAAGACCAGGCCGAACCGCGCCTCGGTCGAGGCCAGGCGGATATCCATCGGCAGCTGCATGGTGACGCCCACCCCCACCGCCGGACCGTTCACGGCGGCGATCACCGGCTTGAGGCTCTCGTAGATTCGCAGGGTCAACAGGCCGCCGCCGTCCCGCTGCACGCCGTCGCGGGTGCGAGCTTCTTTGTCCTCGCCGCCGCGGGCGTCGTAGTCGAAGGTCTGGGCGCCGCCCGACAGATCGGCCCCGGCGCAGAAGCCGCGCCCGGCGCCGGTGACGATCACCGCCTTGACCGCATCGTCGGCGTCGGTGACGTCGAAGGCCGCGATCATGTCCTTCATCATCTGGGTGTTGAAGGCGTTCAGCTTGTCGGGCCGGTTCAGCGTGATGGTGGCGATCCCGTCCTCGACGGCATAGGCGAGCGTCTCGAAAGTCTGCGTGGCCATCGTCTCTTCCTCCCTGATTTTCTTCAGTTCGCACCGCTTGACGGACGGTCCGTCAAGCACCGCATCGTCGGATCAAGAACGATAGTTTGGGAGGAGGTCCGGAGCGCCGCAAAGGCGTCCGGGCCCCAGTTTTCAGGACCCGCCATGCATCCGGCCACCCACGCCAAGACCCACCCCGACCGCGCCGCCTACATCATGGCGGGACCCGGGGAGACGGTGACCTACAGGCAGCTGGACGACCGCTCCAACCAGGGCGCGCAACTCTTCCGATCCCTGGGCCTCGTGACCGGGGACGTCATCGCCATCCTGATGGACAATAGCCCCAGGTTCTTCGAGATCGCCTGGGCCGCTCAGCGCTCGGGGCTCTACTACGCCTGCATCTCGTCCAAGCTGACCTCGGGCGAGGTCGACTACATCATGAAGGATTGCGCGGCGAAGCTGCTGGTGACCTCGGCCGGCGTCGGCCCGGTGATCGATGAGCTTCCGACTCTGCTGCCGGCTGTGCGGCTCTATATGGTGGGGGACGCACGGGCGCCCTACGAGAGCTTCGAGGCCGCGCGGGACAAGATGCCCGCCACGCCTGTGGCCGACGAGACCGCCGGCCGCGACATGCTCTACTCGTCGGGCACCACCGGCCGTCCCAAGGGCATCAAGCCGCCCCTGACCGGCGGACCGATCGACGAGCCCGGCGGCGTGGCGAACCTCGCGGCCGGCCTGTTCGGCTTCAAGTCCGACAGTGTCTACATCTCGCCCGCCCCGCTCTATCACGCGGCCCCCCTGCGCTGGTGCATGGCCGTTCATCAGCTGGGCGGCACGGTCATCGTGATGGAGAAGTTCGATCCTGAGGCGATGCTGGCCCTCATCGAAAAGTACAAGGTCGACGTCGGCCAGTTCGTCCCCACCCACTTCGTGCGCATGCTGAAGCTGCCGGAGGAGGTGCGCACCCGGTACGACGTCTCGTCCATGCGCTCGGCCGTGCACGCCGCCGCCCCCTGCCCCATTCCCGTGAAGGAACAGATGCTGGCCTGGTGGGGCCCGGTGATCCACGAGTACTACGCCGGGTCGGAGGGCAACGGCTTCTGCTATGTC
Organism: Phenylobacterium sp.; assembly: GCF_031425575.1. Classification (GTDB taxonomy): domain Bacteria; phylum Pseudomonadota; class Alphaproteobacteria; order Caulobacterales; family Caulobacteraceae; genus Phenylobacterium. The sequence continues at coordinate 1,747 of NZ_JANPJP010000168.1, forward strand.
GGCCCGCACGACTGGCTGACCCACAAGGGCACGGTTGGCAAATCCATCATGGGCCAGGCCAAGATCGTCGGCGAGGAGGGCGAGGAGTTGCCGCCCCGCAGCGAGGGCACGGTCTATTTCGCCGGCGGCGCGCCTCTGACCTATCACAACGCCCCCGACAAGATCGCCGAGAACACCAACAAGCTGGGCTGGACGACGCTGGGCGACGTGGGCTGGCTGGATGAGGAGGGCTTCCTCTACCTCACCGACCGCAAGAGCTTCATGATCATCTCCGGCGGGGTGAACATTTATCCGCAGGAGCTCGAGAACCTGCTGATCACCCACCCCAAGGTGGCCGACGCCGCCGTGGTGGGCGCGCCGCACGAGGAGATGGGCGAACAGGTGGCCGCGGTCATCCAGCCGATGGACTGGGCCGAGGCCGGCGACGCCCTGAAGGACGAGCTTATGGCCTTCTGCCGGGCCAACCTGTCCCACGTGAAGTCGCCGCGCATCCTCGACTTCATGCAGGAACTGCCGCGCCACCCCACCGGCAAGCTCTACAAGCGCCTGATCCGCGACGCCTACTGGGGCAAGGAAGGCTCCAAGATCGTCTAGACCGCCACCGCATAAGGTGTAGTCTGGCTGCAGCATGAGCCTCCGGACCCGCCTCGCCCAGAACGTAGCCAATCCCTCTCCGGGGATGGGGCGCGCGCGAGTCTAGACAGACCTCTTCGCTCACCGATCCCCCGCAAGCCTGCGGATGGATCGGTCAGCCCCTTCTCCATCCGCGTTCCAAGATGGAGACAGACATGACCCAACCCGACTGGTGGTATGATGACCTCAAGCAGGTCGGCCTCGATTTCGAGGACGACGTCCAGGTCGCGACCTATGACGCCCGCCAGGGCGGCGACCTAGCCGCAGACCGCGCCCTGCTCTCAGGGCTGGGGGTGACCCGCGAGACCGCCCTGGCCGACATCGGTTGCGGCACCGGCATCCTGGCCTGCGCGGCCGGCGGGATGGCCCGCTCGGTCCGGGCCATCGATGTCTCCGACATCATGCTGGGCGCCGCCCGGGCCCGCGCCCGCGAGATGGGGGTGACCAACATCACCTTCGAGCTCGGCGGCTTCCTGACCTTCCCGGCCTCTGGCGACCTGGACCTGATCATCACCAAAAACGCCCTGCACCACCTGCCCGACATGTGGAAGGCGGTGGCGCTCACCCGCATGCGCGACGCCCTGAAGCCCGGCGGGCGGATCTACATCCGCGACGTGGCCTTCAACTGCACCCCGGACGCCATCCCGCGCACG
>NZ_JANPJP010000169.1:0-1551 GCF_031425575.1 Phenylobacterium sp.
CATGAAGGGCCTGCGGCACGGCGTGTTCGAGATGGTCTCCGACCACCTGGGCGACGACGATGAGTGGATGTGGGTGAAAGGGTTCGCCGAACAGACCGGCCTGCCCGTCACCCTGGTGGCCACCTCGGCCGGCGCCTACGAAGGCGACAAGATGTACAACATCGCCGAGGAATCCCGCGCCCACGGCATGGACATCCGGCCCCAGATCGCCGGGCGGCCGACGGGGATCCTGCACGGCCTGACGTCGAATTTCCACGTCTTCATCGCCAGCCCCACCTGGAAGGACAAGATCGCGCCGCTGCCGCTGGACGCACGGCTGGTGGCCATGAACACGCCGGAAATCCGCGCCGCCCTGCTCAGCGAGGACAGCCCCCTGATCCGCGCGGCCATCGGCGATGGCGTGGCCGGCGACCTGGCCGTGGCCTTCGGCGGTAGCCTGTTGTGGCGCATCTTCCCCTTGGGCGAGACCCCCAACTATGAGCCCGACCGCGAGGGCAGCGTCGCGGGGTTGGCCGAGGCCGCCGGCGTGGCGCCCCTGGAAATGATGTACGACCTCTTGATCCGCGACGGCGGGGCCGAGCTGTTCTACCAGCCGCTGGGCGGCTACCTCACCTACAACTTCGACTTCTTCCGTAAGAACATGCAGCACCCCAATGTGCTGTTCGGCCTCAGCGACGGCGGCGCCCACTGCGGCGTCATCGCCGACGCCGGCATGCCGACCTTCATCCTCACCCACTGGGCGCGCGACCGCACCAAGGGCGACCAGTTCCCGCTGGAGTTCCTGGTCCGCAAGCTGACCAGCGACACCGCCCAGGCCTATGGCCTGAACGACCGTGGCCAGCTCAAGCCCGGCCTGCTGGCTGACGTGAACGTCATCGACTTCGAGGCGCTCCGCCTGTTCCGCCCCGAAGCCATCACCGACCTGCCCGCCGGCGGCAAGCGCCTGGTCCAGCGCGCCGAGGGGTACCGCTCTACGGTCAAGTCCGGCCAGGTGACGTTTGAGGACGGGGTGCATACGGGCGCCCTGCCGGGCGGGCTGGTGCGGGGTGGGCGTGAGGCGGTGATTTTGCCGATGGCGGCGGAGTAGGCATCCGCCCGCACGTCTCGCACAGACGTGGCGGAGACGGTTGGATTGCGGTCGGCGAGGGTTGGCCGTCAACAGCTATATCGGCTGCGCGTGATCGCACCTGTGAGATGCAAGCGCCACTCGAACCGATTGCCCAATCATGAAACCTTGCTACCATGATTTCATGAAACCATAAGGGATCGGCTATCCGGATGAAGATCGAAGAGACCCTTCAAATCACGGTGCCTCCGGCGACCAAGAAGAGCTTGAAAATGCTGGCGGCCGAAAGCGGCGACTCCATGAGGGTCATCGTCTTGCGAGCGCTCGCCGCGGCCGGCGTCCAGGTTCCCGACGGGGAACTGCACGATCGGAGGAAAGTGAAGTGACGACGGCGACGACCAAGGATCGCTCGGCGGCGGAGGCGCTGACTGCGCACAAACCCGCCGCGACGGTCGTGGACCTTTTTTGCGGCGCCGGCGGCTTGT
>NZ_JANPJP010000170.1:0-3993 GCF_031425575.1 Phenylobacterium sp.
GGTGTCCACCGGCGGGGTGCGGCCCACGGCCACGATGTCGGCGCCCGCGGTCGCAAGGGCCTCGGCGATGGCCTGGCCCAGGCCGGTGTTGGCCCCGGTGACGATGGCGGTCTTGCCGGTCAGATCGAAGGGAGACATGACCCTACTTCAGCTGGCAGATGTCGAGGACGTTCATGTCGGTATAGTCGAGGTTCTCCCCGCCCATGGCCCAGATGAACCCGTAGTTGGAGGTGCCCGCCCCCATGTGGATCGACCAGGGCGGGCTGATCACCGCCTCATCGGCGCTGACCACGATGTGGCGCATGGCGTCCGGCTCGCCCATGAAGTGGAAGACCTTATTGTCCCCGGCCAGGTCGAAGTAGAAATAGATCTCCGAACGGCGGTCGTGCAGGTGCGGCGGCATGGTGTTCCACACGCTGCCGGGCTTGAGGAAGGTCACCCCCAGCAGCAGCTGGGCGGACTCGCAGATTCCCGGGATGATGTACTGGTAGATGGTGCGCTCATTGGAGGTCGCCGCCTCCCCGCGCTCCAGGGGGTTGGCCTGGCTGATGGCGATGTGCTGCAGCTTGCAGACCTTATGGGCCGGCGTGGAGGCCAGGTAGAACCTGGCCGGGTTGGCGCCGTCCACGCTCTCGAAGGTCACGTCCACGCCGCCCATCGGGATGTAGAGTCCGTCGCGCGGCGCCATGTCGAAGACCTGGCCATCGACGATGATCCTGCCGGCCCCGCCGACATTGACCACCCCCAGTTCCCGGCGCTCCAGGAACGGATGGCCGGCGGCCGAGGCCGGCTCGGTCTGGGCCGGCAGCTTCACGGGCCCGGCGACCGGAGCCGCCCCGCCGATCACGAACCGCTCGTTGTGGCTGTAGTTCAGGCTGACCGTGTCGGCCACGAACAGGTCCTGCACCAGATAGCGGTCCCGCAGGTCGTCATTGCCGGCGCCCTTCATCATGTCCGGGTGGGTGGCGTGATAGGTTTTCTTGAACATGATCAGGTCCCTATGGAGCAATGGCGTCCGTCTCCCGTTGCGGGAGAAGGTGGTCCCGCGGAGCGGGGTCGGATGAGGGAGCGAAAGCCCTATCGGCGGATCTCATCGGCGGATCTCATCGGCGACCCAGTGGCGGCCGAGCGGTGCGCCCAGATGACGTGAGTGATTGGCGAAATCGGCTGCCTGTGAGGATCAGCGACTTGGGCATGGTGGGGTTCGAAGGCGTTTCCTAGGGCGCGGGCCGTCCGCCCGTCTGTAGGGAAGGTAACCGGTGTCATTCTTAGGCGCAACGGACTTTCCCTCATTCAGCCCGGACTGGCGGGGAAGCTCGGAAGGTCCGCATCGAAAAGATGCCAAGCGGGTGCCGAGCCAGTCCAGACATGGGCCTGGGGCCGGAACAGATTCGGATCGTCGAGACTGCCGGCGCAGATGGGGATCATCTCCGGATGCTGTGAATTCGCCGCTGAGACCCCTGTCCCGCAGACCTCGCAGAAGGTCCGCCCCACCTGCCCCCCGCTGGCCGATCTGGTCCAATATTCCCGCAAGGTTCCTTGGGTCAGCCGGAAGGCCGCACGCGGAAAGGCGATGGCCGTCGCCGGCCCGCCGCCCGATCGGTACTGGCAGTCCCGACAGTGGCATAGGCCGCCGCCCAAAGGCGGAGCGTCGATCTCATAGCGGACGGCGCCGCACATGCACCCACCGGTTATCGTGCTCATCAGTCGCTCCTAGACTTTTGGGAAGGGCGCCGGCGGGAGCTTGCTCAAACCGTTTCGGCGCGATGAACTTAGGCCGGGCGTGGGTTTACGTCCATGGGGGCGAAAGATGGCCGACTTCAAGGATCTCGACGAGCGCGCCTGGGCGATCCGGCGGCTCTATGCCGAGCTGGAAACCCAGCGCTATGGCCGGCCCTGGACCGGCGAGGAGGTGGCCCTGGGCTTCATGGGCGACGTCGGCGACCTGGCCAAGCTGGTCCAGGCCGCCGAGGGGGTGCGCGCCATACCCGACGCGAAGGCCAAGCTGGCCCACGAGCTGGCCGACTGCCTGTGGAGCGTCATGACCCTGGCCAGGCTCTACGAGGTGGACCTGGAGGCCAGCTTCCTGGACACGATGGACGAGCTGGAAGCGCGGCTGAGGCCATGATCACCTTCCGGCCGCTGGCGGCCGCCGACTTTCCGCTGCTGACCGGCTGGCTGGCGCAGCCCCACGTCCGGCGTTTCGTCCAGAAGACCCCGATGACCCTGGAGGACGTCGCCAGCAAGTACGGCCCCCGTGTCCGGGGCGAACAGCCGATCATCTGCCATGTCGCCCAAAGCGGCGGCGTCGACTTCGGCTACCTGCAGGCCTATCGCAACCGTGACTGGCCCGACGCCGCCGACGGCCAGACCGACGGGATCAGCCTGGACCTCCATATCGGTGAGCCGGCCTTCCTCGGCCGGGGCCTGGGCCGCGCCATGCTGGAGGCCTATGCGCGCGGCCTCGCCCTGCCCCACTTCGCGCAGCCCACCGCCTATATCGCCCATGAGCTGGCCAACACGGCGGCGCTGGCCTGCTCGAAGGCGGTGGGGTTCACGCCCCTGCGCGAGTTCGTCGAGGCGGGCGAACCGATGCTGTTGCTGCGCCTGAAGCCTTAAGCCGCCTCCAGCCGGCGCGCCTTGGCGCCGGCCTTGTTGGAGAACGCCAGCACCCCGTCCTCGATCTTCGTGAAGCGCAGGTTCATCAGGTCCAGCGCGTAGTTCTGGTGCAGTTTCCAGGGCGCCTTGGTTCCCTGCTTGGGGAAGCTGGCCATGGCGCGCTGGACGTAGCCCGACGAGAAGTCCAGCCACGGGACCTCGCCGATGTTCGGGTCGTCGTTGCGGGGTGTGACCTGGCGATTGCCCGTCTTCTTCATGTGGTTCAGCAGGCGGCAGACATACTCGCAGGTCAGGTCGCACTTCAGCGTCCACGACGCATTGGTGTAGCCGAAGGCCGAGGCCAGGTTGGGTACGTCGGAATACATCATGCCCTTGTAGGAGAGGGTCTTGCCGGGCTCGATGACCCGACCGTCGACGGTCAGCTTCAGGCCGTTCATCGCCTGCAGCACCAGGCCCGTCGCCGAGACCACGATGTCGGCCTCCAAGAGTTTGCCGGACTTCAGCTTGATCCCGGTCTCGGTGAAGGTCTCGATGTGGTCGGTGACCACCTCGGCCTTGCCGCTCTTGAGCGCGGTGAACAGGTCGGCGTCGGGCACCAGGCAGATGCGCTGATCCCAAGGATTGTAGGTGGGGGTGAAGTGGGTGGCGACATCGTAGTCGGGGCCCATCTCCTTGCGGACCATCTCGATGATCCCGGCCTTCACCTTGGCCGGCTGCTTGCGCGCGTAGTTGTAGAACACCATGCCGAACAGCACCTTGCGCCAGCGGGTGATGGCGTAGGCGAGCTTGGCCGGCAGCTTGGTGCGCAGCCAGTTGGCCTGCTTGTCCTCGCCTGGCGCGGCCACGACATAGGTGGGCGAGCGCTGCAGCATGGTGACGTGGGCCGCGGTCTTGGCCATCTCCGGCACCAGGGTGACGGCCGTGGCGCCCGAGCCGATGACGACCACCCGCTTGCCGGCATGGTCGATGTCCGGGGTCCACTTCTGGGGGTGGACCAGCTGGCCCTTGAAGCTCTCGACCCCCGGAAACTCTGGCGTGTAGCCGCCTGCGTAGCTGTAGTACCCGCCGCAAAGGAACAGGAAGTTGGCGGTGACGTGGCTGGTCTTGCCGTCCTTAACCACTTCCACCGTCCAGGCCGCGTCCTCGGTCGACCAGGAGGCGCCCTTCACCTGGGTGTTGAAGCGGATGTGCTGGTCGATGCCGTGCTCGCGGGCGGTTTCGCGGACATAGTTAAGGATCGAGGGGCCGTCGGCGATGGCCTTGGCCTGGGTCCACGGCTTGAAGGCGTAGCCCAGGGTGAACATGTCGCTGTCGGAGCGGATGCCCGGATATCGGAACAGATCCCAGGTGCCGCCGATCGCGTCGCGGCCCTCC
>NZ_JANPJP010000171.1:0-7655 GCF_031425575.1 Phenylobacterium sp.
CGGCGGTGAGTACGGGGTTAGCCCTCTCCAGCCCCTCATGGCGCCAGCGCACGCTGTGGCGGATCAGGCTCATATAGCCGGCCAGGACCCAGCCCAGGAAGGCCTGCACGGCCGGACGGCGGATGAACTTCTTCACGCGGCTGTCTCGGCCTCGAGGTCCTGGCTGCGGGCCAGGCGCGCATAGAGGCCGCGCTTCTTGATCAGGGAGTCATGGTCCCCGGTCTCCACCACCTGGCCCTTGTCGATCACGTAGATGCGGTCGGCCCCGCGCACGGTGGACAGGCGGTGGGCGATGAGGATGGTGGTGCGGCCGGCGATCAGGCGGGCGAGCGCCGCCTGGACCTGGGCCTCGCTTTCGGTGTCGAGCGCGCTGGTGGCCTCGTCCAGCAGCAGGATGGGGGCGTCCTTCAGGAAGGCGCGCGCGATGGCGATCCGCTGCCTCTGGCCGCCCGACAGCCGGGCCCCCGCCTCGCCCACCAGGGTGTCGTAGCCGGCGGGCAGGGAGAGGATGAAGTCGTGGGCGGCGGCGGCCCTTGCGGCGGTCTCGATCTCCGCCTGACTGGCGTCGGGACGCGCATAGGCGATGTTGGCGCGGATGGTCTCGTCGAACAGGAAGGGCTCCTGCGTCACCAGGGCGATCTGGGCGCGCAGGGAGGCCAGGGTCACGTCGCGGATGTCCACGCCGTCAATGGTCACCCCGCCGTCGGTGGCGTCGTAGAAGCGGGGAATGAGGTTCAGGATGGTGGTCTTGCCGCCCCCCGATGGGCCCACCAGGGCGACGGTCTCGCCGCGGCGGACCTCCAGGGTCACCTCGCGCAAGGTGGGCGGACCGCCAGCATAGGCGAAGCTGACGCCCTTGAAGCAGATCGTGGTCTCGCCCCGGCCCAGGGTCGCGGCCCCCGGCTGCTCTCGCACCTCGGGTTCGACGTCCAGGGCGGCGAACAGGCGGCGCGCGGCGCTCATCCCCTCGGCCATCACCGTCGCCAGGTTGGAGAGCTGCCGCAGGGACTGGGAGGCCAGCCCCAGGGCCAGGAGGAAGGCCATGAAGGCCCCGACGTTCATGGCGCCTGACTGCGCGCGCCAGCCGGCATAGGCGATGACCGCCGCCGTGATCAGGGTCATCACCAGCTCGGTGGCCGGGGCGGCGCGGGCCCGTGCATTGGCGCCCTTCACCAGGTGCTTCTGGCGGCGCTGCACCACCTCGGCGACCCGGGCCTCCTCGTAGGATTCGCGGTTCTCGATCTTCACCACCCGAACCCCGTCCAGGCTCTCCATGATGGCGGTGGAGAGGGCCGAGGTCTCGGCCATGGCCCCCTTCGCGGCCTTGGTGGTCTTCTTGGAGAACCGGCGCATGATGAGGCCGGTCAGGGGCGCAGCGGCCACCAGGGTCAGGGACAGGAGCAGGTCGTTGGAGACCATCACGGTGATGGCGCCGATCACCGTCAGGGCGTGCTGAGTGTAGTTGATCACCCCGGAGGTGGCCGCTTCCCGGATCAGGCTGGCGTCATAGAGCACCGAGGAGACATAGGCGCCGGAGTGCTGGGTCCGCAGGTGGGCGAGGTCGGCGCGGACCAGCTTGCCGAACAGCTGCACCTGCACGTCGCCCACCACGGCGTTGCCGATCTGGTTGACCAGGGAGGCCTGGATCACCTGGGCCAGCGCCCGGCCGATGGCCAGGGCGGCGATGGTGAGCGGCACCATCACCAGGGCGCCGGGCTTGTGGTTGACCAGCAGGTCGTTGATCGCCGGCTCGAAGATCTGAACCAGCTTGGCCGACAGCACCGCCACGGCGATGGCGGCCAGCATGGCGCAGGTCCAGGCCTTCCAGCGCGGCCGCATATAGACCCCGGCGATCCGCGCGATCAGGGCGCGGGCCGAAAGCTCGGGGTCGGTGGCAGGCGCGGTCATCATCCTGGGGTCGGCTGTCAGGGACGGGAAGTCAAGCTTGGGGCGATGCGCTAGAATGCGGCGCCGCTTTGGTGAGGGAGTGCGCCACATGAAGATCTACGGACTGCGGATCTGGGTCGATGACATGGCCGCCGCCAAGCGGTTCTATGGGGAGACGCTCAGTCTGACAGCCAAGTGGGACATGGAGATGGCGGTCGGCTACGACCTTGGGATCGACCTGATCGTCGAGCGCGACGACGGGAGTCATGACGACGAGACCCTGGTGGGCCGCTTCGTCGGAACCTCGATCCAGGTGGACGACATCCAGGCGACCTACGAGGACCTCAAGGCCAAGGGCGTGCCCTTCCTGGGTCCGCCGGAGAAGATGCCTTGGGGCGGGACCCTGGCCCACTTCAAGGATCCGGCGGGCAATACGCTCACCCTGCTGCAATAGCTGGGACCACCCGCCGCGCTTCCGTTTGGCGGCGTCACGGCTTAGTTAGGGTCCGAACACCCGGAGCCCCCCTTGGCCGACTTCGATCTCTCCACGCCCGGCGGGCGGCTTTCCACGACGCTGAACTATCTGTGGAGCGACCACGCCTATCTGCGGCTGGGTTTCTCCAACGCCCACTGGATCAGCGACGAACTGGTGCGCACAAACCAGCCCTGGCCGTTCCAGCTGGCGGCCTGGAAGCGCCGCGGCGTCAAGACCATCATCAACCTGCGCGGCGGGTTCGACGCCAGCTTCCATGCCCTGGAGAAGGACGCCTGCCAGCGACTGGGCCTGACCATGGTGGATTTCACCGTCACCAGCCGGGAGGTGCCCAGCCGCGCCCGCGTGCACGGCGCAAAAGAGCTGTTCGAGACGATCGAGTATCCGGCCCTGATGCACTGCAAGTCCGGCGCGGACCGGGCCGGGATCATGAGCGTCTTCTATATGCACTTCCGGCAGGGCAAGACGATCCGCGAGGCCCTGGAGCAGCTGTCGCTGAAGTACCTGCACGTCAAGCAGGGCAAGACCGGGGTGCTGGACTACACGTTCGAGCGCTACCTGGCCGAGGGCGAACCGGCGGGCCAGACCTTCCTCGAATGGGTCGACAGCCCCGCTTACGACGAGGCCAAAATAAAGGCTGATTTCCGCAGCCAGATGTGGGGCCGGCTACTCACCGAGGGCCTGCTCAAACGGGAGTAGGACCATGCCAACGCGCCGCGCCCTGATCGGAGGCTTGATGGCCGCGCCGGCCTGGGCCCAGGCGGCGGGCGGCCCCGGCGAGGCCCTGGCCCGCGCCGCCCGCGCTCAAGTGGGCGTCACCACGGGCTATGACCCGGCCTATGTGCGGCTCGCCTATCCGGGGGGCGATGTCCCGCGGGCCACCGGGGTCTGCTGCGACGTGGTGATCCGTGCGGCCCGCGACGCCTGGAAGCTCGATCTTCAGCGACTCATCCATGAGGACATGACGGGCCACTTCGGCGCCTATCCCCAGGCCTGGAGCCTGGCCAAGCCCGACACCAGTATCGACCACCGCCGGGTGCTGAATCTGGAGACCTATTGGGCGCGGAGGGGCGCCCAGGTCTGGCGCGCCCGGCGGCCGGCCTTCGGCCAGGGATTTCCGGGACCCCTGGCGGTGGGCGACATCCTGACTTGGCGCCTGCTGATCGGCGACCTACCCCATGTGGGGATCGTCACGGCCACCGGCGGGCCCACCCGCGTCGTCCACAACATTGGCCAGGGGGCGCGGGAGGAGAGCCTCGGCCTCCTCCTGCAGCTCAAACCGGTCGGCCACTATCGCTGGCGACCGCGCCCAGCCTAGTGGTCGTGATCGTCCTTGTCGGGCTCGAGCAGCTTGTGGGCGTGGATGATGAAATAGCGCATCAGGGCGTTGTCCACAGTCGACTGGGCCTTCATCCGCCAGGCGGCGACGGCCTCAGCGTGGCTGGCGTAGGCGCCCACCAGATCGACCTTGGTCAGGTCGCGGAAGGTGTTGTGCTCGAGGTCTTCAAGTTCGCCACCGATGACGAGGTGCAGGAGCTGCTTGTCGGGCATGGCTGAGGTTTCCGAAGTGAATCAATTCCTCAAGGCGATATGCCCGACCCGGTTAAGGATCAATGGCGCCAGTCGCGGCGCAGCGCAGACGAGGCTGGACTGCGAGGGTTCTGCGCGGTTGTAGGCGAAGGGGCGGCCAAGATGATCCCCGCAATAGGCGCCGGCCTCGCGGGCGATCAGATCGGCGGCGGCCAGGTCCCAGTCGCTCTTGCGCACGATGGCGACGGCCGCGTCGAAGGCGCCCGAGGCCACAAGGCACATGCGGTAGGCCGTCGAGTTGCGGGCCTCGATCCGCATGGCGGGCCAGGCCTGCGGCCAGGAGGGATGCTCGAACATCCGCTGGTCGCCGATCATGCCGCAGCCCTCCACCAGGTCGCAGGCGCTGGCGCGGATCGGCTCCCCGTTCATGTGCGAGCCCTGGCCGGCGACGGCCGTGTAGGTCTCCTCAACATCGGGCGCAAAGACCACGCCGGCGATCGGCAGACCATCTTCCACCACGGCGATGGAGACCGCCCACCAGGGCCGGTCACGAATGAAGGCCCGGGTGCCGTCGATGGGGTCCACCACAAAAAGCCGGCGGTTGGAGAGCCGGGCGGTGTTGTCGGCGGTCTCCTCCGATAGCCAGCCATAGTCCGGCCGCGCGGCCCGCAGGCGTTGCGTCAGCAAGGCGTCGGTGGCGAGGTCGGCGTTGGTGACCTGGGTGTTGTCGGGCTTGATCTCGACGCTCAGGCCCTCGTCGCGCAGGCGCACCGCGAGGCGGCCGGCCTCCAGGGCTGCGGCGACGATCAGCTCCAGATCGGCGCCCGCATCGGTCATTTCCCGGCTATGGCCAGTCCGTCCACGAGGATCGACGGCGCATTGGCCGAACCCCGGAACTCCAGGTCCGACCCGGGGATCAGGCGGGCGTAGATATCGATCAGATTGCCGGCCACGGTGATCTCGGCCACCGGATAGGCCAGGACGCCGTTCTCGAACCAGAAGCCGGCGCAGCCCACTGACCAGTCGCCGGTGTTGCCGTTGAGCGAGGGCCCGAACATCGAGGTGATCAGGACGCCGCTTCCGGCGTCGGCCATCAGTTCCGCCTGGGTCTTGGTTCCGGGCTGCAGGGTCAGGTTGGTGGTGGAGACGCCCGGGGGACCCGCCAGGCCGCGCGAGGCGTGGCCGGTGGTCTCCAGGCCCAGCTGCCGGGCCGAGGAGGAGTTCATCAGCCAGGTGCTGAGCACGCCGTCGTCGATCAGGTTCCAGGCGCGGTTGGCCACCCCCTCGTCGTCGAAGGGAGAGGAGCCCAGGCCGCGCACCTTGTGCGGGTCGTCGGTGACGTTGATCCCCTTGGAGAAGACCTGGGCCCCCAGCTTGTCCTTCAGGAAGGAGTTTCCCCGCGCAATGGCGGGACCGGAGATGGCGCCGATCAGCGGACCGATCAGGGACATGGCCAGGCGATTCTCGAATATCACCGGGGCGGTGGTCGAGTTGATCTTGCGGGCGCCCAGCCTCGCCGCTGCGCGGCGGCCGGCCTCCGCCCCGATGCTCTCGGGGGTGGGCAGGTCGGACTGCCAGCGGGTGGAGCGGCCGTCATAGCCGCCTTCCATCTCGTCGCCGTCGCTGGCGATCACCGAGACGCCAATGGAATAGCTCGAGGCGCGGTGAACGCCGGAAAAGCCGCCCGAGGTCACCAGTCTCCATTGGCCCGAGGAGGTGGAGGCCGATCCGCCGTCGGAATTGGCGACGCGGGGCATGGCGCGGCCGGCCTCCTCGGCGGCGCGGGCGCGATCCTCCAGCTGTTCCGGCGTCGGCTCGGAGCCGTCATAGAGATCAAGGTCCGGGAAGGGGCCCCGCGCCAGGCGGCTGGCGTCGGCGAGGCCGGCATAGGGGTCCTCCGGCGCTAGGCGGGCCATGGCCACGGCGCGTTCCACCAGCTTGGCGCGGGCCTCGGCCGAGACGTCGGAGCCGGAGACGGTGGCCTGCTGCTTGCCCACGAAGACCCGCAGACCGAGGTCGCGGGACTCCTCGCGCTCCACCTCTTCCAGCTTGCCCAGGCGGACATTGATACTCAGGGCGGCGCGCTCGGCGCCGACGGCTTCAGCGGCGTCGGCGCCGGCCTTCAGGGCGGCGGCGACGACGTCGGCTAACAGGCTCTCTTCCATCCCGTGGATATGGCCGGGCGCGGGCCCCGGGGCAACCCTGACGTGGCGCCGTCCCGGATAGGTTCGCCCCTAGGGCTTCGCGCGCCGCTTCGGCGCCGGGATGCCAAGAGCCTCGCGCATGACCTCGAAGATGTCGGTCTGTTCGATCAGGCCGCGCAGGCGTTCCGCGCCCGGGCCCTGAGCGTAGGCGGCGACGTCCTCCCCCGTATGGGCCGCGCTGTCCATGCGAATGCCGGCCTGGGCGCGATAGTTCGGTTCCAGCGTATTGACCGTCGTGGGGTCGAGGCGGGTCTCGCCCGCCCCGGGACCGCCCGGGCCCGTCTGATAGTTCAGGATGCCGTAGGCCTTTCCGTCCGCCGCGAGCCTGGGCTTGCCCTGAGCGTCGGTGACCAGACCCAGGATCGGGCTTTCGCGGCGTCCGCCGTTGATGGTCAGGCCGTGGCTGTGATCTGCGGTCACCAGGATCAGGGTGTCGGCCCGATCGGTCATGGCCAGGGCCTGGTCGATGGCGGCGTCGAATTCCACGGTCTCGTTCAGGGCGTCGCGCACGAGGCCCAGGTGGTGCGCCTTGTCGATCAAGCCGCCCTCCACCATCAGGAAATAGCCCTTGGGGTTTTGGGACAGCACAGAGATGGCGGCCTTGGTCATATCGGTCAGGCGCGGCGCCTGAACCGGACGGCTGCTCTCGCGGGCCATGCTTTCCCCGGCGAACAGGCCCAGCAGGTGGCGCGTCCCCTTGGGCAGCTTGGAAAGTCCCTCGGCGGTGTCGACGAAGGCCGCATTGGGCCGCTTGGCCCATTCCCGCGTCAGGTCGCGCCCGTCGAGCCGCTTGGCCGAGGTGAAGAAGGTCGCCCCGCCGCCCAGGGCGACGTCCAGCCGCACGGCTTGCGGGGCGTCCACCAGTTGGCGGGCGATATCCACGCAGCCCTCGGCGGCAGCTTCTTTCGGCATGGAGAAGTCCCCCTGCCAGCTACGCGCGCCGGTATGGGCGTACAGCGCCGCGGGCGTCGCGTCGGTGATCGCCGCGGTGCTGACAGCGCCCGTCGACATTCCCCGTTGCTTGGCCAGTTCGGCCAGGGTGTCGACCCGGGCGGTTATGGTCGACGCGCAGCTCTGGCGATCGACGGTCGCGTCGACCCCCAAGGCGCCGTTGATGGTCCGCACCCCGGTCATCATGGCCGAGGCGCCGTTGGCCGAATCGGTGACCAGGCTGTCGGCCGAATAGGTTTGTACAAGGGCGAGGTTGGGGAAGCGTTCGAACGTCAGCCGGTTGGAGGCCCCATCGACGCCCCGTAGCTGACCCTGATAGATGCGCGCCGCCGTGAGGGTCGAGACCCCCATGCCGTCGCCGACGAACAGGATGACGTTACGCGCCTTCTGCGGCTCCGCCGCCTGGGCGGCTCCGACGAGGGAGAGGCCGACGGCGAGCGCCGCAGCCGCGCTACCAGCGCGTCGAAATCCGAATGAAGTACTCACGTCCGTCTACTCCCAGGCCGCCGGCCTCTGTGAAGGGCCGCCCGTCATTAGAGCCGACAACCCGATCCCATACCCATCGGCCTGGTTGATCACACCCGCATGAA
>NZ_JANPJP010000172.1:0-15354 GCF_031425575.1 Phenylobacterium sp.
AAACAAGCGTTTCAATTTACAGCGTCAGGCCGGGCGCGCCGGCCCCGCACCGTGGCAGACGGCCTCGATGTTGTGCCCGTCCGGGTCGAGGACGAAGGCGCCGTAATAGGTGGGGTGATAGTGCTCGCGCAGGCCGGGCGAACCGTTGTCACGGCCGCCCGCCGCCAGGGCCGCGGCGAAAAAGGCGTCCACCGTGGCTTGGTCGGGCGCGGTGAAGGCGACATGGCAGTCGCCCGCCTTGCCCCCCTGGCCGATCCAGAAGAACGGGCGGCCCGCGCCATAGCCCGAGGCGTCCTCCATGGAGACCAGCCGGATCAGGCCGAGCGGCGCGAGCGCCTTGTCGTAGAAGGCCTGGGCGGCGGTGTGATCGGCGACCTTCAGGCTCACATGGTCCAGCATCGGCGTCCCTCCTGGGTTTGACCCGAGGCTAGGACGCCCTGCCGGCTTGGCAATCCCTACTTGGAGGGCAGCTTGTCGGCGCCTGCGCAGACCGCCGCGATCAGGGCCTTGTTATCGGCGCCGTCGGCCTTCTTAGGCGTGGCGTCGCGCCAGGTCTCGGAGAGCACCAGGGGCTTGGACGGGGCATAGGAGCCGACCGTGACCAGCGTATTGGCCTTGCAATCGACGGCGACAACGCTGCCGACGCCATCGGCGGCGCCCGGCGCGCCGGGTCCCATGCGCGGGGTCGCGCCGGCCTTGCCGATGGCCTGCAGCACGACGACCTTGCCGGTGGCTGCGTCACGATAGGAATAGTCGGCGTCGTAGGACCATTGCAGGCCCTTGTCGGTGGGCGTGGTGTAGGATGTCCAGGTCTCGGCGCTAGCGGCGGACGCCACGGCCGCGACGGACAGGGCGGCGAGCGCGATAAGGCGACGCATGGATATTCTCCTGGGACTTGTAGGTTTCTTCCCTCGCAAGAACCCTTACCGGGGCGCTCCCCGGGGGGCCAAGCGGATTCGCCCTCGGGGTCCTTTCGTCTCCAGCCAAGCTTGACTCCGGAGCCTTGGGACCCTACCTCCCGCCCGTCGTTAGCACTCAGGGGCCACGGCTGCTAACGGTCGGCCCCCTGTGCGACGCAATCCATTCAACCGTTTCGAACGGAGAGAAAAAGACATGGCGTTTCGTCCCCTGGGAGACCGCGTGCTGATCAAGCGCGTCGAAGAAGTTGAAAAGACCAAGGGCGGGATCATCATCCCCGACACCGCCAAGGAAAAGCCGCAGGAAGGCGAAGTCGTCGCCGTCGGCCCTGGCGCCCGTGATGACAGCGGCAAGATCCAACCCCTGGACGTGAAGCCGGGCGACAAGATCCTGTTCGGCAAGTGGTCGGGCACCGAAGTGAAGATCGACGATCAGGACCTCCTGATCATGAAGGAAAGCGACGTCCTGGGCGTGGTTGAATAACCACCTCCTCCGCTCTCCACCCTTCCATAACACTCTGAAAGAGCTGAACAAAAATGGCCGCTAAAGACGTCTATTTCTCCTCCGACGCGCGTGACCGCATGCTGCGCGGCGTCAATGTCCTCGCCAACGCCGTGAAGGTGACCCTGGGTCCCAAGGGCCGCAACGTGGTGATCGAAAAGTCCTTCGGCGCCCCGCGCTCCACCAAGGACGGCGTCTCGGTCGCCAAGGAAATCGAACTGGCTGACCGCTTCGAGAACCTCGGCGCGCAGATGATCCGCGAAGTCGCCTCCAAGACCAACGACAAGGCCGGCGACGGCACCACCACCGCCACCGTCCTGGCCCAGGCCATCGTCGTCGAGGGCCTGAAGTCGGTCGCCGCCGGCATGAACCCGATGGACCTGAAGCGCGGCGTCGACAAGGCCGTCACCAAGGTGCTGGCCGAGATCAAGGCTTCGGCCAAGAAGGTCACCACCAACGCCGAGATCGCCCAGGTCGGCACCATCTCCGCCAACGGCGACACCGAAGTCGGCGAGATGATCGCCAAGGCCATGGCCAAGGTCGGCAACGAAGGCGTCATCACGGTTGAAGAAGCCAAGACCGCCGAGACCGAACTCGACGTCGTCGAAGGCATGCAGTTCGACCGCGGCTACCTGTCGCCCTACTTCATCACCAACGCCGACAAGATGGAGGTCGAACTCGAAGAGCCTCTGATCCTGCTCTACGAAAAGAAGCTGACCTCGCTGCAGCCCCTGCTTCCGGTCCTGGAAGCCGTGGTCCAGTCGGGTCGTCCCTTGCTGATCATCGCCGAGGACGTCGAGGGCGAAGCCCTGGCCACCCTGGTGGTGAACAAGCTGCGCGGCGGTCTCCGCGTCGCCGCCGTCAAGGCGCCGGGCTTCGGCGATCGCCGCAAGGCCATGCTGGAAGACATCGCCATCCTGACCGGCGGTGAGCTGATCAGCGAAGACCTGGGCATCAAGCTCGAAAACGTCGGCCTGGAAATGCTGGGCAAGGCCAAGAAGGTCTCCATCACCAAGGACGACACCACCATCGTCGACGGCATCGGCGCCAAGGACGCGATCGAAGGCCGCATCGGCCAGATCAAGCGCCAGATCGAAGACACCACGTCTGACTACGACAAGGAAAAGCTGCAGGAACGTCTGGCCAAGCTGGCCGGCGGCGTCGCGGTCATCCGCGTCGGCGGTTCGACCGAAGTCGAAGTGAAGGAAAAGAAGGACCGCGTCGACGACGCCCTCAACGCGACCCGCGCGGCCGTGGAAGAAGGCATCGTCCCCGGCGGCGGCGTCGCCCTGCTGAAGGCCTCCAAGGCTCTGGACGGCTTCAAGGGTGACAACGCTGACCAGGAAGCCGGCGTCGCCATCGTGCGCCGCGCCCTGCAGGCCCCGATCCGCCAGATCGCCGAGAACGCCGGCGTCGAAGGCTCGATCGTGGTCGGCAAGGTCATGGAAAACAGCTCCGCGACCTTCGGCTTCAACGCCCAGACCGAAGAGTATGTGGACATGGTCGCGGGCGGCGTCATCGACCCGGCCAAGGTGGTCCGCACCGCCCTGCAGGACGCGGCCTCGGTCGCCGGCCTGATGATCACCACCGAAGCCGCGATCGTCGAGGCGCCCAAGAAGGGCGGCCAAGGCGGCCCCGACATGGGTGGCGGCATGGGCGGCATGGGCGGCATGGACTTCTAAGTCCAAGCTCCTACCGCGTTTAAGATTGAGGGCGGGGCCGCGAGGCTCCGCCCTTTTTCGTGCGCGCTACGGGCGTTTGAGCTTTTCGAGCAGCGGGCTCAGCTCGCCCTTGATCTCGTAGACGCCGACATCCTTGACCATCTGAGGGGTCGCCCATTCCGGCCACGGCTCGATGACCTCGATGTCACGGAAGGCGTTTGTCAGGGCGCCCGGCGACTTGGCCTTGATGAAGGCCCACTCGACCCCCAGCTCGCCCTTGTGACGGATCAGGAAGGTGGCCATCAGTCAGCCTTTCCGTCGCCCAGCACGACACCGCCGATCCAGCTGACCACACCCACGATGATCGAGGCGAGGATACCCGGGATCAGGCCCGAGATCGTGAAGCCCGGCAGCAGCAGGGCCACGAGCCCGATCATGGCGGCGTTCACCACCAGCAGGAACAGGCCGAGCGTCAGGATGGTGAGCGGCAGGGTCAGCAGGAAGACGATCGGCCTGACGATGGCGTTGACCAGCCCCAGCAGCAGGGCGGCGAGCAGCAGATCCAGCCAGCCGGAATAGGAGACGCCGGCCAGGACCACGGCGGCGAGCCAGAGACCCAGGGCTGCGATCAGCACGCGGGCGAGGAAGCGGGACATCGGTGAACTCCGGCCTTAAGGACGAGGCGACTTAAGCCACAGCATCCAGGAAGGCTCCATGCCCTACGTCAATATCCGCATCACGCCTGGCGCCACCCAGGCCCAGAAGGAAGAGCTGATCGCCGGCGCCACCGAGCTGCTGGTCAAGGTGCTGAACAAGAACCCGCAGACCACCTTCGTGGTGATCGGCGAGGTGGAACGCGAGCATTGGGACGTGGGCGGCCAAAGCATCGCGGCGCGGGACAAGGCCTGAGTTTCAGCCGCCCGCGGCGGCGGGGGCCGCTGAGCCATCCCGAAAACCTGGCCGCAGACCCCTACGGCCAGGTTCGCGCCACCTCGCCAGGAAGATTTTCGTCTCCAGCGCCAAAAACGAAGATTTCACGTTTGCCGGCCTAGGTTGACGGGGGGGGGAACCCCACACGCGCCGGAAAGGGGGGCCGACTGGTACTATGACGATGCGCGGCCTGCTCAACGACCAGCTCGACATCGTCGCCGCGGAGTCCCGCGCGACCCTGGGAATCCGACTCGCCCTGACCTTCGTCAGCGGCCTGCTGCTCGGCCTCAATTTCGGGCCCGTGATCGCCGCGATCTGGCTCTGCGCCGTGACGGCGGGCGAAGCCTTCACCTGGTGGATCACCCGCGGCCCCGCCGCCGGCCGGGCCAATTCCACAGTCAAACGACTGCTCTATGTCGTCGTCATGGCCGCGGTCAGCCTGTTATGGTCCAGCGCGGCGTGGATGTACTGGCGGACAGGGTCCCAGGCCCTGCAGTTCACCTGCATCGCCATCTCCGCGAGCCAGATGATCCATGGCCAGTGTTTCGCCTTCCGCTCCAAGCTCGCGCTTGGCGTGCTGGCCGGCATCCCCGCCGCCCTGCTCATCGGCCTGCTGATCCTGGATGGCGGCTTCAGCGGCCCGCCCCTTCTGACCCTTGCGATTAGTCTCAGCCTGGCGGTGCTCTACGTCTTCAACAGCGCCGTGGTGAACATGCGCAGCGCTCAGGCCTTGGAGGACGCCCAGGCCACGGCCATAGAAGCCAGCCAGGCCAAGTCCGCCTTCCTGGCCATGATGAGCCACGAGCTGCGGACCCCGATGAACGGGGTCCTGGGCATGGCCCACGCCCTGAAACAGACCCGTCTGGACGAGCGCCAGGGCGCCCAGGTGGAGATGCTGATCCGCTCGGGCGATGGATTGATGGCCATCCTCAACGACATTCTCGACGTCTCGAAGATCGAAGCCGGCAAGCTGGAGCTGGAGGAAATCGTCTTCGACCTCACCGAGGTCGGCGCCCGGGTGATCGACCTGTGGCGGGAGACCGCCAGCGCTAAGGGCGTTGAGCTCAGCTACCAGCTGGCGCCCGGCGCGCCCCGCTGGCTGGCCGGCGACCCCAACCGCATCCGCCAGATCATGCTGAACCTGGTGTCCAACGCCTTGAAGTTTACGGACTCCGGCGAGGTGCGCCTGTCAGTCCGGCCGGTGATCGCCCGTGGCGAAGAGTCCGCCTGCTTCGAGATCGCGGTTTCCGACACCGGCATCGGCATCACGCCTGAGCAACAGGCCAGGCTCTTCCACGCCTTCGCCCAGGCCGACGCGGCCACGACGCGCAAGTTCGGCGGCACCGGCCTGGGCCTGGCCATCTGCCGTCAACTCACCGACCTGATGGGCGGCGAAATCAAGGTGGAGAGCGAACCCGGCCGCGGCTCGGTGTTCCGTGTCACCCTGGAACTGCCCCGCGCCGACGCGGTCGATCTGGCCGAGCCCGAGGCGGCGAGCGGCGGCCTTTCGGGCCTTACCCTGCTGGTGGCCGAGGACAACCCGATCAACCAGGCCGTGGTCCGCGCCGTCCTGGAGGCGGTCGGCGCGCGTCTCGAGACCGCCAACGATGGGGTCGAGGCCTTGGAGATGCTGCGGGAGAAGGCCTTCGACCTGGTGCTGATGGATGTGCATATGCCGCGCATGGACGGCATCGAGGCCCTGCGCCGCATCCGCGCGGGCGAAACCGGTGACGCCCGGCAGCCGGTGATCGCGCTCACCGCCGACGCCATGCCGGGTGAGGACCAGAAGCTGATGGCCCACGGCTTCGACCACGTGCAGCCCAAGCCGATCCAACCCATGGCCCTGATCGCCGCCATCCTCGACGCCTGCGAGGCGCGGGCCGAAGGCGCCGAGACGGAAGTCGCCTAGCCTCTACTCCGCGGCCACCGCGTCCGAAACAGGCACGGTTTCCGACAGCCGCCCACCAATGCGGATGGGCTCGACCCGGCGGGCCAGGCCCGTGGCGTCGTCGGTCTCCACATAGACCCCGCAGACTGTGGCCGGACCTTCGGCCGGCTTGTAGCGACCGCCGGAGATACGGGTGGTGAAGCGCCGCAGGGGTTCTTCCTTCTGATTGCCGATCACACTGTCATAGTCGGCGCAGGCGCCGGCGTCGGTCTGGTAGGCGGTGCCACCGTTGAGAATCTGGCAGTCGGCCGTGGGGACGTGGGTGTGGGTGCCCACCACCAGGCTGGCGCGGCCGTCGCAGAAGTGGCCCATGGCCATCTTCTCGCTGGTGATCTCGGCGTGCATGTCCACCACGATGGCGTCCACGGCCATCCCCAGCGGGCAGGCCTCGAGCTCGCGGTCCACGGCGGCGAAGGGGTCGTCCAGGCTGTCCATGTGGACGCGGCCCAGGACGTTGATCACCAGGATGCGCTGACCCTTGTCGGTCTCGAACATCTGCGAGCCGCGGCCTGGCGTGTCGGCGAACAGCGGATAGTTCACCGGCCGGATCAGGCGCGGTTCGCGCACGATATAGGTGAGCGCCTCCTTCTGGTCGAAGGAGTGGTTGCCCAGGGTCAGACAATCAGCCCCGGCGTCGAACAGTTCGCGGGCGGTGTTCTCGGTGATGCCGAAACCCGCCGCGGCGTTTTCGGCGTTGATGATGACGAAATCCAGGGCCAGCCTGCGGCGCAGGGCGGGCAGATGGTCGGCGATCCCGTCGCGGCCGGCGCGGCCCACCACATCCCCGAAGAAAGCAAAACGCATTGAAAGTCCTTAGGTGTTCTGGACTTCCCTATAGCCCGTTTCCGTGAGGATGGCGTCCAGCCTCTGGTCGTGAGGATCAAGTTCCATCGGTTCGACCTCCTGGCCGGCATAGGCCAGGCCCAGGACGAAGACCGGCCGGGTCGACCGAAGGCTCTCCAGGGTCCGGTCGTAGTGACCGCCGCCCTGACCCAGGCGGCCGCCGTTGCGGTCGAAGGCCAGCAGGGGAGCGATCACCAGGTCGGGATGCAATCCAGGGGCGGAGGGCGGCGGCGCCGGCACCCCCACGGCGTCAGGAACCAGGGTGTCGCGGGAATCCCAGGCTCGGAACACCAGGGGGGCGTCGCGGGACAGGGCCACCGGCAGGGTCAACATGGCGCCGGTCGCCGCCAGCCTGCGGATCAGCGGGCTAGGGTCCAGCTCCGACCCCAAGGCATGATAGCCGCCAAAGGCCGCGAAGGCTGGCAGACATTCCAGAGGCAGCAGGGCCGCGGCCCGCTCGGCCGCATCCGGGGCCGCGATGGCCAGGGCTTTGCGCAGGACGCGCAGGCGCGCCCGCTGCTCGGTCTTGGAGGTCGGGGACAAGGTCTCACCCTAGGGAGGGAAAGGGTGGCGGCGCCGCGAGAGCCGTGAAGGACGGTTAAAACCCCCTCGGACCTGGTATACCAGGTGGGTGCCATATGCCCGGGCCCACGAGCCCGGACAGGGACAGCTCCCGTAGAGAGAATTAAGGTCTCTGGGATTTGTTGCCTTCGACGAGATCCGCAGCAGACCCGCCGAGGACCAAGATAGGCCCCCGGGGCCGACTTCTCAAGCGCCGCCGCGTGATCCGGCGACAGGTGCGGTTATTTCGCCAGCCGCAGGTTGTCGATGGAGCCGGCGATGGCGTCGAAGGCGGCCTGCAGATCATCGACATCCTGCACGTCGTAGAACTTGTCCGGCGTCGAGGCGCAGTTCTGCAACAGGGACGAGGAGCCGCTGGTGACCTCAACTCGCACCGTATAGACCACGATGTCCCGGGCCTTCACGGCTGTACAAAGCAGCGCCAGCCGGGTGTCGATGGCGTCGGCGCGCACGGCGCCGTCCGACGAGGTGGTGCCCAGCATATTCTGCCAGATGTAGCCCAGGCCGCCATAGAATGAGCCGTTCGATTCCCCGCTCCTGGAGGGATTGTTCATGGTGTTATTGCCGTCGGTCATCAGGATGATGATCTTGCGGACGTGGGCGGTGCCGTAGGGCGAGCCGCCGGTAAGCGGTCCGGAAGGCGCCACCGCGTGCCAACCCCAGACCAGACCCAGGGGAATGTTGGTTTCCCCCACCGCGGTCATATTGGTGATGCCGGTCTTGATGGAGGCGCTGCTGGTGGTCAGGGGGATGACCGGCTGCAGGGTACAACCGGCGTTGGGGCCCAGGGAATAGGCGCCGTAGGCCGAGCCATCGAGGCTGAAGGCCCCCGAGCGCGCCATGCTGCCGCCGGCGTACTTGGCGGTCCGGCGCTGCTTCTGCCGGGCGGTCAGACCTGAGGCGCCACCATCGTTCATGTAGTTGTTGTAGTGATTGCTGTCGGGCTCGTCGGGCCAGAAATATGGAATGAACATCGAGGCCGGGGTCGCCGAACTCGCGGCGTCCTCCCGGATGTCATAAGGTTGCCGGCGCTGCTCGACGCAGCCGCCCCAGGACTGACCAATGTTCTTCATCATCGCGAAGCGGTCGGTCTTGCTGGTGGAGCCAGAGCTCACCTCGAAGATGTCGTTATTGGTGGACCCCGACCAGTGCGCGGAGGCCAGCGGGTCGAGCCAGGTGGGGATGCCGGGACCCGTGCGGGTCGTGACGTTGTAGCTGGTCAGGCTGGTCGTCGCCTGCACGCGGACCGTGGTGGAGAACGGCACCAGGGCGATCTTCAGCGGGTCGGTCTGAACGCTGCGCGCCGAGGCCTCCACCAGCTTGTCCACCAGGGCCGCGGCGGCGTCCTTCAGGGTGGCGAGCTTCGTGCCCTGCATGGAGCCCGTATTGTCGAGCACCAGGGCGATCTCGATCCGGTCGAGGGAGCGCACGACCTCGGCGTTGGCCTTGACGTTGGTGTGATTCCAGACGCCGGGCGCCAGGGCGGGAGGCGTCACCTCGGCGTAACCCACCACCTTGTCCCCCACGAGGGTGAAGTTCGAGGCCACCAGTGTGGCGCCGGCCGGCAGGACCAGGTTGGCGGTGAGGGCGGCGTCGCCCACCGCGTCCACCGCGCCGGTGGTCGTGCCCGTGGAGCGCGCGGCGAACAGGGCCGCGGCGTCCAGGGCGTCCTGCAGATTATTGCGCTGGGTCGAGGCCAGGTAGATGTCAAACATGCCCAGCATCAACGGGGCGAGCAGGATCAGGGAGACCGCGAAGAACACCGCCGCGGCGCCGTTCTCGTCCCGGGCGCCGGCCACGCAGCGCCGCAGCAGCCGCACGCGCCAGTCCATCGCTCGAGTCTTGTCTTGGTCCAGTTTCGCGCGCACGCCACGCCCCCGATCTCAGGAATATCGGGGAAGTTTCGCAGATCAGCGTAAACGAAAGAGGCGCCCCACAGGGTAAACGGCGCCGCAAGGAAATCCCCTGCGGCGCCCCGCTCACCAGCCGCAGCGCTCGCCCTTGTTCTGCTTGGTCAACCAGCCGTTCAGAGGCTTGAAATACTCGGTGATGGCGCTGCTGTCGGTGCGCGTCTCGCCCGAATAGACCTTGAGGGTCTCCTGCCAGGGTTGTGAATTTCCCAGCTCCAG
Source organism: Phenylobacterium sp. (assembly GCF_031425575.1). Classification (GTDB taxonomy): domain Bacteria; phylum Pseudomonadota; class Alphaproteobacteria; order Caulobacterales; family Caulobacteraceae; genus Phenylobacterium. The sequence continues at coordinate 9,513 of NZ_JANPJP010000172.1, forward strand.
CATGGCGTTCAGCTTTTCGCCCACATCCTTGCGGCCGTAGAGAGAGCAGCGGTGCAGCGGCCCCTTCCAGCCCGTCTGCTGGCAGGCAGCCCGCTAGAATTGGAACTCGTAGTTGAAGGCCAGGACGTAGCGCCTGTAGGGCACACTGGCGGCGATGTGGTACTTGGCGGCCGGGTCAAAGGCCAGCAGGGCGACCGCGTTGGCCGCCAGACACGCGCTAGACGCGCATCTCCGAGGCGGCCCGGCGGATGGTGTCCTCCACGGCGGCCTGGGCGTCGGACTGGCTGCGATCCAGGCCGGTGGCGACGGTCTCGCCGTCCAGGTCATAGACCGACCACGACCAGCCAAGCTCGGCATGGGCCAGCGAGTAGGCGAACGGTTGGTCTGTCATGGGCGGCCTCGCGTTGTTGCGTTGCAGCAAGAATGCTTGATGACGACTCCAACGCACCTTTGTGTCAAGCGGTTGCGCGCTTCACGCACTGCAGCGCGCAACATCTTCGTGTCCGGCCGGGCGACCGTAGATGCAACAGCGGAATACAACGGGTCCGCGCCGGAAAATCAGCCCGCAAATCCTCCACGACAGGGCACGCCAATTGACCTTGGCTAAGCTTTGCCCTCCCCTCTGGCCACGACAGTGGTCATCCGGGGAGGGGGCGATGGCTCCGAGCGACGAGACGCCGACCGAGGGCGCGCCTGAGCCCATGCCCCGGCCCGATCCCACCCCGCGGCGCCCCGCCTCGACCCTTGGTGGCCGCCTGCGGGCGTGGACCGATGGCGCGCGTTCCAGCCGCGTGCCCGGCCTGTTGGCCGCCGGCCTGTTGGTGGCGGCGTTCGGCGGCGGCTTCATCGCCGCCAAGGGCATGGACGGCTTGTCCCTGTTCGGCGCCGGCAAGTCCGGCCCCGCCGCCAAGCTGGAGCCGGGCGCCCAGGGCTGGTCTCTGTTCGGCAAGCCCCGCAACGCCAACGCGCCCCGCCGCGGTGTCCCCAAGCCCGAAGGCTTCGCCGTCTGGCGCTCGCGCATCGACACCTCCAAGCCTGAACCCCTGGCCTGCGTCGAGTTGACGAGGCCCCTCGACCCCGCCAAGTCCTATGCCGACTACGTGCTGGTGGCGCCCGACATGGGGGCCAGCCCCGCCGTCTCGGTGAAAGGCTCCGAGCTCTGCGTCGCCGGCGTCGGCTTCACCGACCGCCGCGTGACCCTGCTGAAGGGCCTGCCCGCCCGGGGCGGCGAACTGCTCGCCGCCAACGCCGACGTCGACTTCACCTTCGGCGAGAAGCCCCCCTATGTCGGCTTCGCTGGCGAAGGCGTGATCCTGCCGCGCGAGGACGCCGACGGCGTCGGCATCGAGACCGTGAACGTGTCACGCCTCTATGTAGAGGTCTGGCGCGTGGTGGACCGCAACCTGGTCCGCAAGTCGATCAGCGCGCCGGATCCCACGCCCGAGGGCCAGTATTCCGACGACTACGGCTCCGACAGCCCCGACGACGAGGGCCGGATCGTCTGGAAGGGCGAGGTGGCGGTCAACGCCCAGAACGCCGGCGACCGCACCACCACCGTCTTCCCCCTGGGCGCCGTGCTCAAGGACATGAAGCCGGGCGGCTACGTCATCAAGGCCCGCGACGCCTCCGGCGGCCGCGCCATCAAGGGCGACGACGGCGAGACCCTCGACCCCAATCCGCCGGCCCAGGCCAGGCGCTGGGTGATGTTCACCGACATGGCGCTGTCGGCCTATGACGGCTCCGAAGCCCTCGACGTCGTGGTCCGCTCGCTGAAGACCGCCAAGACCCTGCCGGGCGTGAAGGTCACCCTGGTGGCCCGCAACGGCGAGGACCTGGCCGTGGCCAACGCCGACGCCTCGGGCCGGGTACGCTTCGATCACGCCCTGCTGGAGGGAGAGGGCCCCGCCGACGCCAAGATGGTCATGGCCTATGGACCGGCCGGCGACCTCGCCGTGCTGGACCTCGACCGCGCGCCTGTCGACCTGTCGAAGCAGGGCATCGGCGGCCGCACCACCGAGAGCCCGGATGGCGGCGTGGCCGGCCGCTCGGTCTCCACCGCCGTCGACGCCTATATCTATGGCGACCGCGGCATCTATCGCCCCGGCGAGACGGTCCACCTGAACGCCCTGCTCCGCGACCGTGAAGTCAAGGCGGTGAAGGACCGCAAGGGCGCCATCGTCGTGCGCCGTCCGTCCGGCGTGGAGTTCAAGCGCTACGCCTTCGACCGCGCCCCGACGGGTTCCGTCGGCGCCGACGTGGTGCTGCCCAAGAGCGCGCCGCGCGGCCGCTGGACCGCCAAGGTCGAGATCGACGGCCTGGAGCAGCCCGCGGGGACCTTGAGCTTCTCGGTCGAGGACTTCGCGCCGCAGCGGCTGGCCGTGACCGCGGTCGGCCAGGAGTCCGTGCCGCTGAAAGCAGCAGAGATCCGCAATGTCGATATCAACGCCCGCTTCCTCTACGGCGCGGCCGGCGCGGGCCTGCAGGTGCAGGGCGAGGCGCGGCTGAAGGTTGACGCCAACCCCTTCCCGCAGTTCGAGGGCTATTCGTGGGGTGACCAGGTCAGCCCCTTCGAGGAGAAGTATCTCGACCTCGGCCAGACCGTCACCGACGGCGAGGGCCGGGCCACCCTGAAGCTGTCGGCCGCCGAGGCCGGCGACACCCCCCAGCCCCTGTCGGCCGTCATGACCGCCAGCGTCTTCGAGCCCGGCGGCCGGCCGGTGCGCGAGGGCCTGAACCTCAAGGTCCGCAACAAGGCCCTCTATCTGGGGGTCAAGGTCGACCAGGGTGACTCAGGCGGCAGTGGCGATCCCACCATCGCGCTCAACGTCATCGCCGCCGACGCCTTGGGCAGGCGGACCTCGGCCAACGGCGTGGCCTACAGCCTGATCGCCGAGAACTGGGACTATGACTGGTACCAGCAGGACGGACGCTGGCAGTGGCGCCGGACCAGCCGCGACGTTGTGGTGCAAAAGGGCGCGCTGAACGTCGGGTCCGGAGCGCCCGCCCGCATCGCACGCCGTCTCGGCTGGGGCGACTATCGCCTTGAGCTCACCGGGCCGGGCGGCGCGAAAAGCGTCATCCGCTTCGCCTCGGGCTGGGGGGCGCCGGCCAAGGACGTCGAGGCCCCCGACTTTGTGCGCGTCAGCGCCGGGGCCCAGGCCTACGCCCAGGGCGACACCGTCGAGATCACCCTGAAGCCCCCCTATGCCGGGGAGGCCCAGATCGCGGTGGCCACCGACCGGCTGATCGACTTCAAGACCGTCACCGTCGGCAAGGAGGGCGCCACCGTGCGCCTGAAGACCAACGGCGCCTGGGGCGGCGGGGCCTATGTCCTGGTGAGCGTGGTTCAGCCGCGCGATCCGGTGGCCGCGCCCAAGCCGCGCCGCGCGCTCGGCCTGGTCTACGTGCCCCTCGACCCGAAGAGCCGCAAGCTCAGCGTCGAGCTGAACACCCCGGCCAAGGTGGACTCCAAGGCCCTGTTTAGCGTGCCCATCACCATCAAGGGCGCCGGCCTCGGCGGCCGGGCGCACGTGACCCTGGCGGCCGTCGACGAGGGCATCCTGCGCCTGACCAAGTTCGACAGTCCCGATCCGGTGAAGTGGTACTTCGGCAAGAAGGCCCTGACCCTCGGCTACCGCGACGACTACGGCCGCATGCTCGACCCCAACCTGGGCGCGCCGGCCAATGTCAGCTTCGGCGGCGATGAGATCGGCGGCGAGGGCCTGACCGTCACCCCCATCAAGACCGTGGCCCTGTGGTCGGGCGTGGTGGAGACGGGCCTGGACGGCAAGGCGGTGATCAAGTTCCCCGCCCCGGACTTCAACGGCGAACTGCGATTGATGGCCGTGGCCTGGACCGACACCGCCGTGGGCTCGGCCTCCAAGCCGCTCACCGTGCGCGAGCCTGTGGTGACCGAACTGTCGCTGCCGCGCTTCCTGGCGCCCGGGGACAAGGCCTTCGCCACCCTGGAACTGCACAATCTGGAGGGCAGGGTCGGCGCCTATGTCGCCCAGCTCACCTCGTCGGGCGGGATACTGGCGCCCTTCAAGAAGGCCTATCAGCTGGCCCTCAACCAGCGGGTCGCCGAGCGGATAGCCTTCGACGCCCCCACCCGCGCCGGCATCGGCAAGGTCGGGTTCACGGTCTCAGGCCCTGGGTTCACGACGGTGCGAGACTATCCGATCCAGACCCGCCTGGGCTGGAGCCCGGTCACCCGCACCACCATCGAGTTGCAACGCCCTGGGACCAGCTACACCCCGACGGCGAACCTGCTCGCGGGCCTGGCGGCGGGGGACGCCACGATGCAGGTCAGCTACTCGCCGTTCCGGGGCTTCGACCCCGGGCCGATCGCGGTCGCCCTGTCACGCTATCCTTATGGCTGCACCGAACAGACCATCTCGGCGGCCTATCCCCTGCTCTACGCCCAGGAGATCAGCAGCGACCCGAAGGTGAAGCGCTCCTCGGCCGCCCTGGCCGGCGCCGTGGGACGCCTGTTGGACCGCCAGACCCTCGACGGGGCCTTCGGTCTCTGGCGGGTGGGCGATGGTGAGGCCGACGCCTGGCTGGGCGCCTACGCCACCGACTTCCTCATCGAGGCCCAGCGCGCGGGCGTGCCCGTGCCGCAACAGGCCGTCGACCGGGCGCTGTCGGCCATGCGCCAGATCTCCCAGCCCACCGGCTGGGTCTCGATCTCCTACCGCACGGAATATCCCGAGTGGTGGGCGGGCTCGCCCGACGCCTCGAAGAAGGCCACGGCCAGCATGCGCAGCCGCGCCTCGGCCTACGCCCTCTACGTCCTGGCCAAGGGCGGACGGGGCGACCTGGGCCGCCTGCGCTGGTGGCATGACGTGCAGATGAAGAGCGAAAGCTCGCCCCTGGCCAAGGCCCAGGTGGGCGCGGGCCTCGCCCTGATGGGTGACCACGCCCGGGCCCGCTCGGCCCTGCGCCAGGCGATCCGCAGCCTGGGCTATCGTGAGGAGAGCGACTGGTACCAGAGCCCGCTGCGGGACCTGGCGGCCGTCATCGCGCTGGCCTACGAGGCCGGGGAAAGCGGCATGGCGCGCGGCCTTCAGGGCCGGCTCGAGAACGCCGTGAAGGACCCTGACAGCCTCAACACCCAGGAGCAGGCCCGCCTGCTGCAGGCCGCCCACTTCATGCTGAAGGCGGCGGGACCGATGAAGGTCACCGCCGCCGGCGCCACCCCGCTCAGTCCGGCGGGCGGGGCTCCGCGCTGGGCCGTGGGCAAACTGTCGGCGGCCAGCTTCACGAACGGCGGCAATGCGCTCTGGCGGACGGTGACGGTGACGGGGACCCCCATCGCCGCCCCGCCGGCCAGCGAGAGCGGCATCACGCTCAGCAAGCGGCTGGTGGGCTTCACCGGCGGTGCGGTCGATCCCCGGGCCCTGCGCCAGGGCGACCGGGTGATCGTGGTGGTCTCCGGGCGCTCCAGCCAGGCGCGCTCCATGGCGCTGGTGATCGACGATCCGCTGCCGGCCGGCTTTGAGATCGAGACGGTGCTGGGTCCCGACGACGCCCAGAACGGACCGTTCCGGTTCCTGGGAACCCTGACCGGCGCCGACGTCCAGGAAAGCCGCGACGATCGTTATGTCGCCGCCACCGACCTGGCGGGCAAGGCGAGCTTCTCCTTCGCCTATGTCGCCCGCGCGGTGACCGCCGGCGACTTCCTGCTCCCCGGCGCCCAGGCCCACGACATGTACCGCCCGGCGCTCAACGCCCGCACGGCCGCGGACCGAACGACGATCACACCGGGGCCGTAGTGACGAAAATGAGTGATGGAGACCCTCTCCCCTTGTGGGAGAGGGTGGCCGTCCGAAGGACGGTC
>NZ_JANPJP010000173.1:0-38056 GCF_031425575.1 Phenylobacterium sp.
GGGGCCAGAGTTCGCCCTCGGGCAGCGGAGCGTCCCGCATGACGTGCGGGGGAGGGCAGCGCCCCACCGAGCGGCGCACCAGCTTTCCGTCCAGGCGCTTCATCACGAAGTAGGTCCGGGCGCCGCCGGCTGCGATGCGCAGGCCGAAGCCGGGCAGTACGTTGTCCCATAACTCGGTCTGGCCAATCTTAGGCGCCTCGCGCCGGACGGCCTTATCGTTCAGGGTGATCTTTGCCATCTGTTACCTGCGGCCCCGTCAGGTAACGCCGAACCCGTTCGTTGGCGATGCCTGCTGTTAGCGCAAGTTAGCTCAACCCTTGTTCGTTTCAAGGGTTTCGGAGTGCATGTGAGTTGGGGTTAGCCTGTCCGGCATGACTGGGGGTCAAGGGGTCGCAGGTTCGAATCCTGTCGCTCCGACCATCGGAAGGCCGAAGGGGCGCTCTCGCAAGAGGGCGCCCTTTTCGTTTGCGGCTACTTCCCCCGGTTCATCCAGGACAGCAGCGGTAGGATGGGCACGCCCCAGCTGATGCCGGCCACAGCGTAAAACAGCGTCTGGATGAAGACCTGATCGGGTACGTGTTCGGCGATCGCCGTCACCGCCCAGATATAGGCGGCGAGGAAAACCAGGATGCCGATACCGCCAACAAACTTCCGGACGCGTGCGCTCATGGCGCCGATATAGGGCCGAGCTAGCGGCGGCGGAAGATGGCGAAGGGCGCCAGGAACAGGATCGAGCCGACGGTGGCCGCGATCAGGCTGGCCCAGACCCCGACGAGATGGATGTCGAGCCCCGCGGCGATGGCGTGGCCCACTATGGCGCCCGCGAAGCCCACTGCGAGGTAGATGAACAGGCTGTGGCGGCGCCCGAGCGCCAGGGCGGCCAGCCAGCCGGCCAGCATCCCGATCAGAATCTCAGCAAAGAGGCCAACGCCGTTCATAAATTCGCCTCAACGCCCCCGTCTGGCTGTGCCGGACCATTCCCCGATCACATATGGTGTGCAAGTGGCGTGCAAGCGTGGACGCCGGGGAGCTTCTCAGGTAGCGGGTCGGATCGGAACCCCGAAAGGTTTGCAGTCACCTCCATGACGTCTTTCCTCCGCTCGGATCGGTCGCGGCCGGTCGCACTCTGGCTCTTCGCCGTCGCCCTGCTGGTCCTGGTCATGGTGGTGGTGGGCGGGGCCACGCGGCTCACCGACTCCGGTCTTTCCATCACCGAGTGGAAACCCGTGACGGGGGCCCTGCCACCGATGTCGGCGGGCGACTGGAACGAGGAATTCGCGCGCTACCGCGAAATCCCGCAGTATCAGCAGCTGAACAAGGGCATGAGCCTGGAGGCCTTCAAAACCATCTACTGGTGGGAGTGGGGTCACCGGCTCCTGGGCCGGCTGGTGGGCGCCGCCTTCGCCATCCCCTTCGTCTATTTCCTGGTCCGTCGCCAACTTCCCAAGCGACTCATCTGGCGCTGTGCGGTCCTGTTCGCCCTTGGCGGCCTGCAGGGCGCCATCGGGTGGTGGATGGTCTCCAGCGGCCTTTCGCAGTCTCAACTGGTGTCGGTCGCGCCCGAGCGGCTGACGGTGCACCTGGGCCTGGCCTTCGCGCTTCTGGCAGGCCTGATCTGGACGGCGCTCGACGCCTGGACAGGCGCCCCCCGGCAGACCGTCCCCAGCGCCTGGAACCGGCATGCCTTGGGGTTGGGCGGGCTCATCTTTGCTCAGATCCTGCTGGGCGCCCTGGTGGCCGGCAACGACGCGGGCTTTGTCTACAACGACTGGCCGCTGATGAACGGCGCCCTGTTCCCGACGGACTACGCGGGCGCCACCCTCTGGGCGACCGTGGCCCACAGCCAGGCCGCGGTGCAGCTGCATCACCGTTTGCTGGCCTACCTTCTGGTGATCCTGGCCCTGGTGGCGGCGGTCGCCGCGCAGCGCTCGCGCTTCCTGCCGGCGGGCGCCAAGGTCCTGGCCCTGGCGCTGGGCGGCGTGGTCCTGGTCCAGACCGGGCTTGGGATCATCACTCTGATGGCCGGCACGCCGCTCTGGCTGGCCCTGTTGCACCAGGTCACCGCGGCCCTGCTGCTGGCCGTCGCCACCGCCTTCGCCTGGCGGGTCCGCCGGCCCTAGCTTCGGAAGCTGGACCAGGGGCCGGTGATGGCCAGCGTCAGGCCCGGGGCGTAGATGTTGACGAACATCGTCGTACCGTCCGGAGAGAAGCAGACCCCGGCAAGCTCGGCGTTGGTGGCGTCGCCCTCGCCGATGGCCGCGGCGTTGCGGCCCAAGGTGTAGATTTTCCCCTGCGGGGTGACGGCGCGCAGGAAGTTGATCCCGTCGATTCGGTCTTCACAGACGAACAGATGGCCCCAGGGCGAGACCGCGATGTTGTCGGCCATCTGCATCACGCCGGTGTCGGTGGGCTCGATGAAGAGCTGCAGCTGGCCGGGCTGGGCGGCTTCGCCGGCCTGGCCCTCCAGGGCGCTGGGGACGTAGCGCATGATCTGGCCGCCCCGGGCCGGTCCGCCGCTCGTGCAGGTGAAGTAGATCTCGCCCTGGCCGTAATAGATGCCCTCGCCCCGGGCGAACCAGGCCGCGCCCTTGGTGTGGCCGCGGTAGCGCAGGTCCTCGTGGGGATTGTCGACCCCGTCCATATCGACCCAGCGCACAGGGCGGGAGTCGCCCTGCTTCCAATAGGTGCTTTCCCAGTTGCGGGGATCGGCGTCGACGCCCTCGGGCAGGCACAGGGCCTGGAGCTTTCCGCCTGCCAGCAGCTTGGTGCGGTCGTTGGGCAGATAGCGGTAGAAGAGGCCGAAACCGTCCCCCATGTCCTCGGTTAGGTAAACCACGCCGGTGCGGGGATCTATGGCCGTCGCCTCGTGGCGGAAGCGGCCCATGGCCTTGATCGGGGTGGGGTCAGCCAGGCCCTTGCCCCGCGACGACACCTCGAAGACCCAGCCGTGGTCCTTCCCGGCGTTCAGGGTCGTCTCCTCGCAGGACAGCCAGGATCCCCAGGGCGTGATGCCGCCCGCGCAGTTGGTGGAGGTCCCCGCCAGGCTGAGGTGCGACCGCTCCAGGACGCGCTTGCGCAGGTCGTAGACCAGGGTGGTCGCGCCGCCGCCCATGGGCAGGCCGTCTTCGGTCCGGTCATAGACCCGCTCGGCCTTCACCTTGGAAGCCAGGACGCGGCCAGGGCCAAAGGCGGTGATCTCCAGGTCGGTGGGCTTGATCTCGTGATTGCGCACGAGCGCCACCCGGTCGTTGTCGAGGGCGAAGCAGCCCATGCCGTCCATCTTGGAGGGCGTGATCAGCCCGTCGCTCATCGGGTCCCCGGCCCTGGACACGACCGTGTAGGAGAAGCCTTCGGGCAGATCGAAGACGCCGGCGGGATCGCGCATCAGCGGCCCGTAGCCCGCGACCTCACTTCTATAGGTGGCGGTGTCCACCGCCCCGTCCTGGGCCGCGGCGAACCGCGAGAAGCCTGTGAAGGCGAGTGTGGCCGCGGTGGCGCGGATAAGCTGGCGTCGGGACGTGAACATGGGGCATCCAGGGCTTGGCGCCGTGACGGCGCCGTCGAGCCTGCTTCCAGCATAGTCCCGTGACGGCTGTTTGACGCGGTATTCAGATACCCATCTCGCCAAACCCTTATGGCATAAGGATTTCCGCCGTCCGGGTTCGCGAAGTTGTTGACAGGCCGGCTCAGCCGACGTATCAGCGCGCCTCTTTCGTCGGGATCTTCCGGTCCCACGCCAATTACGGACCCGTTCCCATGATGAAGACGACGGCTTCTCTGAAGCCCGCCGACGTCACGAAGAAGTGGATCGTGATCGATGCCGAGAACGCCGTCGTCGGCCGTCTCGCCTCGTTCATCGCCATGCGTCTTCGCGGCAAGCACCGCCCCGACTACACCCCGCACGTCGATTGCGGCGACTATGTCGTCGTGATCAACGCCCACAAGGTGAAGTTCACCGGCAAGAAGCTGACCGACAAGATCTACTACCGCCACACCGGCCACCCCGGCGGCATCAAGCAGCGCAGCGCCGGCCAGGTGCTGGACGGCAAGTTCCCGGAACGCGTCCTGGAAAAGGCTGTCGAGCGCATGCTGCCCAAGGAAAGCCCGCTGGCGCGCGCCCAACTGACCCATCTGCGGCTCTACAATTCGCCCGAGCATCCGCACGAAGCGCAGACCCCCGAGACCATCGCGTTCAAAGAGATGAACGCCAAGAACGTGCGGAGCGCCTAAGCATGTCCGAATCCCAAGGCTTCGAGGCTCTGCAGAGCCTCTCCTCGCAACCGGCCGCCGAGCCGGCCGTGCAGAAGATCGACAAGTTCGGCCGCGCCTACGCCACCGGCAAGCGCAAGAACGCGATCGCCAAGGTCTGGATCAAGCCGGGCAAGGGCAAGATCACCATCAACGGCCGCGACCAGGAAATCTACTTCGCCCGTCCGGTGCTGCGCATGATGCTCGCCCAGCCCTTCCAGGTCACCGACCGTGAAGGCCAGTTCGACGTCGTCGTCTCGGTCGTGGGTTCGGGCCTCTCGGGCCAGGCCGGCGCGATCCGTCACGGTCTGTCTAAGGCCCTGACCTATTATGAGCCGGGCCTGCGCCCGGTGCTGAAGCCGCACGGCTTCCTCACCCGCGACAGCCGCGTGGTCGAGCGGAAGAAGTACGGTAAGGCGAAGGCGCGACGCAGCTTCCAGTTCTCGAAGCGCTAAACCCGCGCGCGTTCACACGCGTTTTGCAAAGGGGCGCTTCGGGAAACCGGGGCGCCCCTTCTGCTATCTGGAACTTGGTTTTGCTTGGATCAGCGACATGACCCACACGGTATTCATCGACGGCGAGGCTGGCACCACGGGGCTGCAGATCCGCGAGCGGCTCGAGGGCCGCAGCGACCTGCAACTGATCTCCATCGATCCGGCCAAGCGCAAGGACCCGGCCGCCCGCGCCGAGCTGCTGAACGGCGCCGACGTGGTGATCCTGTGCCTGCCCGACGACGCGGCCAAGGAAGCGGTCGGTCTGATCACCAACCCGGCGGTGAAGATCGTCGACCCCTCGACGGCCCACCGGGTCGCGCCGGGCTGGGCCTATGGCTTCCCGGAGGCCATTGTCGGCCAGCGGGAGGCCATCGCGGCCTCCAAGCACGTGTCGAATCCCGGCTGCTACTCGACCGGCTCCATCGCCCTGATCCGGCCCCTCGTGGACGCCGGCCTGCTGCCGGCCGAGCAGCCGGTGACCATCAATGCGGTGTCGGGCTATTCGGGCGGCGGACGGCAGATGATCGCGGAGTTCGAGGACGAGAGCGCCCCGGATTACACCACCGCCGCCTACCGGATCTATGCGACGGGGCTCTCCCACAAGCATGTGCCGGAGATCGCGGACCGCGGCGGCCTGACCCACAAGCCGATCTTCACCCCGGCGGTGGGCCGCTATCACCAGGGCATGATCGTCGAGATCCCTCTGCACCTCTGGTCCTTGCCGAAGAAGCCGACCCTGGCGGCGATCCAGGCGGTTCTGGCCGAACGTTACCAGGCCCAGCAGTTCGTCGAGGTCGCCAGCCTTGAAGAGGCCCAGGGGATCAAGACCTTGGATCCCGAGGGCCTGAACGGCACCAATCGCATGAAGCTGTTCGTGTTCGGCAACGAGGCCGAGGACCAGGCGCGGCTGGTGGCCCTGCTGGACAATCTGGGCAAGGGCGCCTCGGGCGCCTGCGTGCAGAACATGAACCTGATGCTAGGCCTCGACGAGGCGGCGGGGCTCTAGACGGTCCGAGTGAAACCTTCGGATGCGCCGGCACGTATGACCTGACATGACCCAGACCCTGGACCGCCGCCGCTTCCTCACCACCTCCGCCGTCGCCCTGGCGCTCGCGCCCGCCGGCTCCGCTCTGGCGGCGCCCGCGCCCGATCCCAAGTGGAAGAAGCTCACCGACGCTCAGTGGAAGGCGCGCCTTCCGGCCGATAGCTATCGGGTCCTGCGTCACGAGGGCACGGAGCGGCCGGGAACCAGCCCCCTGCTCAAGGAGCACCGCAAGGGGACCTACGTCTGCGCCGGCTGCAACTGGCCGCTGTTCAAGAGCACGGCGAAGTTCGAGAGCGGCACGGGCTGGCCTTCCTTCTTCACCTCCATCGGCGGCGCGCTGATCAAGAGGCCGGACTATTCTATGGGAATGCTGCGCACGGAGTACAACTGCGCCCAATGCCTGGGACACCAGGGCCACGTCTTCAACGATGGGCCACGCCCTACGGGCCTGCGCTACTGTAACAACGGCGTGGCCCTGCGGTTCGTCCCCGACTAGGGGATCGCGGGCCTGGCCGGGATTTTGTCCGATCCAATCCGAATAACCCTGGTATTTCACTAACCGATCGGCAACTGAAGACCCTGGGCTTTGAGGGGGCACAGCATGCTGGAGCGCGCGCCGGTTCGGGAATTCCGCAGTTGGTACTGCGACAGCCGGCGTTGGGACGCTTACGCGCCGCGACCCGGCGACGTGGTGATCGCCACCCCGCCCAAGGTTGGCACAACCTGGACCCAGCAGATCGTCAACCTGCTGATCTTTCAGTCGGCCGACCCCCGGCCGGTGTCGATGATGTCGCCTTGGATCGACAACCGGTTCAAGGGGCCGGTCGGGCCGGTTCTGGCGACCATTGAGGCCCAGACCCATCGGCGGTTCCTGAAGTCTCATCTGCCGCTCGACGGTCTGCCGATCTATGATGAAGTGCGCTACATCCATGTGGCGCGCGGCGGGCGCGACGCGTGCATGTCCTATCTCAACCACATCAGTGGCTACACCGCCCTCGCCTGGGCGGGTCTCGACGCCGCGGGGATGGAAGAGCCACAGATTGGTCGCCCCCTGCCTCGGCCCCCGAAGACCGCGCGGGAGTTCTTTCATCACTGGATGTCGCGGGGCGAGGACAGCGAGCTGTCCTTGATGTCGCAATCGTTCTTTGACATCGAGCGGAGCTACTGGGCGGGCCGCGGACGGTCAAACCTGCTTTTGGTCCACTACAATGATCTGAAGGCCGACCTGCGGGGCGAGATGGGCAGGATCGCCGACTTTCTGGATATCGAGGTGGCCGTCGACCTGTGGCCCGAACTGGTAGACGCGGCGACCTTCGAGACCATGAAGCGGGATGGGCCGGCTCTGCTACCAGGCATGGAGTTCGGCTTTGAAGGCGGGACCGAGACCTTCCTCAACAAGGGGACCAACGATCGCTGGCAGGCAGTCCTGACCGATGACGACAACTCGCTCTATCTGCAGCGTCTAGAGGAGGAGCTGTCGCCGGGCTTGCGAGCGTGGCTGGAGAATGGCCGGCGGATCGCGGGCGATCCGAGAAACTCGGTTGACTGACAGGCTCGAGCCTGGGACCGACGAGGCCATGCCCCGCATCTACTTCCTGACTCACCCGCAGGTGGTCATCGATCCCGCCGTGTCGGTCCCGCGCTGGCCCCTGTCGGACGTGGGCCGCCGCCGCGCCCGCCAGTTCGCCGACAGTCTGGCGGACGGGGAGGTGACCGCCGTCTGGTCCAGCCGCGAGCAGAAGGCCCTCGACGGCGGCGCGATCATCGCCGGCCACCTCGGCGTTCCGCACCGGATCGATTCGGAACTCGGCGAGAACGACCGGTCGGCCACCGGCTACATCGCCCCGCCCGAGTTCTGGGAGGTCGTCGCCGCGTTCTTCGGCAAGCCTGACGAGAGCGTGCGCGGGTGGGAAACCGCCCGCCATGCTCAGGACCGCATCGTCACGGCTATGCGGCGCCTGGCTCGCGACGAGCCGACCCGGGGCGATATCGTGGTGGTGTCGCACGGCGGGGTGGGCGAACTGCTGATGGCCCACCTGCAGGGTGCCGCCATCGGTGCCGCCGAAAAACCCCAGCATTCCGGCGGGGGCTGCTGGATCGAGATCGACAAGGATGGATTCAGCCTGCTCGCGGGCTGGCGCAACGTGCCGGACTAGCGGGCAGGGGCTACTTCCGCCCGCCTCGAGGCTTGGTGTTGCGGGTCATCAGGTTGGGCTTGGGGGGCGGCTTCCAACCCTTGGGCGCGCGCACGGCCTGGGTGTCGGTGCCGAGCCCCATCTGCCCTGGCTGCTGAATCCTGATCCCCGAGCCGGGGGTCAGGGCCGCGATCTGGTCGCGCAGTTTCGCGGCCAGTTCGTACTCCTCGTGGTCCATCGCCTGGGCCATCGCGCGCTGCAGCTCGGCGATGGTCTTGGCCACCCTAAGACTTCACCTTCACATAGGAGCCCGGCGCGTCCTCCAGGGGCTTGAAGGGCCCCTTGGCGGGATCGCGGGCCGGGACCTGGCCGCCGGACTTCGCCTTCAGCCACTCCGCCCAGTGCGGCCACCAGGAGCCGGGGGTTTCCTTGGCGGCCTCCATCCACTGCTCGACGGAGGCGGGCAGGTCGCTGTTGGTCCAGTGCTGGTACTTGTTGGCGACCGGGGCGTTGATCACGCCGGCGATGTGGCCCGAGCCCGCCAGGGTGAAGGTCACCGGGCCGCCGAACAGCTTGGCTCCGCGATAGACCGAGCGCGCCGGGGCGATGTGGTCCTCTTTGGACGACTGCACATAGACGGGAGTCTTCACCTTCGACAGGTCGAGCTTGATGTTGTCCATCACCAGCTCGCCCTTGGCCAAGGCGTTCTCGCCGTAGAACTTGCGCAGGTAGAACAGATGCAGGGCCTTGGGCATGCGGGTCTGGTCGGAATTCCAGAACAGCAGGTCGAAGGGCTTGGGCTCCTTGCCCATCAGGTAGTTGTTCACGAAGAACGACCAGATCAGGTCGTTGGCCCGCAGGGAGTTGAAGGTCTCGGCCATGGCCTGGCCCGACAGCACGCCGCCGGCGGCGTCCATCTGTTTCTCCAGGTCCCCCAGCCAGTCCTCGTTGGTGAACAGCAGCAGGTCGCCGGCCTCGGCGAAGTCCTGCTGGGCGGCGAAGAAGGTGGCCGAGGCGATCCGCTTGTCCCCCTTGGCGGCCATATGGGCCAGGGTGGAGGAGAGCAGGGTGCCGCCGATGCAATAGCCGACGGTGTTCACCTGCTCGACGCCGGCCTGCTTCATGGCCGCCGCGGTGCCCTCATAGATGCCCTGCTGCATGTAGTCTTCGAAGGTCTTGGCGGCCATCTCCACGTCGGGATTGACCCAGGAGGCCACGAAGACGGTGATCCCCTGGTCGGTGAGCCAGCGGATCATCGAGTTCTCGGGGCGCAGGTCCAGGATGTAGAACTTGTTGATCCAGGGCGGGAAGATCACCAGCGGGATGTCGAACACGGTCTCCGTTGTCGGGGTGAACTGCAGCAGCTGCAGCACCTGGTTCTGGAACACCACCTTGCCCGGGGCGGTGGCGACGTTCTCGCCGATCTTGAACATGTCGTAGTCGGTCTGGCTGATGGCCAGGGTGCCGCCGCCGCGGGTCAGGTCCGCGGCGAAGTTCTCCATGCCCTGCAACAGGCTCTGGCCCTGCGTCGACATGGCCTCGCGTAGGGCCGCCGGGTTGGAGACCAGGAAGTTGGAGGGCGAGAAGGCGTCGGTGAGCATCTTCATGAAGAACTCGACCCGGCGCTTGGCCATGGGATCGACGCCGTCGACCTCGGACACCAGGGCGTTCAGCCAGTTGGAGGTGACCAGGTAGGACTGCTTGATCACGTCGAAGACCGGGTTGTCGCTCCATTCCGGGTCCATGAACCGCTTGTCGCCCTTGGCGGGGGCGACGGTAGGCTCGACGGTCTCGCCCGAGGCCCGGCGCGCCGCGGACTGCCAGAGCTCCAGATAGCGTTGGAACAGGTCGGCCTGGGCCCTGACCAGGCGGTCGGGCTGGGAGGCCAGCCGGCCCATGACGTCGGTGAGGGCAGGGGCGACGTGGAAGGGGTCGGGCTGCAGGGCGGCGGGGCGTTCGGCCTGGCGCAGGGCGGCCTCGGCGATGGCGCCCTGGGCGGTGAGGGCCGCGCGGGCCAGGTTCGCCGACAGCTTCTCCATCATCTCGCGCTGCTCGGGATTGAGCTGGGCCTGAGGGAAGTCGATGGTGGCGCCGAAGGCCGCGGCGGCCGCGGGGCTGGGCTGGGCACGGGGAGATTCGGCCTTCGGGGGCTCGACACGGCGCGCCTCGGGGGCGGCCTTGGTCGGCTTGGCCTTGGGTTCGGCGGCCTGGGCGGCCTTGGTCTTGGCCTTGCCGGAGCCGGTCTTGGCCTTGTCCGACGCCTTGGCCTTGACGGCCTTGGTCTTGGTCGGCTGTTTGCTCATGACCGTCTTCTCCCAGGTTTGTCTTGCGGGCCAGGCGCTCGCGCTCTTTCGCCCGAAGCAATCATGGCATAAGACCAGCGCCAAGATGAACGCGTCGCCTAGACTTTTCGTGATGAGTGGCTTGGAACCTTTGCGGACCAGCCTGCTTGTCTGCGCCTGCGGCGCCGCGATGCTGGGCGGCTGCGCGACCTCCAACCCCTTTGTCACCGCGTCCGTGGACCCTGCCTCGCCGATCGCCGGCGAGGTGGCCGCCAAGGCCCGGGCGAGCCGCGACTATCCGACCTTCGCCGACATACCTTCGGTTCCCAACGATGTGCGCCCCCTGCCGGCCTTCGGCCGCGCGGCGACCGAGCTTCAGCTGGCGGGCGTCGAGCTGGTCCGAGACACGGCGCCCGGCACCTGGACCCTGACCAGCACCGAGGCCTTCGCCGGCCGTGCGCGCGACATCGCCGGCCCCGAAACGACCGGCCCCGAATCCACCACCGCGGCCACCGAAGCCTTCGCCAAGGCCCAGCGGGCGCGAGCTACACCGCCTCCGCCGCCCAGATAGGCCCGCGGAGGCTGACGACCTTGAACCTGCCTGGCGAAGCCCCGCAACGAGCCCCGCCTCGCGCGACCTCAGCTCCCTACCGCCGCGAGGCCCGCGGCCCGAGCTCAAAATGACCCCTGAATTCCACCGTATCCGACGCCTTCCACCCTACGTCTTCGAGGAAGTGAACCGCATCAAGGCCCGCCTGCGCGGCCAAGGCGTGGACATCATCGACTTCGGCATGGGCAATCCCGACATGCCGACGCCCAAGCACATCGTCGACAAGCTGATCGAGACCGCCCGAGACCCCAAGGCGGGGCGCTACTCCGCCTCAAAGGGTATCGTCGGCCTGCGCCGCGCCATGGCCGGCTACTACAAGAAGCGCTTCGGCGTGACCCTGAACCCCGACACCGAGGTGATCGCCACCCTGGGATCGAAGGAAGGCTTCGCCAACCTGGCCCAGGCGCTCACCGCCCCGGGCGACGTGATCCTCTGTCCGAACCCGGCCTACCCGATCCATGCCTACGGCTTCATCATGGCCGGTGGCGTGATCCGCCACGTGCCGGCCCCATCCCCGGAAGAGTACCTATCGGGCGTCAGCGCCGCGATGCGCCACTCCAGCCCGGCCCCCAGCGTGCTGATCCTGTCCTATCCGTCCAACCCGACGGCCCAGTGGGTGGACCTGGATTTCTACAAGGAGGCCGTGGCGCTGGCGAAGAAGCACGACCTGCTGGTGCTCTCCGACATCGCCTATTCCGAGATCTACTTCGACGACAACCCACCGCCCTCCATCCTGCAGGTGGACGGGGCCAAGGAGATCGCCGTCGAGGTCAACTCGCTGTCCAAGACCTACGCCATGGCCGGCTGGCGTGTGGGCATGGTGGTGGGCAATGAGCGGATGTGCGCGGCCCTGGCCCGCGTGAAGTCCTATCTCGACTATGGGGCCTACACCCCGATCCAGGTGGCCGCCGCCGCCGCGCTGAACGGGCCGCAGGACTGCGTCGATGAGATCCGGGCCATGTACAAAAGCCGTCGCGATACGCTGGTAACCTCGATGAAGCGGGCCGGCTGGGACATCCCAGCGCCGCCCGCCTCGATGTTCGCCTGGGCGCCGCTGCCCGAGCAGTACAAGGACGCGGGCTCCATGCTGTTCGCCAAGCTGCTGATCGAGGAGGCCGGCATCGCCGTCGCTCCGGGCGTGGCCTTCGGCGAGTACGGCGAGGGCTATGTCCGCATCGGCCTGGTGGAGAACGAACACCGAATCCGCCAAGCCGCGCGCAACGTGAAGAAGTTCCTGGCCAATTCCGAGGAAATCCTCGGCCGGGCCCACAACACCCTGGCGGCCCAATGACCAAAGACGTCTGGCGCATCGGTGTCGCGGGCCTGGGGACGGTTGGCGGCGGGCTGCTAAACTTCCTGTCCGACCGGCCGGGCTTCGCGCCCGCCGGCGGTCAAGCCGTGGTCACCGGGGTCTCGGCGCGCTCTCGCTCGCGGCCACGGCCTTTCGACATCTCCAACCTGCCTTGGTTCGACGACCCGGTGGAACTGGCCAAGTCCCCGGACAACGACATCTTCGTCGAACTGGTCGGGGGCTCGGACGGCCCGGCCAAGGCCGCGGTGGAAGCCGCCCTCAACGCCGGCAAGCCCGTGGTCACCGCCAACAAGGCCCTGATCGCCGAACACGGCGCCGAGCTGGCCCTGCTGGCCGAGTCAAAGGGCGTGCCCCTGCTGTTTGAGGCCGCCGTCATGGGCGGCACGCCGGCGGTGAAGATGCTGCGCGAGGCCATGGTCGGCGACGACATCAGGTCGGTCGCGGGCATTCTCAACGGCACCTGCAACTACATCCTGACCGAGATGGATAGCGGCGGCCGCGCCTTCGCCGATGTCCTGGCCGAGGCCCAGCGCCTGGGCTACGCCGAGTCCGATCCAACCATGGACGTCGGCGGCTTTGACGCGGCGCACAAGATATCGATCCTCGCGGCCCTGGCCTTCGGCTGTGCGCCGACCTATGCGGCGGCCGAGATCGAGGGCATCGACGGCATCGAGCTGCTGGACATCAAGCTGGCCCGCGACCTGGGCTACCGCGTGAAGCTGGTGGCCTCGGCCGACCGATCCTCGGACGGCGTGCTGGTGCGGGTGCACCCGTCCCTGGCGCCGATCAATCACCCCCTGGCCCAGGCCGGCGGGGCGCTGAACGCGCTCTTCATCGAAGGGACCCGGATCGGCACCATCTATATCCAGGGCCCCGGCGCGGGCGCCGGTCCGACCGCGGCCGCCGTGGCCGCCGACATCGCCGACGTGATGACCGGCGCGGTGCGTCCGGTCTTCCAGCGGCCGGCCGGGGAGTTGAAGCCCTTCACCCCGGTGGACCCGTCCAAGAGCATGGGCCGGGCCTATCTGCGCTTCCTGGTGAAGGACGAGCCTGGCGTGATCGCCGCGGTCTCCGAGACCCTGGCCGAGGCCGGCGTCTCCATCGAGAGCTTCCTGCAGAAGCCGGTGGAAAACGCCGACGGCGTTCCCATCGTGCTCACCACCCACGCGGTGGCGGAGTCGGTGCTCACGGCGGCGATCGACCGTATCGCCAATCTGCCCTCCGTGCTGGAGAGACCGCGCCTCTTGCGCATCGCGCGTATCTGAGAATCTCAAGATAGTCACCGGCTATGCCGGATTCCGGCAGGAGACGTGTCCATGAGTTCCGAAATCCTCGATCGCGGTCTGGTGATCGACGCGGTTCGCGTGACCGAGATCGCCGCCATCGCCGCCTGGAAACTGGTGGGCCGGGGCGACGAGATGGCGGCCGACCAGGCGGCGGTGGACGCCATGCGCACGGCCCTCAACGACCTGGATATCGACGGCGAGATCGTGATCGGCGAGGGCGAGCGGGACGAAGCTCCCATGCTCTACATCGGTGAGAAGGTTGGCCGGGGGAAAGGTCCCAAGATCAACATCGCCCTCGACCCCCTGGAAGGCACGACCCTGACCGCCAAGGCGATGGCCAATGCGCTGGCCGTCATGGCCTGGGCGCCCAAGGGGACCCTGCTGAACGCCCCCGACACCTATATGGACAAGATCGCCTGCGGCCCCGGCTACCCTCCCGGCATCATCGATCTCGACAAGACCCCGGCCCAGAACGTCGAGGATCTGGCCGAGGCCAAGGGCGTCGATCCAAGCGAGATCACGGTCTGCATCCTGGATCGTCCGCGCCATGCCGACATCATCGCCAGCGTCCGCTCGGTGGGCGCGCGCATTTACCTAATCACCGACGGCGATGTGGCGGGGGTGATGAACACCGCTGACCCCTCTACGGGCGTGGACCTTTATCTCGGCCAGGGCGGGGCGCCGGAGGGCGTGTTGGCCTGCGCGGCGCTGAAGTGCGTCGGCGGGCAGTTCCAGGGCCGCCTGGTGTTCCGCAACGCCGATGAGAAGGCCCGCGCCAAGCGGATCGGCATCACCGACTTCGACCGCAAGTATGATCTGCACGAGATGGTCCGCGCCGACGCCATCTTCGCCGCCACCGGTGTCACCAACGGCGCCTTGCTGGACGGCGTCCACTATGAAGATGGGTTCGTCCACACCCACACCATCGTCATGAACTCCGCCACCCAGACAGTGCGCGAAGTGCGGATGAAGCGGCCGGTGTGATGGCTGACGGCTCCACCCCGGCGGGCTATCTGGGCGTCACCAAGTCGCTCAGCGGTCGGCTGTGGCGCGAGCGGGCCGCCGACCCCGAGACCGTGCGCCGCCACGAGATGACCCTGGGCTTGCCCGAGCCCCTGGCGCGGGCCCTGGCCTCGCGTGGCGTGCAGGACGGCCTGGGCGAACACTACCTCAATCCGACCCTGAAGGCCCTGTTCCCCGACCCGTCCAGCTTCATGGACATGGACAAGGCCGCGACCATCCTGGTGGACGCCGTCGCCAAGGGCCGCCCCATGGCGGTGTTCGCCGACTATGACGTGGACGGGGCCTCTAGCGCCGCCCAGCTGGTGCGCTGGACCCGGGCGATGGGCGCGCCGCTGCGCATCTACGTCCCTGATCGCATCACCGAGGGCTACGGCCCATCGCCCGCCGCCTTCCGCCGCCTGAAGGACGAGGGCGTCGAGCTGGTGATCACCGTCGACTGCGGCGCCGCGGCCATGGAGGCGGTGACCTACGCCGTCGAGATCGGGCTGGAGGTGGTGGTGATCGACCACCACCTGATGCGCGGCGATGAGGTTCCCCCCGCCACGGCGCTGGTGAACCCCAACAGGCCGGGCTGCGGGTCGGGGCAGGGGGTTCTGGCCGCCGCCGGGGTCACCTTCGTCCTGATGGCCGCCCTGAACCGCGAGGCGCGCCGCCAGGGCCTGTTCACCGCCGAGCGCCCCGAGCCCGATATCCGCCAATGGCTGGACCTTGCCTGCATGGGCGCCATTTGCGACGTCACCCAGCTGGTGGGCTTCAACCGGGCCCTGGCCTCCCAGGGGCTCAAGGTGATGTCCGGCTGGCGCAACCCAGGCCTCAAGGCCCTGCTGGACGTGGCCAAGAGCCAGGGGCCGGCCACGGCCTTCCACGTCGGCTTCGTGCTGGGCCCCCGCATCAACGCCGGTGGCCGCATCGGCCGCGCCGACCTGGGGGCGCGCCTGCTCTCCACCGACGACCCCCGCGAGGCCGCCGACCTGGCGGCCGAACTCGACGCCCTGAACGCCTCGCGCAAGGAAGTCGAGCGTGAGGTGCTGGAGCAGGCCGTCCAGATCATCGAGCGCGAGAGCAACCAGGCCGACCTGCCGGTGCTGCTGGTGTCGGCCGATGACTGGCATCCCGGGGTCATCGGCATCGTCGCCGGCCGCCTGCGGGAGCGCTATCGCAAGCCTGTTATGGTGATCGGCGTCGACCGGGCGGCCAATGTCGGCAAGGGCTCGGGCCGGTCCCAGCCCGGGGTGAACCTCGGCCGCGCCGTTCAGGCCGCCTATGAGGAGGGCCTGCTGATCGCCGGGGGCGGTCACGCCATGGCCGCGGGCCTCAGCGTGAAGCCCGACACCATTCCCGAGCTGAGGGCCTTCCTCTGCGAACGCCTCGCCGACGAAAGCCAGGTCGCCGCGGCGGAGGACGGCCTGGATATCGACGCCCTGATCACCACCGGCGGCGCCGACCGGGCGCTCTATGAGAGCTTCCAGCGTATGGCCCCCTTCGGCCCCGGCAACCCCGAGCCGGTCTTCGCGCTGTCCGATGTCCGCGTGGAGCGGGCCATGGCGCTCAAGGGCGGCCATGTGCGGGTCACCCTGACTGATCGTACCGGCGGCAAGCTGAAGGCCGTGGCCTGGCGTTCCGAGGGCACGGAGATCGGCGCGCGCCTGCTGGCCGAGGGCGGCGGATTGCATATCGTCGGCCGCTTGAAGCCCGACGACTGGCAGGGCCGATCCAGCGTCGAGCTGGAGATCGAGGACGTCGCCGACCTGCGCCGGGTGGGGTGAAGCGCAGCCATTTTGGTGAACTGCGACAAGTCGGGGTCAGTGCGCTTGCACACCCCCAGGAACGCAGATATAGAGCCGCCCTTCGCCGCTGCGGTCCCTTCGTCTATCGGTTAGGACGCCAGGTTTTCAACCTGGAGAGAGGGGTTCGACTCCCCTAGGGACTGCCAGCGAAATCGCCCTCGGTAGGGCAGCCGACATGGGCTCGGCGCCAATCCATCGCGCAAAGCGCGAGAAACACACCAAATGCGTGCATTTGGGTGAAAAACCCCCATTGACGGCTCTCCTGTTACGAGAACAGTGTTATGACTGGCCAGTATCCGTAGGGATTGGGAGATCGGGCCAGAGGGGCAAATGTCTGGTTACGAATTCGAGAGTGTAGATTCGCACGAGGATGCTGTGCGGATCAGTGGGCGGATCAAGTGGTTCGACGCAGGTAAAGGCTATGGCTTCATCGTCCCCGACGATCCCGGCCAGACCGACCTGAAAGATGTACTCCTGCATGTGACGTCGTTGAGGAACTCGGGGCGCGAGAACGCCCTGGAAGGCGCCATCATTGTTTGCGACGTCATTCGCCGTCCCAAGGGCTGGCAGGTCTCGGAGGTCGTGGACCTCGACGAAAGCTCCGCCCCACCCCCAGCCGAGCGTCGGCCGCGCGAGGATCACTCTTTCCGACGCGACCGCGACAGCTTCGACCGCCACAGCGGGGGCTTCGACCGGCAGGCGGGCGGTTTCCCCGCCCGCAGCTCACGTCCGGCGCCTGAGGCGCGGGGCCCCCTGGAGCGGGCCAAGGTGAAGTGGTTCAACCGCGCCAAGGGCTATGGCTTCGTGGTGCGGGACGGCGAGCCCGGCGACATCTTCGTCCATATCGAAACCCTGCGCCGCTCGGGCATCGAGGACCTGCAGCCGGGGGACGACGTCATGGTGCGCTTCGCCGAGGGGCCCAAGGGCCTGGTGGTGGCGGAACTGGAATCCATCGGCATGGCCTGAGGGCCGCCTTGCCTAGGCCGCAAGCCTCCCGCAAAGGATAGGTCACCGTCCTAGCCAGGGAGACCGGCTTGTCGTCTTTGTCCTTCAGGCCGCTGTGGCTGGCGGCGATGGCCTTCGCCGCCGTCATGGTGGGCAGTCCCGCCGCCGCGGTGCTGCCGGTCCAGGGCTATGAGGTGCGCGCCACCTATCCCCATGACCCCCGGGCCTTCACCCAGGGCCTGTTCTATCTCGACGGCTTCATGTTCGAGAGCACGGGCTGGCTGGGGCGCTCCACGATCCGCAAGGTCCGGCTGAAGGATGGCGTCGTCCTGCAATCGGCCGCCATCGACGCCGATAAGTTCGGCGAGGGCGCGGTCAACTTCGGCTCCGAGATCATAAGCCTGACCTGGCAGCACGAGACGGGCTACCGCTGGGACCTGAAGACCTTCGCCCGCAAGGGCAGCTTCGGCTATCCGGGGGAGGGCTGGGGGCTGACCCAGGACGGCAAGTCCCTGATCATGAGCGACGGCACGGCGTTCCTGCGGTTTCTGGACCCCAAGACCCTACGCGAAACCCGGCGGATCAAGGTGACCGCCGAGGGGCGGCCCGTGGTCCGGCTCAACGAGCTGGAATGGGTGAAGGGCGAGATCCTCGCCAATATCTGGGAGACCAACCGCATCGCCCGGATCGATCCCGCGACCGGCGCGGTGAAGGGCTGGATCGACCTGACGGGCCTGCCCGAGACCCTGTCCTACCGGGACCCCAACGCGGTCGCCAACGGCATCGCCTATGACCAGAAGGGTGACCGCCTGTTCGTCACCGGCAAGTACTGGCCCAATCTCTACGAAATCGACCTGAAGCCCCTGAAGGACGCCCGATGACCGCGCCGGCCGAGATCACGCCCCCGGAGGGTTTCATCAAGTCCCAGGGGCGGGGCGACTTCTCCACCATCAACGGCCCCTACTATCACCGCGCCCAGCAGCAGGAGGGCGTGACCGAGCAGGCCTTCTTCGCCGAGCAGCGGCACGCCAACGGGCTGGGCCTGGTGCATGGCGGCATGCTGACCGCCTTCCTGGACGGCCTGCTGGCCGCGGCCGTCTGGCGCGAGACCCAGACCCGCTCGGTGACCATCCACCTGTCGGTGGACTTCCTGCACATGGCCCGGATCGGAGAATGGGTGATGGGGGACGCCCGCGTCACCCGCGCCACCCGCGACGTGGCCTTCGTGGAGGGGCGCGCCTATGTCGGCGGCCACGATGTTGTCCGCGCCTCAGGTGTGTTCAAGCTCATGCACCGGCGTGTGCGCTAGCCTAGGACGATCTTCGCCAGCAGGCTGGCGGCCAGGATGGCCCCGCCCCCGATCAACCCCAGGCGAATGTGTTCGGCGTGGCGGTCGAGGAACTGGGCGCGCTTGCGCATCTCCATTCGACGCGTGCGCTTGGACTTGGTTTTTGACTGCGGCATTTTCGCTCCCCCGCCGGAAGACCTACCAGACGCGAGCCGCAAAGGTCGAGGGAACGTCGGCTGCCGCCTCCTATCGTTTGCGGGAACGGCCAAAGCCTTATATCCCACGCCCGCCGGTGCTTTTCGGGGTGTAGCGCAGCCTGGTAGCGCATCTGGTTTGGGACCAGAGGGTCGGAGGTTCGAATCCTCTCGCCCCGACCAGCACCGGCCAAACGACTTATCGCCAGGGATCCGTCATGCTCGCGCGCATCTATCGTCCGGCCAAGAACGCCATGCAGTCTGGCAAGGCCAAAACCAAGGACTGGCTGCTCGAGTTCGCGCCTGAAAACGCCCGGGCGTCAGATCCTCTGATGGGCTGGACCCAGACCCGCGACACCGACGGCCAAGTTCGCCTCTCCTTCGACACGTCGGAAGACGCGGTGGCCTATGCGCAGGCCCACGCCATCCCCTTCCAGCTCTTCGATCCCAAGCCGGCCAAGCGTATCGTGAAAGCCTACGCCGACAACTTCGCCTTCAACCGCAAGCAGCCCTGGACCCACTAGGTCCTCGACAGCGCCCTTAGCTCAACTGGATAGAGCACCTGCCTTCTAAGCAGGCGGTTGCAGGTTCGAGTCCTGCAGGGCGCGCCAGGCTAGCCGCCCGCGGCGCTGAACGCGTCCAAGCCCTTCCGCAAATCCGCGATCAGGTCGTCGGCGTTCTCCAGTCCGACGTGCAAGCGCATCAACGGCCCACCATAGCCGGGCCGGAACTTCCGTGTCCCGAGCTGGGGATCGCAGGAGATGGCCAGGCTCTCGAAGCCGCCCCAGGAGAAGCCCAGGCCAAACAGGTCGAGGGCGTTGAGGAAGGCGTTCACCGCCGCCTCGGGGGCGGGCCTGAAGACGAAGCCGAACAGGCCGCAGGCGCCGCTGTAGTCGCGTCGCCACAGCTCGTGGTCCGGGCAGCCGGGCAGGGCGGGGTGCAGGACCCGTGCCACCTCCGGCTGATCGCGCATCCACGCGGCGATGGCCAGGCTGCTTTCGCCCTGCCTGGCCAGCCGGGTCGGCAGGGTGCGCAGGCCGCGCAGCATCTGGTAGGCGTCCTCAGGCGCCACGGCCCAACCGAGGTGGACGATGCCGTTCTCGAGCTGGCCCACCAAGGCCGGATCGGTCGCCGCGGCCGAGCCCATGAAGACGTCGGAATGGCCGCCGACATACTTCGTCAGGGCCTGGACGCTGATGTCCACGCCATGGGCCAGGGGCTTAATCAGGTAGCCGGCGCCCCAGGTGTTGTCGGCCAGGGTCAGGATGCCCCGTGCGCGGGCCAGGTTGGCGATGGCGGCCAGATCCTGCATCTCGAAGGAGAGGGATCCCGGGCTTTCCATGACGATCAGCCGCACGGCGTCGCTGGCGCCGCCCACCAGGTCCTGCGGGCTCTGACGCGGATCAAAATAGCGGACCGCCACGCCGAAGCGCTTCAGCACGTGGTCGCAGAAGCGCCGAGTGGGTTTATAGATGTTGTCCACCACCAGGACTTCATCGCCGGCCTTAAGCACGGCCAGCATGGCGCCGGTCAGGGCCGCGAGGCCGGAGGGGTAGAGGCAGACGCAGGCGGCGCCCTCCATCTCCGCGAGCGCATCGCGCAGGGCGTCGTGGGCCGCCAGGCCCTGACGGCCATAGGTGATGTAGCTGTCGTCGTCGTAAAGAGCCTCGGCGTTGGGCAGGAGGACGGTGGAGCCCTTCTGGATCGGCGGCCCCACGGTCTTGGCCAACGACTTCGGCGCGGCGCCGGCGCGAATCAGGCGGGTTTCTTCGGCCATGCGGCTTGACGGCTCGGAACGAACAGGGGCGACAATGCCCTTACTCCTTAGAACCTTGGTGAGGTCTGTGATCAAGGCGCTACGCCGAACCGCCGCCGTTGGACTCCTGCTGTGGCTCGCCGCGTGCGGCGACGCTGGCGATGCGCCCACACCGACCCCTGTGACCACGGCCGGCGACGATCCGGCGACCCAGGTTCTGCAGGCCAAGGCCAGTCCGACCCTCGCGGCCGTTCGCTCGCGCGGCTACCTCGCCTGCGGCGTTAACGCGGGCCTCGCGGGCTTCGCCTTCCCAGACGACAAGGGAAACTGGCGGGGCTTTGATGTGGACATCTGCCGTGCGGTCGCGGCCGCGGTTCTGGGGGACGCCAAGGCGGTCCGGTTCACCGCCATCGCCGCCCAGGACCGCTTTGCCGCCTTGTCCTCGGGCAAGATCGACATTCTGTCGCGCAACACCTCGTGGACCTTCGGCAGGGATGCCGGCGCGCTCGACTTTCCGGCGGTGACCTATTTTGACGGCCAGGGCTTCCTGGCCCCCAAGGCGCTCGGGCTCGGCAGCGCCGACGAGCTGAACGGCGCGCGGATCTGTGTCCAGGCCGGCACCGCCAGCGAACAGAACATGGCCGACTACTTCAAGATCCGGGGCCTGAAATACAGCGCCGTTGTTGCGGAGTCCGAGGCGAAGGCCAGGGAGACCTATCAGGCCGAGGGTTGCGACGCTTACACCGCCGACGTCTCGGCCCTGGCCTCGGCGCGATCGCTGATGAACAATCCCAACGCCCACGTGGTCCTGCCCACGGTGATCTCCAAGGAGCCGCTGGGTCCCGTGGTCCGTCAGGACGACCCCGCCTGGACCGATATCGTCCGCTGGAGCGTCTACGCCCTGATGCTGGGGGAGGAGCTGAAGCTGACCGCCGACAGTGTCGCCAAGGCGCGGGATGATTCGCAGGATCCCCGCGTGCGTCGCCTGCTGGGGGCCCAGGGGAACCTTGGTCCGCTGCTGGGCCTGAAGGCCGACTGGGCCTTCCAGGCGATCCGTCAGGTCGGGGCCTATGATGAGGTGTTCCGCCGCAATCTGGGGCAGGGCTCGCCGCTCAAGCTGGAGCGCGGCCTCAACGCGCTGTGGAACGCGTCGCAGCCCGGCCTCCACTATCCGCCGCCGGTTCGCTGACGCTGCGGCAGTTCCCCCTTGCAATACAGTGTTCGGTTCGGCGTCATCTGGTCAACGACATCGGAGCGGACCCCCGAGAGGCCCGCCCGTCAGGGAGACACGACCATGAGCGACGGTTCCGTTGATATCCGCCATGAGGCTCGCCAGCAGGCGAACGCCCTGCCGCTGGACAAGCTCAACCCAGCCCAGGCCGAGCTGTTCAGCCAGGACGCCATGTGGGCCCAATTCGAGCGCCTGCGCCGGGAAAGCCCGGTCCACTACACGGCCGAAAGCGACTACGGGCCCTATTGGTCGGTCACCAAGTACAACGACATCATGGCCATCGACACCAATCACCAGGTGTTCTCCTCGGCCGACGGCATCGTCCTTCAAAGCCTGGAATCCAAGGCCGAATCGGCCGGCCGGCCGACCCGGCCCAGCTTCATCGGCATGGACCCGCCCAAGCACGATGTGCAGCGCAAGGCGGTCAGCCCGGCCGTGGCGCCCCACAACCTGGCCCAGATGGCGCCGGTGATCCGTGAGCGGGCCGGCGCGATCCTGGATGGCCTGCCGATCGGCGAGACCTTCGACTGGGTGGACCTGGTCTCGAAGGAGCTGACGGCGATGACGCTCGCCACCCTCTTCGACTTCCCCTTCGAGCGCCGCCGCGACCTGACCTACTGGTCGGACATGATGACCAACCCACCTGGCCACGGGGTCTGCGAGAGCTGGGAGCAGAAGCGCAGCGAGCTTACCAAGTGCTTCGACGCCTTCGACGGCCTGTGGGCCGACCGGATCAAGGACACCGAGCCGAAGTTCGACATGATCTCCATGCTGGCCCACAACCCGGCCACGCGGGACATGGACGAGCACGAGTACCACGGCAATGTCACCCTGCTGATCATCGGCGGCAACGACACCACCCGGAACACCATCTCCGGTTCGATCTACGCTCTGAACCAGAACCCGGCCCAGTACCGCAAGCTGCGCGAGAACCCGTCCCTGATCCCCTCGATGGTTTCCGAGACCATCCGCTGGCAGACGCCGCTCGCCCACATGGCGCGCACGGCGACCCAGGACTACGAGATCGGCGGCAAGACCATCCGCAAGGGCGACCGAGTGGCCATGTGGTACGTGTCGGGCAACCGCGACGACGAGGTCATCGCCAACCCTGACAACTACATCATCGACCGCGAACGGCCCCGCCAGCACCTGTCCTTCGGGTTCGGCGTCCACCGCTGCGTGGGCAATCGCCTGGCCGAGCTGCAGCTGCAGATCATCTGGGAGGAGATCCTGGCCCGCTTCCCCACCGTCGAGGTGGTGGGCGAACCCCAGCGGACCCATTCGGTGTTCGTGAAGGGTTACGAAACCCTGCCGGTGATCATTCCGACCCGGAACTAGAGGACGAGGCGCATCGCGCAACGTTCCTCGAGGTTGCGGGCGCGTTCGGCTTTGAGCGTCTCAGCGAGGTGCTCGGGCATGTCCGCGTCGGCGATCTCGGCGAAGCCCATCTTGGCGTAGAAGGGGCCGTTCCAGGCGATGTTGCGGAACGTTGTCAGGGTGAGCTCGGACAGGCCTTCGGCGCGCGCCCAAGCGATGACGTGGTTCAGCATTAGCCGGCCTAACCCCTTGCCCTGATGGCCGGCCTCGACGTCGAACTCCAGAATGTGCAGCTCGCCGCCGTCCCGGTGTCCGCCCAGGAAGCCGATCGGCGTGCCTTGTTCATCATCGACCACCCACAGCGTCCCGTGCTCGAGGGCGTCGCGCCATCCCTCGGCGGGGGTCGCCGTGGACAGCGGCCCTGGCGGTATGGAGGTGTTCTGGAAGGCGTCGACGGCCGAGAGTTCGATCTCGGGTAGCCGTGGCAAGTCCGCCTCTATGGCCGGCCGGACCCTCAAGAACCGGTCACCACGGCCGTATCGCTGCGGCCGCCCCATTCGGTCCAGGATCCGTCGTACACGGCCACGTCCGCCCGTCCCAGTCGCGCTAAGGCCAGAGCGACCACCGCTGCGGTGACACCCGAACCGCAGGTGGTGACGATGGGCGCGCCGAGGTCGACCTTGGCGGCGGCGAACAGCGGTCGCAGCTCTTCGGCCGACTTCATCGTGCCGTCCCCGTTCAACAGGCTGTCGAAGGGCGTATTGCGCGCGCCCGGCATGTGGCCCGAGCGAAGTCCGGCGCGCGGCTCTGGCGCTTCGCCGCGGAAGCGCGCCGAGCCGCGGGCGTCCACCAGCTGTGCGGCCTTGGAGTCCAAAAGGTTCTTCACGGCGGCCACGTCGCGCACCAGCCCGGCGTCGAGGCTGGGCGACAGTGTCGTCGGGGGCAGGGTGGCTTGACCGGCCTCGGTCGGGCGGCCCTCAGCCAGCCAGGTCTTCAGGCCGCCATCCAGCACAAAGACCTTGGCGAAGCCCATCACCCGCAAGGTCCACCAGACCCGGGCGGCGGAGCGGATGCCAAAGCTGTCATAGGCCACCACCGTGGAGTCCCGCGACAGACCGAGCTGGCCCGCCGCCGCGGCGAAAGCCTCCGCCGTCGGCAGCATGTGAGGCAGGTCCACGGTCTTGTCAGCGATGGCGTCGATGTCGAAGAAGACGGCGCCTGGGATATGGGCGGCCAGGTAGTCAGCGTGGCCCTCTCGCCTTTCGTTCGGCATGAACCAGGTGGCGTCCACCACCTGGACCTCGCCCAGACGCGCGGCTAGCCAGTCCGTGGAAACCAAGGGGTCGGTCATAGCCAGCCGGGGACGGGCAGGCCCCGCTCCTTCAGGAATTGCGGATTGTAGATCTTGCTCTGATAGCGCGAGCCCTGGTCGCACAGGATGGTCACGATCGTGTGGCCGGGCCCCAGGTCCTTGGCCATGCGGATGGCGCCGGCGACGTTGATGCCGGTGGAGCCGCCCATTACCAGCCCCTCGTGCTCGACCATCTCGTAGATGGCCAGCAGCATTTCCTCGTCGCCGATGCGGTAGGCATGGTCGATCTTCAGGCCCTCCAGGTTGGCGGTGATCCGCCCCTGGCCGATGCCCTCACTGATCGAGGTCCCCTCCGACTTCAGCTCGCCGTCCGTGAAGTAGCTGTAGAGCGCCGCGCCGTGCGGATCGGCCAGTCCGATGGCCACCTTGGGATTCCTCGCCCGCAGCGCCTCGGCCACCCCCGCCAGGGTGCCGCCCGAGCCCACGGCGCAAATGAAGGCGTCCACCTTGCCGTCGGTCTGCTTCCAGATCTCAGGACCCGTGGTCTCGACGTGGGCCAGGCGGTTGGCGACATTGTCGAACTGGTTGGCCCAGACCGCGCCGGCCGGCTCTATAGCATTAAGTTCCTCGGCCAACCGCCCGGAATAGCGGACATAGTTGTCGGGATTTGAATACGGGACCGCGTCCACCTCCACGAGGTCGGCGCCCAGAAGGCGGATGGCGTCCTTCTTCTCCTGGCTCTGGGTGCGCGGGATGACGATTGTGGTCTTGTAGCCGCTGGCCGAGGCGACCATGGCCAAACCGATGCCGGTGTTTCCGGCCGTGCCCTCCACGATCCGTCCGCCCGGCTTCAACAGGCCGCTACGTTCCGCGTCGCGGATGATGTGCAGCGCCGCCCGGTCCTTCACGGACTGGCCGGGGTTCATGAACTCGGCCTTGCCGAGGATTTCGCAGCCCGTGGCCTCGCTGGCGCGGGCCAGGCGAATGAGCGGCGTGTTTCCGATGGCGTCCAGGACGCTGTGTGCGACGGTCATGCCCGCAACTTAAGGGGCCGGCGGTCGTCCGAACAGGGGGCGATCAGGCCTTTGAGAGGCCAAGCTGCACGACATCGGTGCGGCCGGTGCGGAAACCGGCGTCGCAATAGCTGAGATAGAACTGCCAGATCTTGCGGAACTTCTCGTCGAAGCCCGAGCCGCGGATCTCGTTCCAGTTGGCGTCGAACCGCTCAGACCACTCCGCCAGGGTGTCGGCGTAGTCCGGGCCGAAGCGCGAAATCCCGGTCCAGGTCAGGCCGGCCCGTGTGGTCTCGGCCTTCAGACTGCTCTCCGACGGCAGCATGCCGCCGGGGAAGATGTACTTCTGGATGAAGTCGGCGCGCTTGCGATACCCCTCGAACAGCTCGTCCTGAATGGTGATGATCTGCAGGCCGGCGCGGCCGCCGGGCTCGAGCAGCTGGTGGATCTTGTTGAAGTAGGTCGGCCAGTAGCGCTCGCCCACCGCCTCGAACATCTCGATCGAAGCCACCCGGTCGAAGGCTCCCTCGACGTCGCGGTAGTCGATCAGCCGGATGTCGGCGAGTTCATTCAGACCCTGGTTGAACATCCGCTGGCGGGCGTAGTCGTACTGCGCCTGGGAGATGGTGATGGCGGTGACCTTCGCCCCGACCTCCTTGGCGGCGTACTCGGCGAAACCACCCCAGCCACAACCGATCTCCAGCACGCTCTGGCCAGCGCGCAGGTCCATCTGCTGGGCCAGGGTGGCGTACTTGTTCTGCTGCGCGTCCTGCAGGTTCTGGCCTGGGTAGGCGTAGCGGGCCGAGGAATAGGTCATGCTCGGATCGAGCCAGCGCGCGTAGAACGCGTTGCCCAGGTCGTAGTGGGCATGGATGTTGCGCTTCGATCCCTTGCGCGAATTGCCATTCAGCGCGTGGGCGACGAAATTGGAGATCCCCACCAGAGGGTTGCCCTCGGTGATCTTGCTCAGGTTCTGGAAGTTCAGCGAGAAGACGCTCAGCACCGCCGTCAGGTCCGGCGTGTCCCATTCACCCGCCGCATAGCCTTCCGCAAAGCCGATGTCGCCGGCCGCCAGGGCCCGGCCGATGAAGCGGAAGTCCCGCACGATGATGCGGGCCTTGGGGCCCGGCTCGCCCTCCAGCCGCAACTCGTGGCCCTTCGGCGTGACGAAGGTGAGGTCGCCGGCCATCCAGTTGTGCGCCATCATCCGCAGGGCGTTGCGGAAAATGAGGGGCACGTCGGCCAGGGCGGGTAGGCGGCGGAAAGCGTGCGGCGATGCCGCCAGGGCGGTCAGGGACGATTCGTGCGCCAGGGTCATGGCTGCAACTCCCGATCTCTCACTGGATACTAACACTGGTTTGGCGTCGGGAAAATTCGAGAACCCTTGCTTAACCTACGGCCGTGTTCCGGCCCCGGATGCAGCCGACGAATTCCAGCTTGTGAAGAGGCGCCCCGCGCGCCACTTAGGCTCAAATCCCCGACCAATCCGGAGTCCGCCCATGGCCGTTCTGACACTGAACAAGTGGAACATCTCGATTGGCGATGGCCAGCCGCTGTTCGTGATCGCCGGCCTGAATGTTCTGGAAGACCTGGAGTTGGCTCGCGTCACGGCCCGCCAGTTGAAGGGCGTCTGCCGCGAGCTAGGCCTGCCCTATGTGTTTAAGGCCAGCTTCGACAAGGCCAACCGGTCGTCGATCCATAGCTACCGCGGGCCCGGCCTCGAAAAGGGTCTCGAGATCCTTCAGGCGATCAAGGACGAGTTCGACGTGCCGATCTGCACCGACCTGCATGAAGTCAGCCAAGCTGAGCCGGTGGCCGAGGTGGCCGATATCGTTCAGATGCCGGCCTTCCTGGGCCGCCAGACCGACCTGGTGGTCGCCGCGGCGCGGGCGGCGCACAGCCGGGGTGGGTGGCTGCACCAGAAGAAATCCCAGAACATGGCTCCGTGGGACACCAAGCAGATGGTGGATAAGGTGCGCGAGGCCTTGGGCGGCGCGCAGATCAGCGTGCTCTGCGAGCGCGGCACCACCTTTGGCTACAACAACCTGGTGGTAGACATGCTGGCCATCGGGGAGATGCAGAAGCTCGGCGTGCCGGTGACCATCGACGCGACCCACGCGGTCCAGCTCCCCGGCGCCGATCCCCGCACCCAGGGCGCCTCGACCGGCGGCCGGCGTGAGGGGGTCCCGATCATCGCCAAGGCCGCCATCGCGGCCGGCGCCGACGGCGTCTTCCTGGAATTCCACCCGGACCCCGACGCGGCGCTGTGCGATGGGCCCAGCACCCTGCCGCTCGACAGCGCCGAGGGCCTGCTCCGCAGCCTGAAGGCCATTCATACCGCCCGCGCCTAGTGCCATAAACAGTCCCATGGACCTCTCGACCCTCCAGCAACTTCTGACCCGTCTGTCGGGCGCCCGCATTGTCTGCGTCGGCGACCTGATGGTGGACCGCTTCGTCTATGGCGAGGTGACCCGCGTCTCCCCCGAGGCGCCGATCCCCGTCCTGGCCCGAGATCGGGAGCTGGTGATGCTGGGCGGGGCGGGCAATGTCGCGCGCAACGTCGCGGCCCTGGGGGGTGATGTCGCCCTGGTCGGCCTGGTGGGCGGCGACAGCGAGGGCCACGAGGCCCTGCGGCTGATCGGCGACAAGACCGGCATCGAGGGTTTCCTGGTCACCGATCCCGGCCGCCCCACCACCCTCAAGACGCGCTTCGTATCGGGCGGGCAGCAACTGCTGCGGGTCGATCTGGAGGCCAGCATTCCTGCGGTGGGCGAGGTCGAGCAGCGCCTGGTGCGCACGGTGCGCGACGTCGCCGCCGGCGCGGGGGTCGTGCTGATCTCCGACTACGGCAAGGGCGTCGTCACCGACGCGGTGATCGCCGCCTGCCGAGAGGCGGGCGGCCTGGTGATCGTCGATTCCAAGGCCCGCAGCTTCCTGCGCTATGGCGAGGTCGACGTGATCAAGCCCAACGCCGGCGAACTCGCCTACGCCACTGGCCTGCCCACCAGCGCCAATCCCGAGATCGAGGTGGCGCTGGCCCACGCCCTCAGCCTCTGCGAAGCCAAGGCCATCCTGGTGACGCGGGCGGCCAAGGGCATCTCGCTCGCCGTGCGCGGTAAGGCTGTTCGCCATTTCCCCGGCGTGCCGCGCGATGTCTTCGACGCCTCGGGCGCCGGCGACACCACCATCGCGGCGCTCGGCCTGGCCCTGGCCGCCGGGACGCCGATAGACCAGGCCATCGAGTTCGCCATGCTCGCCTCCGGCGTGGCCGTCGGCAAGGCGGGCACCGCCACAGTCCTGCCCGAGGAACTGATCGAGGCCTCGTTGACCGCCCACATGGCGCCCGCCGAGGGCAAGATCGTCACCCCCCAGCGGATGGCCGACGAGATCGCCCGCTGGCGCGCCAAAGGCCTGCGGGTGGGCTTCACCAACGGCTGCTTCGACATCCTGCACCGGGGCCACGTCACCTATCTGAACCAGGCCCGGTCTTGGTGCGACCGGCTGGTGGTGGGGCTCAACTCCGACCGCTCCGTGAAGGTGCTGAAGGGGGAGGGGCGGCCGGTCAACGACCTGGAGGGCCGGGCCATGGTGCTGGCGGGCCTCGGCTGCGTGGACCTGGTGGTCCCCTTCGATGAGGACACCCCCATTAAGCTGATCGAGGCCGCCAGGCCTGAAATCCTCATCAAGGGCTCCGACTATTCTGAGGACCAGGTGGTGGGCGGCGACCTGGTGAAGTCCTGGGGCGGCGAGGTGCGCCTGGCCCAGATCGTCGACGGCTATTCGACCACCGCCGCCATCGCCCGCATGACTGCCAAGGAGCCGACATGACCCGCCGTATCGCCTTCGTCACCGGCGGGGCCGGCTTCATCGGCTCCAACATCGTCGCCAAGCTGGCGGAGGACCCCACCCTGGACGTGGTGGTCTGCGACTGGCTTCAGGAAGCCGAGCTCGGCAAGTGGCGCAACATCGCCAAGCATCCGATCGGCGACTTCGTGGCGCCGGAAGACATGTTCGACTGGCTGGAGAAGCGCTGGCGCGACATCGAGATCGTCATTCACATGGGCGCCATCTCGTCGACCACCGAGCCGGACGCCGACAAGATCATCCACAACAACTTTACGCTCAGCCGCGACCTGTTCCGCTGGTGCGCCGACCGCCAGCGGCGGTTCATCTACGCCTCCTCGGCGGCCACCTACGGCGACGCCACCGACTTCGACGACAAGGACGACTTCCAGTCCCTGGCAGCCCTGCGGCCGCTGAACGCCTATGGCTGGTCCAAGGCCCTGTTTGATCTGTTCGCCGCCCGCCAGGCGGCCCGCGACTACGCCCCGCCACAGTGGGTGGGGTTGAAGTTCTTCAACGTCTACGGCCCCAACGAGGAGCACAAGCACTCGATGAAGTCGGTGGCCTCGCAGATCTGGCCCAAGGTCGCCGGCGGCCAGACGGTGCAGCTCTTCAAGTCCTATCGCGAGGGGATCGCCGATGGCGGTCAGACCCGCGACTTCGTCTATGTCCGCGACGTCGCCGACGTGGTGGCCTGGCTCAACGCGTCGGAGCAGGTGAACGGGGTCTACAACCTCGGCTCGGGAACGGCGCGGACCTTCGAGGATATGGCCAAGGCGGTGTTCGCCGCCGCCGGCAAGCCCGCCCAGATCGAATACACCCCGATGCCGCCCGCCATCCGCGACAAGTACCAGTATTTCACCGAGGCGAAGATGGACCGGCTCAAGGCCGCCGGCTTCAACCAGCCGATGACGGCGCTGGAGGACGGCATCACCGACTATGTCCGCAACTACCTGTCCCAGCCCGACCCCTACAGGTAGGCAATGGCCGAGCGTCCCAAGGGCTTCAAGCGGACGGTGAGCGCGGCGGTCGTCGTGGTCCTGGCGCTCGTGGTCATGGCGGCCTTCGTCTGGCGCGACGACATCGCCAGCAACGCACTCGATCCCAAGGAGCCGTTCCAGACCTACCGGCCGCCCGCGGCGCCCGACTATACGCAGCGCGCCGCCTGGGCCCTGTTGCCCGCCCATCCCGAGGTCTGGACCACGGCCGATCCGGCCGCCGACGTCTTCTTCGTGGGGCCCACCAGCTATGACGGCGGGTCGCACTGGAACAGCCCCATCGACGACGTCCCGGCTGACAAGTTCTTCCGGCGCGTGGTGGCGCCCAACTATGCCGGCCCCTTTGTCAGAGTCGGCCGCCTCTTCGCCCCGCGCTACCGCCAGGCCAGTCTCTACACCCTGCTGACCCTGCGCGAGGACGCCCGCGACGCCCGTCGCTTCGCCTATGCCGACGTGGCCGCGGCCTTCCGCCAGTACCTCGCCGCCGACAACAAGGGCCGGCCCTTCATCATCGTCGGTGTGGAACAGGGCGGGACCCTGGCCTCGCGCTTGATCGCCAATGAGGTGGTTCGCGATCCTTCGGTCCAGGCCCGGTTGGCGGCGGCCTACCTCATCGAAACCGTGGTGTCCGCCGACGCCCCACCGCTGCCGCCCTGCGCTGGACCGCGGCAAGTGGGCTGCCTCGCCGCCTGGGCCTCGGCCTTCGAGCATGACGGAGAGCGGGTCCAGGCCTTGAAGGATCGCTCCCTCGTCTGGGACGCGAACGGCGAGCTTGAGAACATCTCGGGCCGCGCGCCGCTCTGCTTCAATCCCCTGCTCGGTGCCGTCAGCAACGCGCCTGCCCCGGCCAAGTTGAACCTGGGGGCGGCCAACGCCACCGGCCTGGAGTGGGGCGCGCGGCCCGCCTTCCTGACCCGCCAGGTCTCGGCGAGGTGCGAGGACGGCATCCTGCGGGTGTCGCGTCCCAAGCCCAAGATGCTGAAGAGCGCCGGCTCCTGGGCCGACAAGCGCAAGGTCCCCGGCTACAACCTCTTCTACGGCGACCTCGAGGCCGACGCGAAGCGGCGGGTGGCGGCCCTGACCTCGAGCCCTGGGTTCGTGCGGCCGGCCCCACCCATCACTGAGGTGCGGGCGGTGAAAGCGTCACGGGTGCATCGGATCGACCGCTTATCATCCGGGCCTAACCCGCATCCTTCAGCGGCGAACTGGCCCGCCAATCGAACAGCTCCTGCAGGACCCGCAGCGCCTTGCCGCGTTCGCTGGTCAGGTCTGGGTCGCGCCCGATGATCATCCGCGCGTCGTCGCCGGCCGCCGCGATCAGGTCCCGATGGGCGAAGGGATCGGCGAACACATAGTCGGGGAAGCCGCTCTGGCGCAGGCCCAGCGCGTCGCCGCCGCCCCGCAGCTCCAGGTCGGTCTCGGCGATCAGGAAGCCGTCGTCGGTGCGCCGCAGGATATCCAGCCGCTTCTGGGCGGTCTCCGACAGTGGCGGGTCATAGAGCAGCACGCAGGAACTTTCGCGCCGTCCCCGCCCCACCCGGCCCCGCAGCTGGTGCAGTTGGGCCAGGCCGAAGCGCTCGGCCTGCTCGATGACCATGATGGTGGCGTTGGGGACGTTGACGCCCACCTCCACCACCGTCGTGGCCACCAGCACCTTGATCCTGTTGTCGGCGAAGTCGGCCATGACAGCGTCCTTCTCCGGCCCGGTCATCTTGCCGTGCACCAGGCCCACGCCGTCGCCGATCGTCGCGCGCAGCTCGATGGCCCGCTGCTCGGCGGCCTTAAGGTCCACCAGTTCCGACTCTGAAACCAGCGGGCAGATCCAGAAGGCCTGGGCCCCGCCCTGCACGGCCTCGCGCAGGCGGGCCTCCACCTCGTCGACCCGGGTCATGGGCGCGGCGCGAGTGGCCACCGGCGTGCGGCCGGGCGGCTTTTCGTCGATGCGGCTGACGTCGAGGTCGCCATAGACGGTGAGCTCCAGGGTGCGGGGGATCGGCGTCGCCGACATGGCCAGCAGGTGGACCGACCGGCCCTTGGCCTGCAGCAGCTGGCGCTGGGCCACCCCGAACCGGTGCTGCTCGTCGACGACCGCCAACTGCAGCGCCTGGAAGTGAACCTCCGCCTGGAAGAGCGCGTGGGTGCCCACGGCCACCTGGGCCGCGCCGCTGGCGATGGCCCGCAGCTTCTCGGCCCGCGCCGCGCCCTTGTCGCGCCCCGTCAGCAGCACACAGGTGATCCCATGGGCGGCGAGGGGGCCTGACAGGGTCTCGTAGTGCTGGCGGGCCAGGATTTCGGTGGGCGCCATCAGGGCGCACTGGCCGCCGGCCGCCGCGACATCGGCCATGGCCAGCATCGCCACCACCGTCTTGCCTGAGCCCACGTCCCCCTGCAGCAGGCGGCTCATGCGTTCGCCCTGGCCGAAGTCGTGGCGCACGTCGGCCAGGGCGCGCTCCTGGGCGCCGGTCAGCTTGAAGGGCAGATCGGCGACGATGGCGGCCGACTTGGGTCCCGGCGCGATCGTGTCGGCGGGTTCGGCGCGGCGGTCGGCCTTGCGCTGGGCCATGGCCAGTTGGTGGGCCAGCAATTCGTCATAGGTCAGGCGGCGCAGATGGGCCGCGGTGGGCAGGAGGTCGCCCTCGCTGGCCGGGGCGTGCAGGCGCTCCAGGGCCTCGCGCCAAGTGGGGAAGCCACCCTTGGCCATCCAGGAGGGGTCCTGCCACTCGGGCAGGTCGGCGGCGTGGGTCAGGGCCTGCAGGGCCAGCTTGCGCACCGTGCGGGCGGGCAGGCCGGCGGTGGCCGGATAGACGGTCTCCACCTCCGGGATCTCGTCGGCCTTGTCGGGCGCCACGAGGTAGTCGGGATGGCTGATCTGCCATTCCGAGCCGAACCGCTCGACCTTGCCCGAGACGATCCGCTTAGCGCCCACCGGGTTCTTCTCGGCCACGGCGTGCCCGAAGCTGCCGAAATAGACCAGGGTCAGGAAGCCGGAGCCGTCGAAGGCTCGGATCTTCCAGGGCTGTTGCGGGCTGCGGGGCTTCTGGTGCTCGTCGATCTCGACGATGAAGGTTTGCACCTCGCCCTCGATAGCGGTGTTCACCGTGGCGGGACGGCGGCGCACCAGCGAGTGGGGGGGCAGGAACAGCACGTCGCGCACGATGGGGCCGGCCAGCTTCTCCAGCAGGGGCGCCACCCGCGAGCCCACGCCCTTCAACGTGGTCACCGGGGCGTAGAGGGGAAACAGAATCTCGGGCCGCATGGTGCGATCATAGCGTGAAGCTGGACGCAAGCCGCCGCCCATGATGATCTCCCGCCGACCTTTGGGAAAAAACATCCATGCGCAATCTGTGGACCGCCGTCGCTGTGGCCGCCTTGCTGGCCGGTTGCAACCAGCCATCGGGCGCCAGCGGCGAAAAGGCGACCTCCGACTCGGGCTTTGTCCCGCCGGTCGAAGCCCCGACCCCGACGCCGGCCGCGGCGCCGGCCCCCGCGCCGGCCGGCTTCAGCCACGTGAAGGGCGAGAACCTGTTTGGCTACTACATCCCCAACACCGAGGTGAAGGTGGGTAACTTCCGGCTGGAGAA
Organism: Phenylobacterium sp.; assembly: GCF_031425575.1. Lineage (GTDB taxonomy): Bacteria > Pseudomonadota > Alphaproteobacteria > Caulobacterales > Caulobacteraceae > Phenylobacterium. The sequence goes on from NZ_JANPJP010000173.1 coordinate 33,701, forward strand.
CATCACCTTCGGACCCGAGGACGACTTCAACAAGTGGGAGGCCGGCGAGCAGGGCGGGCCCTGGGGCCCCATCATGTTCGACTTCGTCGATGTCACCACCCAGAAGGGCGAGAACGAGCTGGGCCAGCCCACCTACGCCAAGACCATCCGGGTCCTGCCCACCAGCTACAAGATCGGTGACGGGAACCTCCAGTTCACCGGGACAGACGTCACCCTCGGCCAGGTCCAGTTTGATGGGACCATCGACATGGCGGCCCTGAAGCGGGCCCGCGCCGGCGGTCCAGGGACCCAGGAGACGGTCCTGCGCACCGGCCTGTCGATCGGCGGCACGCCCTTCAAGAACCTGTCTTTCTCCTGGTACGGCGGTGACTGACGACAGCGCACTAGCGTCGCGGGACGGGCCGCCCTATATCGGCCCGTCCACATGTCGATTGACGATACCCGCCTGCGAAAACTGAAGTTCCGTGCTTGGCACAGAGGCTTCAGGGAAGCGGACCTCATTCTGGGGCCGTTCGCGGACACCCATGCCCATGAGCTGTCGCCGCAGGACCTAGATCTCTTCGAGGTGCTGCTCGAGCAGCCTGACCACGATCTCTACGAGTGGATCATGGAGCGGGCGGACATTCCGGCGGAATTCGACGGCTCGCTGCTGAACCAGATCAAGGCTTTCCGGTTCAAGGTCCATGAGATCCGGGGCGACGAGCATGGCGGCTGACGGGTCGCGCGCGCCCAGCGCGGCGGACCACCGTCGCATCGCCACCGACCCTGGACGCCTCGACCTGATCGGCGCACCCGAGGGCTTCGACGCCCTGGTGATGGCCGACATCGTCCGCGCCCGCGGCGGCCTGTCGGTCTTCGTGGCCCGCGACGGCTCGCGGCTCTCGGCCTTCATCGACGCCTTCAGGTTCTTCGCCCAGGGTATCGAGGTGCTGCAGTTCCCCTCCTGGGACTGCCTGCCCTATGACCGCACTGGTCCGTCGCCCGGCGTCGCGGCCCAGCGGATGACCACGCTCGCGCGCCTCGCCTACGGCCTGGACGCCAAGAAGCCGACCCTGCTGGTCACCACCACGCCCGCCCTCATGCAGCGCGTGCCGCCCAAGGACGTGGTCCAGGGCGCGGCCTATGCCGCGCGCACCGGCAATGTGGTCGAGATCGCCGACCTGGAGCGCTACTTCGCGGTCAACGGCTATGCCCGGGCCTCCACGGTCTCCGAGCGCGGCGAGTTCGCCATTCGGGGCGGCGTCATCGACGTCTTCCCGCCCAACGCCGAGGAGCCGGTGCGCCTGGATCTGTTCGGCGACACCCTGGAATCCATCCGCGGCTTCGACCCCGACACCCAGCGCTCCACGCGCCAGCTCAAGGAGGTCAGCCTCCTGCCGGTCAGCGAGGCCCTGCTGGACAAGGACTCCATCTCACGCTTCCGCCGCGGCTATGTGGAGGCCTTTGGCGCTCCCGGCGGCGACCCGCTCTATGAGACCGTCAGCGGCGGCGGCCGGCGGGCGGGCATGGAGCACTGGCTGCCCCTGTTCTACCCGTCGATGGCCACCCTGTTCGACTACCTGCCGGGTTCGGTCCTGATCGGCGTCGATCACCTGGCCAGCCAGGCCCGCGACGAGCGCCTGGCCATGATCGCCGACGCCTACGACGCCCGCGCCCAGGCCGACCGCAAGGTCCACTACCACCCGCTGGAGCCCGACCGCCTTTACCTCACCGTCGAGGAGTGGCGCGCCCGCCTGGCCGAACGCGCCACCCGCCAGTTCTCCGCCTTCCAGGAGGCCGAGGGCGAACTGGTGGTGGACATGGGCGCCCGCCAGGGCCGCACCTTCATCGCCGAGCGCCAGCAGGACTCGGTGAACCTGTTCGAGGCCACTGCCGCCCACGCGCAAGCTTTAGCTGCGTCGGGAAAACGCGTGCTGTTCGCGTCGTGGTCGGAGGGCTCTTCGGAGCGCCTCGGCGTCATGCTGGCCGACCATGGCCTGACGAACGTCACCCAGGCGCCCTATTGGGACGCCGCCAAGGCCGCCAATCCCAAGTTCCCGCAGCGGGTCGTCCTGCCGCTGGAGTCTGGATTCGAGACCGAAACGCTCGCGGTCATCTCCGAGACCGACATCCTCGGCGACCGCCTGGCCCGGCCGCGCCGCAAGCGCCGGGCGTCCAACTTCCTGGCCGAGGCCTCGTCGCTCAGCCCCGGCGACCTCGTGGTCCACATCGACCACGGCATCGGGCGCTATGAGGGCCTGAAGACCCTGTCGGTCCAGGGCGCGCCGCACGACTGCCTGGAGCTGCAGTATGGCGCCGAGGCCAAGCTCTACCTGCCGGTGGAGAACATCGACCTGCTGACCCGCTATGGCTCTGAGGGCGACGGCGTCCAGCTGGACCGCCTGGGCGGCGCGGCCTGGCAGGCGCGCAAGGCCAAGGCCAAGGAACGCCTGCGCGACATGGCCATCGGCCTGATCCAGATCGCCGCGGCCCGCGCCACGCGCACCACCGATCCGGTCGATCCGCCGCATGGGGTGTTCGACGAGTTCTGCGCCCGCTTCCCCTATGAGGAGACCGACGACCAGCTCTCGGCCATCGGCGACATTCTGGAAGATCTCAGCGCCGGCAAGCCGATGGACCGCCTGATCTGCGGCGACGTCGGCTTCGGCAAGACCGAGGTGGCCCTGCGCGCCGCCTTCGTGGTGGCCATGAGCGGCCAGCAGGTGGCCATCGTCGCCCCCACCACCCTGCTGGCTCGCCAGCACTACAAGACCTTCACCGAACGCTTCCAGGGCTGGCCCATCAAGGTCACCCGTCTGTCGCGCCTGGTGCCGCCCAAGGAAGCCGCCGAGACCCGCGAGGCGCTCAAGAACGGCGAGGTGGAGATCATCGTCGGCACCCACGCCGTGCTGTCCAAGCAGGTGGGCTTCAAGAACCTCGGCCTGGTGATCGTCGACGAGGAGCAGCACTTCGGGGTCAAGCACAAGGAGAAGCTCAAGGAGCTTCGCGCCGACGTGCACATGCTGACTCTGACCGCCACGCCGATCCCGCGCACCTTGCAGATGTCGCTGTCGGGCATCCGGGAAATGTCGATCATCGCCACCCCGCCGGTGGATCGCCTGGCGGTGCGCACCTACGTCACCCCCTTCGATCCCATCGTCATCCGCGAGGCCCTGCTTCGCGAGAAGTACCGTGGCGGCCAGGCCTATTACGTGGCCCCGCGCATCTCCGATCTGACCGAGTTGGAGCGGTTCCTGCGCGAGCAGGTGCCGGAGGTCCGCTACGTCGTCGGTCACGGCCAGATGGCGCCGACCCAGCTGGAAGATGTGATGAGCGCCTTCTACGAGGGCCAGTACGATGTGCTGCTGTCGACCACGATCGTCGAGAGCGGCCTGGATATCCCGACCGCCAACACCCTGATCATCCACCGCGCCGACATGTTCGGCCTGGCCCAGCTGTACCAGCTGCGCGGCCGGGTCGGCCGGGCCAAGGCGCGGGCCTACGCCTACATGACCACGCCCGCCGAAAAGCAGATCACCATCTCGGCCGAGCGCCGCCTGAAGGTGCTGCAGTCGCTGGACAGCCTGGGCGCCGGCTTCCAGCTGGCCAGCCACGACCTGGACCAGCGCGGCGGCGGCAACCTGCTGGGCGAGGAACAGTCGGGCCACATCCGCGAGATCGGCGTCGAGCTGTACCAGCAGATGCTGGAGGACGCGGTCAACGACCTGAAGGAACTGGCCGGCAAGGGCGAGGGCGCCGCCGACCGGGGCTGGTCGCCGCAGATCAACACCGGCGCCGCCGTGCTGATCCCCGAGGACTATGTCCCCGACCTGCACGTTCGCCTGTCGCTCTATCGCCGCCTGTCCGACGCCGAGAAGTCCGGCGATCGCGAGGCCCTGGCCGCCGAGATGATCGACCGCTTCGGCCCCCTGCCGCCGGAAGCCGGCCAGCTGCTCAAGGTGGTGGCCATCAAGGGCCTCTGCCGCGAGGCCAATGTCGCCAAGATCGACGTCGGGCCTAAGGGCGCCGTGGTCACCTTCCGCAACGAGGACTTCCCCAACCCCATGGGCCTCATGCAATTCGTGGCCAAGAACCAGGTCGCCTGGAAGGTCCGCCCCGACAACAAGGTCGTGGTGCGCGGCGAATGGGAAACCCCCGAGCAACGACTAAATGCGGCTGAGCGGGTGCTGAGCGAACTGGCCAAGCTGGCCGGCGCGGCTTTCGCGGCCTAGGCGCCGCAACCCCGCTCGTCCCGGCGAAGGCCGGGACCCAGATACACCCCCCGAATTCAGGGGTTTATTCGAGGCCGTGACCACCGACCAGGATCCCGGCCGTCGCCGGGACGAGCGGCTAGGGAAGGGCGCCGTAGCTCGCCTT
>NZ_JANPJP010000174.1:0-7169 GCF_031425575.1 Phenylobacterium sp.
CAGCACGCGGAGAGGCGGCGCATCGGAGGGCGCGACGGCGCCTGGCGGGGCGGCGTCGGCGGCGCGCGCCCGGTCGCCATAGTCGAGGAGCCCGTTGACCAGGCCGTCCAGGTCCTGGGCCGAGGTCATCATCTCGGCCAGAAGCCCCCGCTGGTCGTCGGTAAGGTCAGTGGCCGACAGGGCCCTGCCCAGGCCGAGCACGCCGTTCAGCGGCGTGCGCAGTTCGTGGCTCATATCGGCCACAAACTCGGTCTTGGCGCGGCTGGCGGCCTCGGCCCGGTGCAGGGCGTCCTCCAGGGCCGCGGCCTGCCGCTTCATGGCGGTGATATCGACCCGCAGGCCGATGACCCCGCCGTCCGAGGTCCGCCGCTCCTCGATCATCAGCCAGCGACCATCGGCCAGCCTCTGCTCGTGCCGTTCGCCCGACGGGTAGGTGAGCTTGTCGAGGCGGGCGGCGAGCCACTCTTCCTCGCGGCCGACGGCGTCGGGATAATCGCCGCGCGCCACGCCGGTCTTCAGGGTGTCCGACAGCTTCGCGCCGGCCCGGAACAGATCGGCGGAGCGGTGGTACATCTCCGCATAGCGCTTGTTCCAGAGGATGTAGCGGCCTTCGGCGTCCAGGAAGACGACGCCCTCGGGCAACAGGTCGATGGCTTCGCGCAAGCGGTCCCGCGCGGTGGCGGCGTCAGCCTCGGCGGCGGCCACCGCATGGTGGCCAAGCCTGCGGCTCAGGCCGCGAAGCCGCCGTCCGATCCAGCCGGAAATTCCAGCCACTGCCATGAAAACGCCCCGGGGGAGGAATCGATAAATGAACAGCGATCAGGTCAGCGGAAATTGGTTGCGAAAGTGCGACCTTCGCCATCCCTGGTCGCAGCAGCCCGGAGGCGCCCGCCGGATAGGCAGACAACTGCGAGCGGCGCCTGAAACCTGACCGCCTTTCACTCCCGCGCCCAGGTGAGGTATCAGGCGCCATGTCAATCACCACCCCCGCCGTCACCACCGTCGGCCTCGATGCCGATGATACGCTTTGGCACAACGAGACCCTGTTTCGCCTGACCCACGACCGGTTCAGCGCCCTGCTGGCGGGTGTGGCCGATCCGGAGCTGATCGAGCAGCGGCTGGCCGAGGTGGAGCGGCGTAACCTGCGGCTCTACGGCTATGGGGTGAAGGGCTTCACCCTCTCGATGATCGAGACCGCCATGGAGCTCTGCGAGGGCGAGGCGCCGTCCTCGGTGATCCGCGAAATCCTGGCCGCCGGCCGCGAGATGTTGAACGAGCCGGTGGAGCCCCTGCCGGGCGTCGAGCGCTGCCTGGCCGAGCTGTCGGAGCGTTACCGCCTGGTGCTGATCACCAAGGGCGACCTGCTGCATCAGGAGCAGAAGCTGGCCGCCTCCGGCCTGGGCGACCTGTTCGCCGCCGTGGAGATCGTCAGCGAGAAAGACGCCGGCACCTATGCCCGTGTCTTCGCCCGCCACGGCACCGGCGCGGCCGAGGCGGTCATGTGCGGTAACTCCATGCGCTCAGACATCCTGCCGGCCCTGGAGGCGGGCGCCTACGCCGCCCACGTGCCCTATCCCCTGACCTGGGCGCATGAGCTGGCCGACGCGCCCACCGGCGATGACCGCTTCGTCGAGCTGGCCTCCATCGAGGACCTTCCGGCCTGGATCGCGAAAATCGCCTGAGGTGATGTCACAGCCGATCGGTCTCGCCCGTCCTTGGGGTGTTGATCGGGAGGGTTTCGATGACACGCATCATCGCCGGGTGTCTGGCCGTGGTTCTGGGCGCCAACGCGCTCTTCATGCTGGGGTCGCCGCTCGCCTGGTATGACGCCGTGCCGGGCGTGCCCAGCACCGGCGCCTTCAATCCGCACTTCGTCCGCGACATCGGGGCGGCCTATCTGGTGACGGCGATGGGCCTGGCCTGGTTCGCCTGGCGGCCCGTCCAGGGCTGGCCGGCCCTGGTCGCCGGCGCGGCCTTCCTGACCCTGCACAGCGCCGTCCACCTGTTCGACGCCAGCTGCTCGGCCAGCCCCCTGGCCGATCTGATCCGCGACTTCCCCGGGGTGTTCCTGCCGACCCTGGCGGCCGCCGGGATCGCCATCATCCGCAAGCCTGAGGAGACTTGAATGCTTCGCGCCCTGCTGAAGAGCCAGATCGACAAGATGGAACGCACCTGGGGCTATGACGCCGCCTACATGCGGTTCGTCCTGCGCGCCTCGCCCATCAGCTTCCTGAAGTTCGGTCTCGTCAGCCAGATGGTGGACCGCAAGGCCGCGCCGCCCGAGGCCCTGGCCGCCGCCGGCATTGTGGGGACCCTGTCGGAGGACTGTGGCCCCTGCACCCAGATCTCCGTGGACATGGCCGCCGCCGGAGGCGTCAAGCCCGCCATCCTGCGCGCCATATTGGCGGGCGACGAAGCGGCCATGGGCGAGACCGCCGCCCTGGCCTGGCGCTTCGCCAAGGCAAGTCTCGTCCGCGACATGGAAGCCGCCGATCCGCTGCGAGACGAGATCCTACAGCGCTGGGGCGAGGCAGGGCTCGTGGCCATCGGGCTCGCCCTGACGACGGCGCGGATGTATCCCACCCTGAAGTACGCCCTCGGCTACGGCCGCGCCTGCTCCCGCGTCACGGTAGCGGGCGAGGCCACGCCGGTTTTGCATCTCCTGGCGGCCTGATGACGGACACCGAAGCCTTCGAAGCCCAGCGCCCCCGGCTCACCCGCCTGGCCTACCGCATGCTGGGCTCGGTGGCGGAGGCGCAGGACGCCGTCCAGGACGCCTGGCTCCGCTGGCGGCGGGCTGGGGATGAGGTCGCTGACCCCGCCGCCTGGCTGGTGCGCACCACCACCCGCCTCTGCATCGACCGCCTGCGGGCGGCCAAGAGCCAGCGCGACGCCTATCGCGGCCCCTGGCTGCCCGAACCGCTGATCGAGGACCTGACGATCGACCCGGTGGAGCGGGCGGAGGATGTGTCGGTGGCCTTCCTCCTGGCCCTGGAACGATTGTCGCCCCTGGAGCGCGCGGTCTTCCTGCTGCACGACGTCTTCGAGGAGGACTACGCGGAGGTCGCCGAGACGCTGGGCAAGACCGAGCCCGCGGTCCGTCAGCTCGCCGCCCGCGCCAGGGCGCATGTCAAGGAAGCCCGGCCCCGCTTCACCGTCAGCCAGGAGGACGCCGCCAAACTGGCGGCCGCTTTCATGATGGCCGCGGCCCAGGGCGACATGACCGCCCTGTCGGCGATGCTGGCGCAGGACGCGGTCATGGTCACCGACGGCGGCGGCAAGCGGAAGGCGGCTTTACGCCCCCTGATCGGCCGCGAGGATATCGTGCGCCTGATGGAAGGCCTGGCCTGGCGCGGCGGCGACGGTCAGCCGCTCAGCTTCCTGTCGGTGCGGATCAACGGCTATCCCGGCCTGATCATGGTCCGCGAGGACGGCCCGATGACCGTCGCCTTCCAGCCAGGGGAGGGCGGTAAGCTGGCGGGCATCTACATGGTCCGCAATCCCGACAAGCTGGGGCACGTCGGCTGAGACAGACTGTCGGTTTGGTCGCCGGCCTCGTATGATGGCGCGTGCGCTTCGACGAACGCTTCCTCGACGAGATCAAGTCCCGCCTTCGCCCGTCCGATGTCATCGGCAAGACGGTGAAGCTGCGGAAGCAGGGGCGTGAGTATGTCGGCCTGTCGCCCTTCACCAAGGAGAAGACGCCCTCCTTCTACGTGAACGACGACAAGGGGCAGTTCTTCGACTTCTCGTCCGGCAAGACCGGCGACCTGATCAGTTTCCTGCAGGAGACCGAGCGGCTGACCTTTGTGGAGGCCGTCGAGCGGCTGGCCGCCGAGGCGGGCGTGCCGCTGCCCGCCGTCGATCCGCGCGCCGCTGAGCAGGAAAAGGTCCGCCAGAGCTTGTCGGACTGGCTGGAGCTGGCGACCCAATGGTTCGAGGCCGAGCTTCGCCGGCCGGTGGGCAAGGCGGCGCGCGACTACCTGGAGCGCCGGGGGCTGCCCGAGAGCGAATGGGCCCGCTTCCGTCTGGGCTTTTCCCCCGGCGGCCGCACGGCCCTGAAGGATTACCTGATCGCCAAGGGCGCTCATCCGGGCGAACTGGTGGAAACCGGCATGCTGATCGCGCCCGAGGATGGCGGTGCGCCCTATGACCGTTTCCGCGACCGCATCATCTTTCCCATCACCGAAGCGCGGGGCCGGGTGGTCTCCTTCGGCGGCCGGGCGATGGATCCGCAGGCCCGCGCCAAGTACCTGAACGGGCCGGAGACCTCGCTTTTCCACAAGGGGAACGTGCTCTACGGCCTCGCCGAGAGCCGCAAGATCCTTGCCGCCGCGCCCTCGGGCGAGACCCCGACCCTGGCGGTGGTGGAAGGCTATATGGACGCCATCGCCTGCCAGCGCGCGGGCGTCGCCGCCGTGGCGCCCATGGGCACGGCCCTGACCGAAGAGCAGATGGAACTGCTGTGGCGCCACCACGCCGAGCCCACGCTTTGCTTCGATGGCGACCGAGCGGGCGTCCAGGCGGTCAGCCGGGCCATCGACCGGGCCCTGCCGATCCTCAAGCCCGGTAAGAGCTTCCAGTTCGCGGTGGTGCAGGGCGGCAAGGACCCGGATGAGGTGCTGCGCGAACAGGGGCCCGCCGCCCTGCGCGGGCAACTGGCGGACACCATTCCCTTCGTCGACGCTCTGTTCGCCCGCGAGCGCGACCTGGAGAACCTGGACACGCCGGAGCGCAAGGCCGGCTTCAAGGGGCGTCTGCGGCAGATCGCGGCCGCCATCGCCGACAAGGACCTGCAGCAGGCCTATCGGGAGGAACTGCTGCGGCGGTTCGACGCGGCCTTCGGACGCCAGCCGCAGCCGGCGTTCCAGCCGCAGCAGGCCAGGCGACCCTATACGCGCGGCAAGTTCTGGAAGCCCGAGGACGAAATGTTACGTCCGCAATCGGCCCTGGCCGAGACGCGAACCATGGTGGCGCAAAGCTCTCGGCTGGATCCGATCCTCGCGGCCCTCGCCCAATACGCCATCAATGATCCAGCGATTCTGGACGACCATCTGGAGGAGGCCTTCACGGCCCAGGGGTTCGGCGATCCGGTCCTTTCGCAATTGGCGAAGGAAATCATCCGCCTGCGTCTGGACGCCGAACATCTTGACTCCGCCACCCTGACACGCCATCTCGCATCCTGCGGGTTTAACGCGCTACTGACAGACATCGACCGGGCCGCATCGCAAGCGGGCGCGCCCTTCATGAAATCGGATGTCTCCCTCGAAGCCGCTAGATCCCAGTGGTCGCAGGCCTTCGCCCGCCTTTCCAGGCTGGCGGCGCTCGACGAGGCTATCGGATCCGCCAAGGGCAACCTTCGCGGTCGTCCCGATATGGAGGTCCTCGAGCGCCTGAAGGGTGAACGCGACGCACTGAAACGCGCGATCAGAGAATGGAACGATTAGGGCGGATGACGGGTCGTATTCAGGTGCGATCCAGTTTTGACCGCCATTCACCATCTTCGGCCCGACCCTTGCAGGGGGTTTGTGGCTGAATCGGAGACCTAGATGAGCACGACCACGGCTGAAGCTGAACCGACTGAAACCACTGGCGGCGACGGGCCCCTGCTCGACCTGACCGATGCCGGCGTCAAGAAGTTCATCAAGCAGGCCAAGGCCCGCGGCTACGTCACCATGGACGAGCTGAACAAGGTGCTGCCAAGCGAGGAAGTCACCTCCGAGGCCATCGAAGACACGCTCGCCATGCTGTCGGAGATGGGCGTCAACGTGGTCGAGGCCGAGGAAGACGCCGAGGGCGGCGAGGTCGCGGTCCGCGAGGAGACCGCGGTCGTCGAGACCCCCAAGGAAGCCGCCTACGACCGCACCGATGACCCCGTGCGCATGTATCTGCGCGAGATGGGCTCGGTGGAGCTGCTGTCGCGCGAGGGCGAAATCGCCATCGCCAAGCGGATCGAAGCCGGCCGCGACACCATGATCCGCGGCCTGTGCGAAAGCGCGCTCACCTTTGAAGCCATCATGGTCTGGCGCGAGGAGCTGGGCACCGGTCGCATCCTGCTGCGCGAGGTCATCGACCTCGACCTGACCTATAACGGCATCAACGCCGCCGCCGCCGCCGAGGCCCTGGCCAACGCCCCCCCTGAAGAAGAAGAGGCCGAGGAGGCCGAGGCTGAGGTCACCGCCGACGGCGAGGCCGTGGCCAAGGGCGAGAGCGACGACGACGACGACTTCGACGATGGCGCCGGTCCCACGATCAGCGCCATGGAAGGCGAACTGCGCGAAGGGGTCATGGCGACCCTGGACGCCATCGCCTCGGAATTCGACGCCTTCCGCGCCCTGCAGGAAAAACTTGTCGGCAAGCGTCTGAAGGGCGAGGACCTCTCCGACGCCGACCGCAAGGCCTATGAGACCGCCAGCCTGGCGATCGTTCTGCACCTGAAGACCCTGAAGCTGAACAACAACCGCATCGAGGCGCTGGTCGAGCAGCTCTACGCGATCAACAAGCGTCTGATGGGTCTGGAAGGCCGCCTGCTGCGCCTGGCCGACAGCTACGGCATCAGCCGCAACGAGTTCCTGAAGGCCTATTTCGGCTCCGAGCTGAACCCCGCCTGGGGCGATCAGGTCAAGCCGCTGGGCGTGCGCTGGACCAAGTTCGTCGAGAACGACGCCAGCCAGATCGGCGACATCCGTCATGAGATCGCCGCGCTGGCCACCGAGACCGGCGTGCCGATCGACGACTATCGCCGCATCGTCCAGACCGTGCAGAAGGGCGAGCGGGAGGCCCGTCAGGCCAAGAAGGAAATGGTCGAGGCCAACCTGCGCCTGGTGATCTCCATCGCCAAGAAATACACCAACCGCGGCCTGCAATTCCTGGATCTCATTCAGGAAGGCAATATCGGCCTGATGAAGGCGGTCGATAAGTTCGAGTACCGCCGGGGCTACAAGTTCTCCACCTACGCCACCTGGTGGATCCGTCAGGCGATCACCCGCTCCATCGCCGACCAGGCCCGGACGATCCGCATCCCTGTGCACATGATCGAGACGATCAACAAGATCGTCCGCACCAGCCGCCAGATGCTGCACGAGATCGGCCGCGAGCCGACGCCGGAGGAACTGGCCGAGAAACTGGCCATGCCGCTGGAAAAAGTCCGCAAGGTCCTGAAGATCGCC
>NZ_JANPJP010000175.1:0-1866 GCF_031425575.1 Phenylobacterium sp.
CGCGGCTGATCGAGAGCCTGAAGCGGCTGGAATATCGGGGCTATGACTCCGCCGGGATCGCCGGGTTTACGTCCCGGGGCGTCGAGCGCCGCCGTGCGGCCGGCAAGCTCAAGAACCTGGAGGAGGTGCTGGCGGCCGAGCCACTCACCGCAACCGTAGGCATTGGCCACACCCGCTGGGCCACGCATGGCCCGCCCACCGAGGGCAATGCCCATCCGCACCGCGCCGGTCGCGTGACGCTGGTCCACAACGGCATCATCGAGAACTTTGCCGAGCTGAAAGCCGCCTTGCAGGCCCAGGGCCGGACCTTCACCACCGACACCGACACCGAGGTGGTGGCGCAGCTTCTGGACAGCGAACTGGCCACCAAGGCGCCCACCGACGCCCTGAAGGCCACTTTGGATCAGGTTCGCGGCGCATTTGCTCTGGTGGTGATGGTGGATGGCGAAGAGGCCCTGCTGATGGGCGCACGCCGGGGTCCCCCGCTGGTTTTAGGCTATGGCGACGGCGAGATGTTCTTAGGCTCAGACGCCTTGGCGGTCGGGCCCTTCACCAACCGGATCGCCTATCTGGAGGACGGCGATTTCGTCGTCATCGACCACACGACGGCCCGCGTGTTCGACGCGGAGGGTCGTCCCGCGCAGCGCGCCGTCCAGACTGTGCCCCAGTCCGCAACGCTGATGGAAAAGGGCAACTATCGGCACTTCATGGAGAAGGAGATCCATGACCAACCCGAAGGCTGCCAACGCACGATTGCAGCCTATGTGGACACCCTGACTGGTCACACGGCCATCCCGGGCGGCGTCGACTTTGCCGCCCTTGAGCGGATCCAGATCGTCGGCTGCGGCACGGCCTACTACGCCGGCATGCTCGGCAAATATCTGATCGAAAAGCTGGCGGACCTGCCGGTGGACGTGGAAGTGGCCTCCGAGTTCCGCTACCGCGAGCCGGCATTGCGGGCGGGATCTCTGGTGATCGCCATGTCGCAGTCGGGAGAGACCGCCGACACGCTGGCCGCGTTACGCTATTGTCAGGCCAAAGGCATGAAGAGCGCCGCCGTGGTCAATGCGGTAGGGTCCACTATGGCCCGTGAGGTCGACGTGGTGTGGCCGATCCACTGCGGCGTCGAGATCGGGGTCGCCTCCACCAAGGCGTTCACGGCCCAGGTCAGCGTGCTCGCCGCGCTGGCCGTCGCTGCGGCCCGGGCGCGCGGCCGTATCGATGCAGCTGAGGAGCAACGGCTGGTCCGGGTGATGCTGGAAGCGCCGCGGCTCATGGCGGAGGCGACCCTGGCCGAGGAGGCTATCCGTTTGCTGGCGCCGGAACTGGCCCGCGCGCGCGACGTCCTTTACCTGGGCCGGGGGCCGATGTTCCCGATGGCGCTGGAAGGCGCCCTTAAGCTCAAGGAGATCAGCTACATCCACGCCGAGGGGTACGCCGCCGGCGAGCTTAAGCACGGCCCCATCGCCCTGATCGACGAGGCGACGCCTACCATCGTCATCGCGCCGAGTGACCCGCTGATGGAAAAGACCCTGGCCAATATGAGCGAGGTGGCCGCGCGCGGCGGGCCGATCATCCTGATCACCGACGCGGAAGGGGCCAAACACGCGCAGCCGGGCATGAAGGTGATCGTCGGGCCGGCCTGCGATCCGTTCATCGCGCCCCTGGTTTACGCCCCGCCGATCCAGTTGCTGGCCTACTATGTGGCCGTGCAAAAAGGCGCGGACGTGGACCAGCCCCGCAACCTGGCCAAGTCGGTCAGGGTCTAATACCACCGCCGCGTCGGGCAAAAGAAAACGGCCGCCCCGTGAGGGACGGCCGTTCGCTTAAAACCTCTGACGAAAGAGGCTTATTTCGGCGCGGGCG
>NZ_JANPJP010000176.1:0-9308 GCF_031425575.1 Phenylobacterium sp.
CTGGGTCGAGGACAGTTCGGCCACATCGGTGGTGTCCAGGGCCCTGAGCTGGGTCGTGGATAGCGCCTTAACCTGGGTCACGGAGATCGCCGCCACCTGGGTGGCGTCGAGGGCCGAGATGTTGGTGGCCGTCAGGGCGCCGAGCTGGCTCGGAGTCAGGGCCCCGATCTGGGTGTCGGCGAACTCGGCGATGTCGGTGGTGCTGAGACCGGCGAGCTGGCCGGCGGTCAGGGACTTCATCTGGGTCGTGGACAGCGCCCCGACCTGGGTGGCGTCGAGGTTGGAGAGGTTGGTCGCCGTCAGGGCGGCCAACTGCGTGCCGGCCAGGGCCCCGATCTGGGTGGCGGTGAACTCACCGATATCGGTGGCGCTCAGGGCGGAGATCTGGGTGGTCGCCAGGCCCTTGACCTGGGTCGTGGAGAGCGCGGCGGTCTGGGTGGCGTCCAGGCCGGAAATGTTGGTGGTGGTCAGGGCGCCGACCTGGGCGGCCGAGAGCGCGCCCAGTTGGGTCGAGGTCAACTCCCCGAAATCGGTGGTGGAGAGACCCTTCACCTGGGTCGTGGTCAGACCGCCCACCTGGGTGGTGGTCAGGCCGCCGATCTGGGTCGCGTCCAGCCCCGAGAGGCTGGTGGCCGACAGGGCGCCGATCTGGGCCGCCGAGAGCGCGCCGAGTTGGGTGGTGTCCAGGCTGCCCAGGCTGGTGGAGGACAGGGCCCCGATCTGCGCCGCCGACATGGCGGCGACCTGGGTCGAGGACAGCTCGCTGACATCAGTGGTGTCGAGCGCCCTGAGTTGGGTGGAGGTGAGCGCCTTGATCTGGGTGGTGCTGATCGCGGCCACCTGGGTAGCGTTCAGGGCCGAGAGGTTGGTCGCCGTCAGCGCGGCCAGTTGGCCGGTCGCCAAGGCCCCGATCTGGGTGTCGGCGAGCTCGCCGATGTCCGTGGTGGAGAGGCCGGCGAGCTGGCCGGTGGTCAGGGACTTCACCTGGGTGGTGGAGAGCGCGGCGACCTGACTGGCGTCCAGGGCCGAGATGTTGGTGGCCGAGAGCGCGGCGATCTGGGTGCCGCCAAGCGCGCCGATCTGGGTGGTCGTCAGTTCGCCGATGTCGGTGGCGTTGAGTCCCGAGAGCTGGGTGGCCGCCAGGCCCTTGACCTGGGTGGTGGTCAAGGCGGCCGTCTGGGTCGCGTCCATCGACGAGATATTGGTGGCCGAAAGGGCCCCGATCTGTGAGGCCGACAGGGCGCCGATCTGGGTCGAGGTCAGTTCGCCAAAGTCGGTGGTCGACAGGGTCTTGAGCTGGGTGGTGGTCAAACCGCCGACCTGGGTGGTGGTCAGCGAACCCGTCTGTGTGGCGTCCAGGGTGGAGAGGCTGGTGGACGACAGGGCGCCGATCTGGGCGGCGGTGAGCGCGCCCAGCTGGGTGGCGTCCAGCGCACCGATGTTGGTGGAGCTCAGGGCTGCGATCTGGGTCGTGGCCATGGCCGCGATCTGGGTGTCGGCGAGCTCAGCGACGTCGGTGGCGTCGAGGCCCCGCAGCTGGCTGACCGACAACGCCTTGACCTGGGTGGTGGAGAGCGCGGCCGTCTGGGTGGCGTCGAGAGCCGAGATATTGGTGGCCGTCAGGGACGCGATCTGGGCGTTGGACAGCGCCCCGATCTGGGTGGCGGTGAACTCGCCGATGTCGGTGGCGCTCAGCGCCGAAAGCTGAGTCGTGGCCAGACCCTTCACCTGGGTGGTGGAGAGGGCCGCCGTCTGGGTGGCGTCCAGGGCCGAGATGTTGGTGGCCGAGAGGGCTCCGAGCTGGTTGGCGCTCAGGGCGCCGATCTGGGTGGAGGTGAGCTCGCCGAAGTCGGTGGTGCTCAGGGACTTGAGCTGGCTGGTGGTCAGGCCGCCCACCTGGGTGGTGGTGAGGCCGCCGATCTGAGTGGCGTCCAGCCCCGAAAGGCTGGTGTTGGACAGGGCCCCGATCTGGGCCGCCGTCAGGGCGCCGAGCTGGGTGGTGTCCAGGCTGCCGAGGCTGGTGGAGGACAGGGCCCCGATCTGGGCCGCCGACATCGCCGCGACCTGGGTCGACGACAGTTCGGCGACGTCGGTGGTGTCCAGCGCCCGGACCTGGGTCGCCGAGAGCGCCTTGATCTGGGTGGTGCTGATCGCCGCCACCTGGGTGGCGTCGAGGGCCGAGATGTTGGTGGCCGTCAGGGCGCCAAGCTGGCTTGGAGTCAGGGCCCCAATCTGGGTGTCGGCGAACTCGGCGATGTCAGTGGTGCTAAGGCCCGCGAGCTGGCCCGTGGTCAGACCCTTGACCTGGGTCGTCGACAGCGCGGCGACCTGGGTCCCGTCGAGGGCGGAGATCGCGGTCGCCGTCAGGGCGCCGATTTGGCTGCTGGAAAGGGCGCCGACCTGGGTGGTGGTCAGTTCGCTGACATCGGTCGCGCTGAACGACTTGAGCTGGGTGGTGGTGAGCCCCCCGAGCTGAGTGGTGGTGAGCGCGGCTGTCTGGGTGGCGTCCAGGCCCGAAATGGCCGTCGCCGACAGGGAGCCCAGTTGCGCAGCCGACAGGGCGCCGATCTGGGTGGACGTCAGCTCGCCGAAGTCAGTGGTCGACAGGGTCTTGAGCTGGGTGGTGGTCAAGCCGCCGACCTGGGTCGTGGTGAGCGAACCCGTATTTGTGGCGTCGAGGGCTGAGAGGCTGGCGGCGCTGAGGGCGCCGACCTGAGTCGAGCTCAGGGCTCCGACCTGGGTCGAGTCCAGGGCGCTGACCTGGGTGGTGGCCAGAACCCCGACCTGGGCCGTCGTCAGAGCGCCGATCTGGGTGCTGGAAAGCTCACCGATATCGGTGGTGCTGAGGCCCCTGAGCTGAGTGCTGGTGAGCCCCTTCACCTGGGTGGTGGACAGCGCGCCGATCTGGGTGCTGTCCAGGGCGGAGATGTTGGTGGCGGAAAGCGCCGCGACCTGGCCGGCCGACAGGGCGCCGACCTGGGTGGCGTCGAGCTCGCCGATGTCCGTGGTGGACAGGCCCGCCAGCTGGGTGGTGGTCACCCCCTTGATCTGGGTGGCGGTCAGCGCGCTGGCCTGGGTGTCGTCGAGGCCCGAGAGGTTGGTGGCCGAGAGCGCGCCGATCTGCGTCGCGCTGAGAACCGCGATGTGGGAGGTGTCGAGAGCGCCGAGCTGGGTGGAGGTGAGCGCCTTGACCTGGGGGGCGCTGAAGACCTGGAGCTGCGCGGTGTCGAAGACGATGGTTGTGTCGAAGTGCGGGATCTGGGTGGCGGAGAGCCCCTTCACCTGGGTGGCTGAGAGCGCTCCGACCTGGGTGGTGTCCAGCGCCGCGATCCCGGTGGTGTTGATCGCCCCGACCTGGGTCGCGCTGAGCGACTGGATCTCCGTCTGGGAGAGGCTCTGAATAACCGTGACCGAGAGGGCGCCGATCTGAGCCGCCGAGAGGCTGGAAATCGCCATATGAGCTTCCTAGTCGAGAATTTTGAGCGCGGGTTCAGGTCGATCGAAACGCAGTAGGTATGGAGAGCGCGATACTACCTGGACGCGTTTCCCCGACCCCACCCACAACAGAAACACTTACCAAGGTGTTACGATGATTCTTGGGGCCAGACGCCGTTATCCATAGGGGCCCGAAGTGTTGGGACAGATTAGAGCCCAGGGCGCAGGTGCACGGTCCCCGCTGGTCTTCAGCGGACAGAGAAACGACTCGCCGCCAGGGGGCCTTAGCCCCTCGCGGCGGCGGCTTCTCCAAGGCGATCCTGGCGCTGACGCTAGTTCCCCGCCATGCGGCCGACACAATCTGCATCCGTTGCGGCGCTTGGGGTTGCGGCGGCGCGCCGGGACGCCGCCGCCCTGCCCCCGACCCGCCGGCGGGCCACGCGCGGCCAGGCCCAGCGATGCTGCCTGGGCTTGCCGCCAGGCGCCGGCGGTCGCCCTGTCAAGTTGGGAGCCTCCACGGCGTCGAAGCCGCTCGGGAACCGCCCCGCGACCTTAGAGCGCACGCCGAAGATTTAATGCAACGCTTCGCTGAAAGCGGCCCGCGGGAGGCCTCATGGCCGGCCAGCGCCCAGAAACGGGTTGATTCGGGTCGATTCGCCCGCGGGGCTCAGACGGCCTCGGCCGCGCCGCCGCTTAGGCCCTGCATGATCATTCGATTGATGTCGATCAGGTCCTGGATGTCTTCCTGGCCGCGGATCGCCAAGCTGGTGTGTTTGCCGACCCAGATGGCCAGCGAGATGATCGAGGCGCGAAGGGATTCCGGCAGGGCGTTTTCCGGGGCGCCGCAGTCCGTGGCGAAGGCCGACCACATGCGGCGGTTCCAATCGAGCGCGTCAGCGCGGCCGCTCAGATCCGAGGGATCGAGCTTGGCCGCCTCCATGAGGGCGCGCGTCACCTGGCCGAAGAGACGATACTCGGTCTCGCGGGAGGTCTCGGCCCTAGCCGCGGTCTGCTGGTACGCTCGAAGCGACATTCGTCCCCAACCTCTGATCTTCGTACTCGATGAGCTTCCGGCAGAGCATCAGCGCCTTGTAGTATTCCTTTTCCATGCAGTGCTTTGAGATCGCCACGCACTCCGAGAGCACGGCGGGGTTCCGGATCACGCCCATGAATTCGGTCAAGCGGTGAACGAACTCGTCGTAGTAGCGGGGGGCGCCGGTCTCATCGAGGTACATCATCATCACCGGGAAGTAGATCCGGCGTGCCGGTGTGTTGACCTCTTCTTGCTGCATGATGTCCTTCTCGCGAAGGACTGAGGCCTTGTTCTGGAGGATCAGGACGCCACGACGGTCGCCGTTCTGGACGACTGCGCCGTTCAGCACGAATTTCTCGCCGGGCTTCAGCGACAATTTCAGCGGCACGACCCATTTCCCCTAAAAAAAACCTGCGCCGAGAGGGCGCGAATTCCTGACCTGGCCTGTCCCGGCGAAAGCTTCATTCCGGTACATACGACGCATAACCGCACGCTAGTTAACGACGCCTTGCGACGACCTGCGGCGTAAGCGCCGGACGTCTCGAGCCGCCCCGTGGTTAGCTCCAGGTTAACCATGACGACCTGTATTGGCGACATACGCACTCAGACGACTCACGAGGACCCCGGTTCATGCCGCGTTCGGCCAAGCCTACCGCCACCTCGCCCCTGGCGCTGGAATCGCGGGCTGCGCCGACACCTGTCCGGATGGCGGCCGAGGCCATGGGGACGGGCGGCGACCGCACCGCGCTGAACAAGTTGAACGCCGCCATCGGCGAACTGAAGACCCTGGCGATCCAGCCCCTGCTGCAGAACGCCGTCAACGCCCTGCGCAAGCAGAACCATGTGCGCGGCGCGGAATGGGCGCTCAAGGCGCTGGAGCAAGACGAGCGCAGTGGTTTCGCCTGGTACATGCTGGCGATCGCGCGCGAGATGGCCGGCGACTTCAAGGGCTCCATCACCTGCTACGAGGCGGCGCTCGCCCTCCTCCCCGACCATGCCGAACTGGCCAACAACCTGGGCCGCCTGGCCTACCGTCTGGGCCAGCTCACGGTGGCCGAGCAGTTGTTCCGGCACTTCCTGGCCCGCTTCCCCGACCACCCCGAGGGGGCTAACAACCTGGCCTGCGCCCTGCGCAGCCTGGGCCGGTTCGAGGAGGCGATCGAGGTGCTCAAGGGCGCCCTGACCAAGGACCCCGCCCATCCCATTGTCTGGAACACCCTGGGCACCGTGATGTCCGAGCAGGGCGATCCGGAGAACGCCCTGGTCTTCTTCGATGAGGCCCTGCGTCAGGACGCGAGCTTCGCAAAGGCCCGCTACAACCGCGGCAACATGCGGATGGCGATCGGCGACATCGCTGCATCCCTGGTGGACTGCGAGACCGCGCTGCGCCAGACGACGCTGGAATCCGAGCGCCAGATGATGCGCCTCTCGCGCTCCACCATCCTCATCAACCTCGGCCGGATCGGCGAGGGCTGGGACGACTACGAGGCGCGCCTGCACCCCCAGTTCGCCGATTCGACGCAGTTTATCACCGACCGCCCCTCCTGGAGGCCCGGGGACGATCTGGCCGGCAAGTCGCTGCTGGTGATCGGCGAGCAGGGCCTGGGCGATGAAATCCTGTTCGCCAATCTGCTGCCCGATGTGGTGGAGGCCCTGGGCCCTGAGGGGCGGCTGACCCTGGCCGTCGAGCCCCGCCTGATCCCCCTGTTCCAGCGCGCCTTCCCCAACGCCGAGGTCGGGCCCCACGCCACCTTCAACCACGAAGGCCGCGCCATGCGGACAGTTCCGTTCATGGCGGGTCGCCTTGAAAGCGTGGACCTGTCGGTCCCCATGGGCTCGCTGCTGCGCCAGTTCCGCCGGTCGGTGGCCGACTTCCCCCAGCGCGAGCGGTTCCTGCTAGCCGATCCGGACCGGGTGGCCCACTGGCGCGAGGTTCTGAAGACCGCGCCCGCCGGCAGGAAGGTCGGCCTGCTGTGGAAGAGCGCCATCGTCAGCGCCGGCCGCCACCGCTTCTTCTCCCCCTTCGAGCGGTGGGCGCCCATTCTCCGCACCCCCGGCGTCTGTTTCGTCAACCTGCAGTACGGCGACTGCAGCGAAGAGATCGAGCACGCGCGCCGCGACCTGGGAGTCGAAATCTGGACGCCGCCCGGCATCGACCTGAAGCAGGATCTCGACGATCTCGCCGCCCTCACCTGCGCCCTGGACCTGACGGTGGGATTCGCCAACGCCACCTCCAATATCGCCGCGGCCTGCGGCGCGCCCTGCTGGCTGATCTCCACACCGGGGGCCTGGCCGAGGGTCGGGACTGACCACTATCCCTGGTATCCTCAGATGCGGGTCTTCCTGCCGCCGGGCTTCCGGCAGTGGAAGGCGGTCATGGACGAGGTCGCCGGAGCCCTGGCGGAGTTCCTGGCGCCATGAAGGCGCGGCCCGACAACAGCCGGCCGCGCGCCGCGGTCCCATCCCTCGTGTTGATCTACGGGGTGTTGGGTCTTGCGCCCTTCCTGGCGCCCCCGCTAATCGGCCATCTCGCCCCGGAACGCTCAGGACTGGCGGCGACCGCCCTGGCGCTCTACGGCGGCCTCATCCTGTCCTTCCTCGGCGGCGCGCGATGGGGCATGGCGGTCATCGAAGACCGGCCCCGAGGCGTCGTCGTCACCCTGGCCATGATCCCAACCCTCGTGGGCCTCGCCCTGTTGATGCTTCCGCCGTCGGCGCAGACCGCCAAACTGGCGGGCTTGGCCGCCGCCCTGTCCGTGCATCTGGTGTGGGATCTTCGTAGCCCGGGCCTGCCGTCGTGGTACCCGTCCCTGCGGATCCTGCTGACCGCCGGGGCCGTGGTCGGCCTGGTCGCCGGGGCCGCCGTGCTGAGGGGCTGAGATGGCCTCCAGGCTGGCGATCGTCATCGGCGGCTCCGGCGGGATCGGCCACGCGCTCGCCCAGCGCCTGAGCGACAGCCCCGCCCATGATCTCGTCCTGTCGGTCTCGCGGCGGCGGCCCGTGGGCTGGCTCGACACCCCTCGCCAGGCGTGGATCGCCGCTGACATCCTGGACGAAGACAGCCTGGTCCGCGCGGCGGCGCACGCGGCCAGCCTGGGCGTTCCCCGACACATCCTGGTGGCCACCGGGCAGCTTCATGGCCCCGGCCTGGCGCCGGAGAAGACCATGCGTTCGCTCGACCTCGCAGCCCTCACCGCGCTGTTCGCCACCAACGCGGCGGGGCCGGCTCTGGCCGCCAAGCACTTCCTGCCCCTTACGCCCCGCGACACCCCGAGCGTCTTCGCCGCGCTCTCCGCCCGGGTGGGCAGCATCGGCGACAACCGTCTGGGCGGCTGGTACGGCTATCGCGCCTCCAAGGCCGCCCTCAACATGCTGATCCACACCTTGGCGATCGAGCACCGGCGCACCCGGCCGCTTGGCCTGTGCGTCGCCCTGCACCCCGGAACGGTCGACACCAATCTCAGCGCGCCTTTCCAGGCCGGCGTGGCCCCGGAGCGCCTCTCCTCCCCGCAGCGCTCGGCGCAGAACCTGCTGGAGGTCCTGGACAGGCTGAAGCCCGAGGATAACGGCGGCTTCTTCGCCTGGGACGGAACGCCCATTCCCTGGTGAGCGCGACCGAGGAACAGGCTGGCGGGCCGTGGGTTACCTCCTAACCGGCCCGCGGTTCCGCGGACCTCGCATCCAGGAGTTCACCATGCCCGGCGAGTTCGAAAATCAAGCCGATAGCCAGGACCAGGCCGAGGCCCTGGACGAAACGGTTCTGGACGACCGCGAGCAGGTCGGAGAGATGCGCACCTTCGAGGAACTGCCCGAGGTGCTCGATGTCACCCATGCGCCCGAGGACGACGACGACGAGCTGCTGGCCGACAATGACGACGAGCCAGGCCCGGACGATGTCGAGGGCCCGTTCGTCGTGCACGCCGGGGAGAGCGACGCCGAGCTCGACAAGCGGCTCGACGAGGGTCTGAAGCAGAGCTTCCCGGCGTCTGATCCGGTTTCGGTGACGCGGCGTGAAGACTAGGCGTTCCTCAACTTAGGCCTGGCGCGACGTTCAAGCCGCTTGAATGTCGCGGCTGTGCCTTTAGGTTGGGCCCAGGTTGAAACATTTGTTCGAGCGCGAGCGTCTTTTTACGCCCGCCCCTGGAGAGCCCTATTATGAGCGAGCGTCAGCGTTTTGAAGGCACCGACAATTACGTCGCCACCGAAGACCTCAAGGTGGCCGTCAACGCCGCCATTGCGCTTGAGCGTCCGCTGCTGATCAAGGGCGAGCCGGGCACCGGCAAGACCGTCCTGGCCTTTGAAATCGCCAAGGCGCTGGGCGCCGAGATGATCACCTGGCACATCAAGTCCACCACCAAGGCGCACCAGGGTCTGTACGAATACGACGCCGTCACCCGCCTGCGTGACAGCCAGCTCGGCGACGAGCGCGTCAAGGACGTGAAGAACTACATCAAGAAGGGCAAGCTCTGGGAGGCGTTCACCGCCGACAAGCGCCCCGTCCTGCTGATCGACGAGATCGACAAGGCCGACATCGAATTCCCGAACGACCTCCTGCTCGAACTCGATCGCATGGCGTTCCATGTCTACGAGACGAAAGAGACGATCACCGCAGCCGAGCGCCCGATCGTCGTCATCACGTCGAACAACGAGAAGGAGCTACCGGACGCGTTCCTGCGCCGCTGTTTCTTCCACTATATCAAGTTCCCGGATCGCGAGACGATGCAGGCCATCGTCGACGTCCATTTCCCGGGCATCCAGAAGATCCTGGTCAATCGTGCGATGGACATCTTCTACGACGTCCGCGACGTCCCGGGCCTGAAGAAAAAGCCCTCGACCAGCG
>NZ_JANPJP010000177.1:0-27349 GCF_031425575.1 Phenylobacterium sp.
CACCGCGTCGCCCGCGGTGATGAAGTGGTCGACATAGCGGACATTGGCCGGCGGCTTGGTCAGCAAGCCGTTCAGCCGTTCCTTGCGCTGCGATAGCGGTAGGGCCCGCAGGTCCTCGCCGTCCACGAACAGCAGATCGAAGACGAAGAAGATCAGGTCATCGGTCTTCTCCGCAGAGATCGCCGCCTGCAGGGCCGCGAAGTCCGGCGCGCCGGTATGGTCTAGCGCCACCACCACGCCATCGATGATGCTGTCTGCGAGGCCCGCGCCGGCCTTCACGATCGCCTTGAACTTGGCCGACCAATCGAGACCCTTGCGGGTCTTCAAGGTCGCCTTGCCGCCCTCCGTGCGCAGTTGCATCCGGTAGCCGTCGAACTTGATCTCATGGGCCCAGCCCGGCCCCTGCGGCGGCTTTTCCAGCGACTTGCAGAGTTGCGGCTCCACGAAGTCCGGCAGGGTCGCGAAGGTCTTGGTTTTCGCGGCCTTGGCCGGCTTGGCGGGGGTCTTGATCATCTTCGGCGAGGCCGCGGCGGTGGAGTTGGCATTCTGGTGACTCTGCCACACCGCGTCGGCGGCGGTCTTGGAGGCGGTCATGAAGGGCGGCGCTGCCTTGCCCTCGCCGGCCGCGATCTGGGCCATGGTGCGGTCCGAGGCGATGGAGCGGTCCTCGGCGGCGAGCGCCCCGCCCTCACCTTCCACCGCGCCCTCGTCGCGGTGCTTGATCAGCAGCCAGTTGTGACGCTTGGACCTGGCGTCGTCCCGCAGGCGCACCAGCACCCACGAGCCGTGCATGCGGCCGCCCTCCATGACGAACTTCAGCTCGCCCTTCTTCAGGGCCTTGTCGACATCATCCATGCCGGGTTCCGGCGCCCAGTAGCCCCGGTCCCACAACTGCACCGTGCCGCCGCCGTACTGGCCCTTGGGAATGGTCCCCTCGAAGTCGCCATAGTCGAGCGGGTGGTCCTCCACCTCGACCGCCAGGCGCTTGTCGGCGGGGTCGAGAGACGGGCCGCGGGTCACGGCCCAGGACCTGAACACCCCCTCGTGCTCCAGCCGCAGGTCGAAGTGCAGGCGGGTGGCGGCGTGCTTCTGGATGACGAACCGCAGGCGCTCGGACGTCACCACCTTGGCGTCACGGCCCGACGGCTCGGCCGTCTGTCCGAAGTCCCGCATTTCCTGGTAACGCGCGAGTTTCGACGTGGCCATGGCCGCCTCCGTTTCCGGTTGGAACTGGCGAAACGATTGGCGCGGATACTCGATCCAGGGCCGCGGCAACTTCAAGGGTGGATAACAAGGTCTTAAAGCTAAGCCTTTGAACCTGTGGAAAAATGTCGCAACTCGCCGTTCTATGTTGCGGCGATTCCACGCGCGCCTTACGAAAGTCGAACGCTGAGGGGCGTATAGTGTGGTGACCTTTCAATGGCTTTGACCATCTCCGGTGATCCGTCCGCCCTCGCGATCGGGATGGACGCGGACACCTCGCCCCAGACCTTCCAGTCCGCCGACGCCCGTGGCGGCGTCTCTGGCGGCAAGGAGAGCTTCACGGTCGCCGAGGCCGCCAACCGCCTGGTGGGCGGCGAGCCAGGGTGGTCCCATGCCCTGGGCGTGGGGTTCACGGTCACCTACGGCTTCCGGGCCGACGCGCCGGCGACCATGCCCGAGGACGCGACTGGGTTCAGCCGGTTCAACACACAGCAGATCACCATCGCCGAACAGGTGCTGAAGGGTTGGTCCGACGCCGCCAACATCAACTTCGCCCGGGTAGGCGCCGGGGCCAGTGGCGAGGCCGCCTACAGCAACGCCGCAACCATTCTGTTCGCCAACTATTCGGGCGGTGTCGAGGGCGCGTCGGCCTTCAGCTACTATCCGGGCCGAACCGACTTTACCTCGGCCTCGGGCGACATCTGGGTCTACAGCGGCTCCGGGTACAACGTGAACCCGACGATCGGGAACTACGGCGGCTCGGTGCTGGTCCACGAACTCGGCCATGCTATCGGGCTCAGCCACCCCAGCGAGTATGACGCCAGCGACACCACCTCGCCCACCTACAGCTCCAGCGCCGACTATGCCGAGGACAGCCGGCAGTACACGGTGATGAGCTATTTCAACGAGTCGAACACGGGCGGCCACTTCGGCGGCGCCTACTCCGCGGCCCCCATGCTGGACGACATTGCCGCCATTCAGCTGGAGTATGGCGTGAACAACGCGACGCGCACCGGCGACACCACCTACGGCTTCAACTCCAACGCCGCGCGCCCGTGGTTCGAGGCGACCTCAAGCGCCAGCCGGATGGTCTTCGCGGTCTGGGACGCCGGCGGCAAGGACACCTTCGACTTCTCAGGATTCAGCCAAAGCCAGATCATCGACCTGCGCGCCGGCTACTTCTCCAATGTAGGCGGCCTGACAGGGAATGTGGCCGTCGCCGTAGGCGCCGTCATCGAGAACGCCATCGGCGGCGGTGGATATGACCAGATCAACGGCAACGCCGCGGCCAACAATATCGCCGCCGGACTTGGCGATGACACCGTCGATGGCGGTGCGGCGGACGACTATCTGCGCGGCGACTCCGGCGATGACAGCCTGATCGGCGGTACGGGCTTCGACGACATCAATGGCAACCAGGGCGACGACACTGTCCGCGGCGGGGAAGGTCCTGACTGGGTGGTCGGCGGTCAGGCCCACGACCGCCTGTTCGGCGATGCCGGGGACGACGTGGTCTACGGCAACCTCGGCGACGACACCCAGGACGGCGGCGATGGCCGCGACTGGATCCGCGGCGGCCAGGGCTCAGACAGCATCGCCGGTGGGGCCGGCGACGACTGGATGTCCGGCGATCTCGGCGACGACACCGTCAGCGGCGGATCGGGCTCGGACATCTTCCACACCTGGGGCGCGGCCGGTCTCGACCGGGTGACCGACTTCAGCCTGACGGCCGGCGACCGCGTCCAGGTCGACGTGGGCACGGTCTATATGGTGGCCCAGCTGGGCGCCGACACGGTGATCTCCATGACCGGCGGCGGCCAGATGGTGCTGCAGAACGTCCAGACCGCCAGCCTCACCGGCGGCTGGATCTTCGCCGCCTAGCCAATCGCTAGGCGGCTCGGCGCACCGGCCTTCCAGCCGGCGCGTCGCTGATGCGGAACTTGGCGGCGGACTCGGCCAGGGTCTGGGCCTCGTTGGCGAGGCCGTGGCTGGCGGCCGTGGACTGCTCCACCATCGCGGCGTTCTGCTGGGTGACCTGGTCCATCTCGTTCACGGCGCTGTTGACCTGGGCCAGACCGATGGACTGCTCCTGGGCGCTGGCGGCGATCTCGCCCACCAGGGTGTCGATCTCCGTGACCCGGCCGACGATCCTCTGCAGGGCCTCGCCGGTCTGACCCACCAGATGGACGCCTGAGCCCACCTGCTGGCTCGAGGCGCTGATCAGCGCCTTGATCTCGCGGGCGGCCTCAGCCGAACGCTGGGCCAGGGCCCGAACCTCCGACGCCACCACCGCGAAGCCGCGGCCGGCCTCGCCCGCTCGCGCGGCCTCGACCCCGGCGTTCAGGGCCAGGAGGTTGGTCTGGAAGGCGATCTCGTCGATGACGCCGATGATCTGGCTGATTTCCTGGGCCGACTTCTCGATCTCGCTCATGGCCGTCACCGCCTGATTGACGACCTCGCCGCTGGTCTGGGCGTCACCACGGGCGGCCAGCACCACGTCGGCCGCCGCCTTGGCGCCGGTGGCGGTCTTGCGAACCGTGGCGGTGATCTCGTCCAGCGCGGCCGCGGTCTCCTCCAGGCCGGCCGCCTGCTGCTCGGTGCGACGTGACAGGTCGTCGGCGGCCGAGGCGATCTCAGACGCCCCGCTGCGAATGGTGCGGGCCGATTGGACGATGCCGGCCAAGGTCTGCTCCAGGCGCTCAGCCGCGCCGTTGAAGTCGGTGCGCAGGGTCTCGTACTTGGGCGGGAAGGCCTGTTGCAGACGCGCGGTCAGGTCGCCGTCGGAGAGCTGCTTCAGCCCACGGGCCAGACCGTCCACCACCTGGGCGCTCTCGTTCTCCACGGTGCTTTGCAGGCTCTCACGGGCCTGGGCGGCGGCGCTCTCAGAGACTCTGGCGCCCTCGGCCGCGCGCATGGCGGCCTCAGCCTCGACCCGGGCCGCGGCGGCCTGCGCCAGGGACGCGCCCGAGCGGGCGAACATCGAGGAGATGTTGGAGGCGGCCCACATCAGGACGACGGCCTCAACGATCAGGATGACCGCGTGCAGCACCACCCGGCCCAGGTCACCCCCACCCGGAAACACAGCGGCGGGCAGGACAAAGCTCAGCAGCAGGTGGTGCACGGCGACCACGACCGCGCCGGCCGCGATGGCGCGCCAGTCGCAATAGACGATCAGGGCGGCCAGGGCCGCGAAATAGGCCATGTGCATGTCGATCTGCCACGCCTGCCCGGCGAAGGCCGCCACCAGCAGCGACACCGAGCCCATCAGGGCCGCCGATGCGGCGATCCGCACCCCTTCCGGGTTCAGCTTCCAGAAGACGGTCACCGCGCCCGCTAGACCCGCCGAGGCCAGGCCAAACCCCAGCCAGGGGGCCTTGATCAGCAGGGCTGCGATCAGGGTGACCGGCGCCAGCACCCAGAGCGCGCCGACGATGATGCGGTCCGCGAACCTCCGCTGTTCCTCGATGGATTGGAACATGGCGTTTCTCCTAGAGGCTGCAGGGGGCGACACGCCCCGGATCGATGGAAAAGAGCGCTCCGGCCTCGCGCAGGCGGGCGGACGCCACGCCCTGGTCGGAGCGGACGATGACGATGAAGGGCAATGCGCCGACGGCCAGGATGGAACCGGCCTCCGAGGCCGCGACCAGGGCGGCCTCGCGGCCCCACCATGGTGGGAAGACCCCGGCCGCCTCTCGAGGATTCAGGGGCCGGGCGCCCAGCAGGGTGGCCGCGGCGACCCCGATCACGGTGATCAGACCCGCGAAGATCAGGCTCGAACGCGGCATGGGATCGGAGGGCGAGTCGACGCTCATGCCCAAGGCTTAGGCGGCGTGGATTGATGAAGGTTTAACCATAGCCGCCAGGCGCGGGTTTCATGTGCGAATTCAACGCTCAGAGTTGCGCGTCATCGCGGCGGCGCCATCCCAGGGTGCGCCTAGTCGTCGGCGGAATCTTCGTCGTCATCATCCGCTTCGGCGAAGGCCACAACCTTTTTGGCGCGCGGCTTCGGCGGAGCTTTGGGCGGAACGCGCGACAGGCGTTCGGCCAGTTCCGCGTCGATCAGGGGCAGCAGGGCGGCGGCCTGCTCGGCTTGGCGCGCCACTTCGGAGTTTTCGAGGCGCCGGGCGTTGGCGCGCAGATTGGCGAGGCCTTCGTCGTCGAGCGTGGGGATCAGATCGGCCATGGACATGGGCAGCTCCCGTCAGCGCGAACGCCGCGCAAAAAAGACCAGGGCCGGTGCGAGGATCGCGCCGGCCCCTTATCGTCTTAGGCCGACTTCAGATTGACGGCGCTTTCCTTGCCGGAACGCTGGTCGCGCTCCATGTCGTAGGAAACCGTGTCGCCTTCGTTGAGACCGTTGAGGTCCGAACGTTCGACGGCGGAGATATGGACGAAGACGTCCTTGCCGCCGTCAGCCGGCTGGATGAAGCCGAAGCCCTTGGTGGAATTGAACCATTTGACAGTACCGGTCGCCATGACAGCCTCCGAGAAATGCGTAGGCTCGCCGGAAGAGCCCGGCGGGCCATCGAGGTCTGAGAGGGTCGGCTTCGAAAGTTCCGCGCGCTGAGCGAGAGGGCTTAAGAGCGTTGCGCGGCAGAGATCGACGTCGGCATCATGCGCCTTTCCCCGGCCATAGACCAGACAATCCGCCGCCTGCTCCGTTGCCGGCGATGACATGGGCGTGATAGGCCGCGCCCTATGACCGACCAACCCGAGCCGACACCTGAGGAACTCAAGGCCGCTCACCGCCGCAAGTGGTTCGGCCGCGCCCTGTTGATCGGCTTCGGAATCCTGCTCATCCTGCAGATGATCCCCTTCCTGATGCGCTCGGGTCTCGGCTAGCCCTCGGCGAACATTCGTTTGACAGGCCGCGCGGGCCCTCCGGTAAGATGCCCGCAATGACGCCGCGTAAGGCGTCGCGGAGGAACCTGCATGCGCCTGACCCAACCCCGGATTCAACCCGTCGATCTCGGCAAGCTCGATGAAGCCCAGACCGAGGTCCTGGCCCCCATGGTGGCCACGGGTCGTGTGCTCAACATCTTCCGGACCATGGTCAATGCGCCCAAGGCGGCCAAGGGCTTCCTGGCCTGGGGCAACTACGTCCTGTCGCGCCGAAATGACCTGCCGGGTCGCGAGCGGGAGATCGTCATCCTGCGCATCGGCTATCTCTGCAAGTCCGGCTACGAGTGGACCCAACATGTGCCCATCGGCAAGCGTGAGGGCCTGACCGCCGAGGAGTGCGAGCGCATCAAGGGCGGCGCCGAGGCACCCGGCTGGAGCGCGGCCGACCAGGCGCTGCTGAAGGCCTCGGACGAACTGCACCACGACCAGTTCATCACCAACGCCACCTGGGCCCAGTTGAAGGCGCACTTCAGCGACAAGCAGTGCATGGACGTGGTGTTCACCGCCGGCCAGTACACCCAGGTTTCGATGATCCTGAATTCCTTCGGCGTGCAGCTCGACGAGGGCCAGACCCTCGACCCCGACCTGAAGGGGTTCTGAGCATGGGAGACCGCCTGAAGGGCAAGACCGCCATCATCGTCGGCGCCGGCCAGACGCCGGGCGAGACCATCGGCAACGGGCGGGCCATGTCGATCCTGTTCGCCCGCGAGGGCGCGCAGGTCCTCTGCGTCGACCGCGTCGCCGAGCGCGCTGAGGAGACCGCCGCCATGATCGTGGCCGAGGGGGGACAGGCCACGGCCTTCACCGCCAATGTCACCAAGGCCGACGACGTCGCCGCCATGATCGAGGCCGGCAAGGAACGGCTCGGCCGCATCGACATCCTGGTCAACAATGTCGGCATCGGCGGCGGCGACGGTCCGGCGCACCGGGTCGAGGAGGCCGCCTTCGACCGCATCCTTTCGGTGAACCTTAAGGGTATGTGGCTGACCATCAAGGCCGCCATCCCCACCATGCGCGAGCAGGGTGGCGGGGCCATCGTCAACATTTCGTCCCTGGCCGGGATCGCCGGGGGCAATCAGGTGGCCTACGAGGTCTCCAAGGCGGCGGTAAACCGCCTGACCACCAGCGTCGCCCAGTCCAATGCGGCGAAAGGCGTCCGCTGCAACGCCATTATGCCGGGCCTGATGGACACTCCCATGGCCGTGGCCGGCATCGCCCAGGCCAGCGGGCAGGAGCAGGAGGCCGTGCGCGCCGCCCGCAATGCGCGGGTCCCGCTGGGCGGGAAGATGGGCAATGCCTGGGACACCGCCTATGCGGCGCTGTTCCTGGCCTCCGACGAGGCCGGCTTCATAACCGGGGCGGTCCTGCCCGTGGACGGCGGCATGGGGAGCCGGATCGGATGATCCTGCAACGCAGAACCTTCCTGGTCGGGGCTGGCGCGCTCGCCGCCTCCCCCGCCCTGGCCGCGCCCGGTCTGGTCCATGTGAAGCTCACCACCCCGGTGGGCGCCATCACCCTCGCCCTGAACCAGGCCAAGGCCCCGATCACCGTGGCCAACTTCCTGCGCTACACCGACACCAAGCGCTATGACGGCGCGACCTTCTACCGGGCCTCACGACCAAAGGGTTACACGGCTGACGACTATGGCTCGATCCAGGGCGGGCTGCAGAACGACCCGGCCAAGGTGATGAAGCCCATCGGCCATGAGCCGACCACCAGGACCGGCCTCTCCCACACCGACGGCGCCATCTCCATGGGTCGCTTCGCCCCGGGCAGCGCCACCTCGGACTTCTTCATCTGCATTGGCGACAACACCTATCTGGACGCCAACCCCAAGGCCAAGGGCGACAACCTGGGCTTCGCCGCCTTCGGCTATGTCGTCGAAGGCATGGACGTGGTCCGCAAGATCCTGGTCAAGCCGCGCGACCCCAAGGCCGGAGTCGGCGTCATGAAGGGCGAGATGCTCAAGCCCCCGGTCAGGATCCTCAGCGCGCGCCGGACGACGGCGCCCGTCCCGAAGGCCGAGACGCCACCGGTCGAGGCCGCGCCTGCGGCGCCCGCGACGCCGGCTGTGACACCGGCGCCAGCAGCGCCGGCTACGCCTTAGCCGGCGGCGGCGCCCCAGGGGTGAGCCTGCGCTGGGCAAGGGCCGCGCAGGAGGCCTGGCCGATCGGCCCCTGCTCGTCATAGAGCCAGCACTCGCCGATCGCCACGCCGTCGGTGGCGTGGTGGTCGGCGACCTCGAACCCGATCCACTCGGTGGCCGGCAGGCGGTGCAGATAGACCGTCACGTCGGAGTTGATATAGCCCAGCCCCTCGGTGCTGGAGTTGGCGAAGGGGCTGGAGAAGTCCGCCGCGAGGCACACCCGCTGGAACGGCGTCAGCGGCGCGCCCTCCACCATCTCGCGAACCTCGCTCATCCAGGTCTTGCGCGGGCCCGGCTGGCCAAAGCCGCCGGTGATCGGCCGCATGGCCCACATGCCGCCCATACCCTGGCGCCCATCGGTGGGAGGCTCAATGTCGGCGGGCTTGGGGACGTCCCAGTCAGGACGATGCCAGGACTCGCCCGGCGAATTCTCGGTGCGCTTGAGGAACTGCACCGAGGCCCGCGCCATGCTGACCCCGCCGGAGATGAACTCGGCGTCGACGACCCGGATGCGGTTGCCGTCGCGGACCACCGTGGTCTTGACCTCGATGGGGTCGAAGCCCGGCAGCCGATACATGTCCACCGTCAGGCGGGCCGGCATGAAATCAGGGCTGCCGTGCCTAGCCTCGATCTCGAAGCCGAGCAGGCCGACGATGACTCGCCCGTGCAGGGACTGAGGGTTCCAGGGGCCACGGCAGGACGGTTGCGGGACGTAAAATTGACCGTCCCTTTTGAAAAAAGGTTCGTTTTGCATGGGGCGGGACCATGACGGATTCCGTCTGGCCGCGCGACCCCGCGCTCTCCCAGTTTTTCTAGGCGGGAGTATAGACCGCCAGGTTCCTGCGGATGCGCGCCAGGATCGGCTCCTCGCCGGCGTCGACCTCGAAGGTCTGGCCGGTGATGGTCTCGAAGGCCCGGATATAGACCCGCGCCGTCTCGTCGATCATCTGCGCCGGGATTTCCGGGATCGGGTCTTTATAGGGGTCGCAGCGGGCGGCCACCCAGGACCGCACGAAGTCCTTGTCGAAGCTGTCGGGCCGCTCGCCCTTGGCGAACTTCTCCGCATAGGTCTTGGCGAACCAGTAGCGGCTGGAGTCAGGCGTGTGGATCTCGTCGGCCAGGATGATCTGGCCGTTGGTGTCGACGCCGAACTCGTACTTGGTGTCCACCAGGATCAGGCCGCGGGCCGCCGCCATCTCCTGCCCGCGGGCGAACAGAGCCAGGGCGTATTTCGACAGCGTCTCCCACTGCAGGGCGCTCAGCAGACCCTGCTCGACGATTTCGGCCGGCGTCAGGGGGGCGTCGTGGTCGCCGTCATTGGCCTTGGAGGTCGGCGTGATGATGGGAGCCGGGAGTTTCTGGTTGTCGGCCAGGCCGTCGGGCAGCCGGTGGCCGTACATCTCCCGCTCACCCTTCTTGTAGAGCGTCAGGATCGAGGTGCCCGTGGTCCCGGCCAGATAGCCGCGCACCACGATCTCCACCGGCAGGATATCCAGCCGCGTGCCCACCACCACATTGGGGTCGGGATAGGCCAGGACGTGGTTGGGGCAGATTTCGGCGGTGGCGTCGAACCAGAACCGCGCGGTCTGGGTCAGGACCTGCCCCTTGTAGGGGATCACCGCCAGGATGGAATCGAAGGCCGAGAGCCGGTCGCTGGAGATGATCACCATCCGCCCGTCCCCCAGGTCGTAGGTGTCGCGCACCTTGCCCCGGTAGTGATTGGGCAGCTCGGGAAACTTGGCGTCGGCCAGGATCTGGTCGGGACGCGCCGGA
Organism: Phenylobacterium sp.; assembly: GCF_031425575.1. Taxonomy (GTDB): domain Bacteria; phylum Pseudomonadota; class Alphaproteobacteria; order Caulobacterales; family Caulobacteraceae; genus Phenylobacterium. The sequence goes on from NZ_JANPJP010000177.1 coordinate 10,025, forward strand.
AGGGTCGCTTTCATTGTCTCGCTATGCTGCGAAGACAAAGAGACGTCCAGTTCGTATGATCACCGAACCCCGGAGAAACGTCCCATGAAACGCCTGTTCGCCCTCGCCGCCCTGGCCGCGGTCACCGCCGCCACGCCCGCCCTCGCCGACCTCGCCGTGGGCTCCAAGGCGCCGGACTTCAAGGCTCAGGCCTTCCTGGCGGGAAAGCCCTTCACCTTCGACATGGCCGCGGCCCGCAAGAAGGGCCCCGTGGTGATGTACTTCTTCCCTTCGGCCTATACTGGGGGCTGCAACCTGGAGGCCCACCTGTTCTCGCAGGCCGCCGACGACTTCAAGGCCCAGGGTGCGACCCTGATCGGCGTCACCGCCGGCAAGGTCGAACGGCTGGCCGAGTTTTCCGCCGACACCAAGACCTGCGGTGGCAAGTTCCCCGTCGCCGCCGATCCGAGCGCCAAGATCGCCAAGACCTATGATGCGCCGATGAAGATGGCCGGGATCAAGGCGCCGGTAGGTATGTCGTCCCGCACCTCCTACGTCATCGCCCCGGACGGCACGGTGCTGCTGGCCTACGACAACATGGCCGCCGACGACCACGTCACCCAGACCATGGGCGCTCTCAAGGCCTGGAAGGCCAAGCAGAAGAAGAAGTAGGGCGCAGCAGGGCTGGAGCGGGAAAAGCTTGCCCAACAAGCGGTTTTCCCGTATCAGCCCGCCTCTTCACGGACGGCGGTCTCAAGTCGGAACGGAAAAGGCGCGGGAACCTCCCGCGCGCCGCATTGAGATCCATCGTTTTCGCCGGGCTTCCGCCGACGAAAGCGCCGCCTCCACAACGGAAGAAGGAAAACATGGCGCTCTACGAGCACGTCGTTATTTCGCGGCAGGATATCTCGCCGCAACAAGCCGAAGCCCTCAATGACCAGATCAAGGCCCTCATCGAAGAGGGTGGCGGCGTGGTCGCGAAGATCGAGTACTGGGGCCTTCGCAACCTGACCTATCGCATCAAGAAGAACCGCAAGGGCCACTATTCCCTGATCTCCATCGACGCCCCGGCGCCGGCGGTGAAGGAAATGGAGCGCCAGCTGTCTCTCAATGAAGACGTGCTGCGCCACCTGACGGTCCGCGTCGAGGAGCTCGATCTGGAGCTCTCGCCGGTCCTGGCCCGTCGCGACCGTGATCGTGAGCGCGAACCGCGCCGCGAAGACAGCTTCCAAGCCTAAGAAAGGGAGGATCATCACATGACCGACGAAACCTCCGAAGCCACCACCGCCGGCGCGCCTGCCGCCGGTGGCCAGCGCCGCCCCTTCTTCCGTCGCCGCAAGGTCTGCCCGTTCTCGGGCGCCGGCGCGCCGAAGATCGACTACAAGGACGTCAAGCTGCTGCAGCGTTACGTCTCGGAACGCGGCAAGATCGTGCCCTCGCGCATCACCGCGGTGTCGGCCAAGAAGCAACGCGAACTGGCCAAGGCCATCAAGCGCGCCCGCTTCCTCGCCCTCCTCCCCTACGTCGTGAAGTAGGGAGACAGGCACATGAAAGTCATTCTGCTCGAACGCGTCGAAGGCAAGGGCGTCCTGGGCGATGTGGTCACCGTCAAGGACGGCTACGCGCGCAACTTCCTCCTGCCCCGTCACAAGGCGCTCCGCGCCAACGCCGCCAATCTGAAGGTCTTCGAAGGCCAGCGCGCCGACATCGAGGCCCGCAACCAGAAGGCCAAGGAACAAGCCGGCAAGACCGGTGAGAACCTGGACGGCACGTCCTACATCCTGATCCGTCAGGCGGGCGAAAGCGGCCAGCTCTACGGTTCGGTCTCCGGCCGTGACGTCGCCGACATCGTCAATGCGGCCGGCGGCAAGCTGGAGCGCTCGATGGTGGCCCTCGACAAGCCGATCAAGACCCTGGGTCTCCACCCGGTGAAGGTCGTCCTGCACGCCGAAGTCATCGTCACCGTGACCCTGAACATCGCCCGCAGCCAGGACGAGGCCGAGCGCCAAGCCCGCGGCGAGGACGTGATCAACGCTCAATTCGAGGAAGATCGTGTCGCGGCCGAGGAAGCCGCCCAGGACATGCTGGCCGGCGGCGCCGGTTCGCACGAAGGCGACTACGTCGAGAGCTAAACCTCCCGACCTCTATCGATCTGGCGACGGCGCGGAACTTCGGTTCCGCGCCGTTTCTGTTTGGGTGCGACAGACGCGGTCGCAGCCCCCCAGACCGGCGCTGACCGGCGCCGATCAATGGGTTAGGCTCCGTTCGCCGACCCTACCCAGACTGAGGTCATCCACAGGGGCGGGATTTCCTGTGCGTAGGCCATCTCGTCACACTGCCCGGGACCTGTCGTTAAGCTATCGGTAACCCATGGCCCTCGTCCCAGCACTCGACCTTCGTCCCGCCCACAACGACACGGCGATCCCCCACGCCCCGGCCAATATCGAAGCCGAACAGGCTCTGCTGGGGGCTGTGCTTTACGACAACGCCACCTTCGAGCGCATCGGCGACTATCTGCAGGCCCGCCACTTCTACGAGCCCTTCCACGCGCGCCTCTACGCCGCCATCGAGGTCCATGTCCGCAAGGGCCAGCTGGCCGAGCCGATCCTGCTGGCCGAGCAGTTCGGCCGCGACCCGGCCTTCGAAGAGCTAGGCGGCATCCGCTACCTGGCCGACCTGGTGGATCGCGCCCCGCCGGCCGCCAACGCCCCGGACTATTCCCGGGCCATCTACGACCTGGCCCTGCGCCGCGACCTGATCCGTATCGGCGGGGACATCGCCACCACCGCCACGGCGCCCGACGTGGAGACCTCCGCCCGCGACCAGATCGAGGCGGCCGAACAGCAGCTGTATCAACTGGCCGAGAGCGGCGGGACCAGCCAGGGCTTCATCCCCCTGTCCCAGGCCCTGCACGGCGCCGTCACCATGGCCGCAGAGGCCCACAGCCGCGACGGCGGCCTGGCCGGCCTCTCCACCGGCCTCATCGACCTGGACGCCAAGCTCGGCGGCCTGCACCCCTCCGACCTGCTGATCCTGGCCGCCCGACCCTCGATGGGGAAAAGCGCGCTCGCCGTGAACATTGCATTCCACGTGGCCCGCAACTACGCCTGGGAGCCCCAGCCCAACGGCAGCAAGAAGACCGTCTCCGGCGGCGTCGTGGCCTTCTTCCAGCTCGAAATGTCCGCCGACCAGCTGGCCATGCGTATGCTGGCCGAGGTCTCGGGCGTGTCCGGCGACCGGCTGCGCAAGGGCGAGATCGACGCCGTCGAGTTCGGCCGCGTGCGCGACGCCGCCCTGGAGATCCAAGACGCGCCGCTCTACATCGACGACACCGGCGGCATCACCATGGCCAAGCTGGCCGCCCGCGCGCGCCGCCTCAAGCGCATGGTCGGCCTCGACCTGATCGTGGTGGACTATCTCCAGCTCGTCACCATCGGCCCCGGCGGCAAGGTGGACAACCGGGTCCAGGAGGTCAGCGCCATCACCCAGGGCCTGAAGACCCTGGCCAAGGAGCTCTCGGTCCCGGTCATCGCCCTGGCCCAGCTCTCCCGCCAGGTGGAGAACCGCGAGGACAAGAAGCCCCAGCTCTCCGACCTCCGCGAATCCGGCTCCATCGAGCAGGACGCCGACTGCGTGATGTTCATCTACCGCGAGGAGTACTACCTCTCCCGCACCGAGCCTCGCGAAGGCACCCCCGAGCACCTGACCTGGCAGGACCAGATGGACCAGGTCGCCGGTCAGGCCGAGGTTATCATCGGCAAGCAGCGTCACGGTCCCATCGGCACCGTCAAACTGGCCTTCAACTCCGACCTCACCAAGTTCGGCAACCTGGCCCGCGACCCCAGCCGTTACGACCCGCACAGCCGCGACTGACCCTCGCGCTTGAACCGGCTTTCCCTTCTGCTTGCCAGCCTCTAAGGGAGCGCCAATGGCACTCCCCTCCTCCGCGCGCCTGACGGTCGATCTCGACGCCCTGGCCCACAACTACGCCGTCCTGCGCGGCCAGGCGCCGGGCGCCGAGGCCGCGCCGGTGGTCAAGGGCGACGGCTATGGCCTGGGCGCCGGGCCCGTCTGCCGGCGCCTGTGGGCGGAGGGCGCCCGCAGCTTCTTCGTCGCCCGCCTGAGCGAGGGCGAGGCCCTGCGCGAGGCCCTTGGCCCCGACCGCCCCGCCGTCATCTATGTGCTGGACGGCATGACCGGCGGCACGGGCCCGCGCCTCGTCGCCGCCGACCTGATCCCGGCCCTCACCAGCGTGCCGCAGGTCGAGGCCGCCGGCAGCTTCGCCTCGACTCTGGGCCGCGCCCTGCCCGTCGCCCTGCACATCGACACCGGCATGAACCGCCAGGGGATCACCCCGGACCAGGCCGTGGCCCTGGCCCAGTCCGGCGACCGCCTGGCCCATCTCGACATCGGCCTGGTGATGAGCCACCTGGGGTCGGCGCCCGAGCCCCGCGATCCCCGCAATGGCCGCCAGCTCGAGCGCTTCGCCGCGGTGCGCAAGCTGTTCCCGGACGCCAGGGCCAGCTTCGCGGCCTCGGCCGGCATCTTCCTGGGCGACGACTACCGCTTCGACATTGTCCGCCCCGGCGTCAGCCTCTATGGCGGCGGCCCCGAGGAGCGGCCCGACCCGCGCCTGAAGGCGGTGGCGACCCTGGAAGCCCCCATCCTCGACATCCGCAACATCCACGCCGGCGAGACCGTCGGCTACGGCTCCAGCCGCATCGTCGCCCGCCCCACCCGCGTCGCCGTGGTGGCGGCGGGCTACGCCGACGGTCTGGTCCGCGCCGCCAAGCAGATCGGCCAGGCTTGGTTCGCCGGCGCCCTGCGGCCCTTCCTGATCGTCACCATGGATCTCATCCTGATCGACATCGGCGACACCCCGGCCAGCCCCGGCGAAATGGTCGAGCTCATGGGCCCCAACGCCCATATCGACGACTTGGCCGCCGCCGCCGGCACCGTGGCCCACGAATGCCTGGTCCGCCTCAGCCCACGGGCGGAGCGGGTCTATCTGGGCGAGGTCTCCTAGCGCTTCGCCAGCGCCTCGAGCCGGCCCAAGTCCACCCCGGACACGGCGGCCTTCAGATCGGCCATGGGGACGGCGTCCCCCTCCGCCTGGACCATGAAGCGTGTGGCCACCAGCAGGCCGTAGCTGCCGTGCTTCGACACGCTATCGTAGGACTCGGCGGTCATCCGGCCCTCCGGCGTCTGGTCGATCCGATCATAGCGGCGACCGTTCTCGGTGGAGGACTGCACGTTGAAGGCCGTCGCGACCCCGGCCAGGCCGCCGGCCTCGCCCAGGTCGGTGAGGGTCAGGGTGTAGGTTCCGTCGCCCTTGGCGTAGCTGGCCTCGGCTGAGGCGCCCGACGCGCCGCTCGCCCCCACGCTGCCGGCCCGAACCGACGTGCGCGGATATCCCGCCGCCGTGACCGGCAGCAGCGCCTTCAGCACCTCGGGATCGGTGGGCGTGATCTCGCGCGCCCGCTCGGCGGCCGCCGCGATCTGCTCTCCCGCCGCCTCCAGCTTGGCGATGTCGACGGAGCGGCCGCCAGACGCCGGGACCGTGGTGACCGCCGCCGCCGCGCCGGCGTCCTCGCCCATCCGCCGGATGGGCTGGAGCACCGCCGTGACCACCAGGCTGATGAGGGTCGTCGCCACCACCGCCAGCACAACATAGGCCGCCGTCTTGCCCCGCGCCGGCTTCATCAGCTTGGGCAGGCCCAGATACAGCAGGTAGAGGCTGTAGATCCCCGCGAGAAAGGCCAGGAGCGCGAAGGGTGGGAAGATGAAGGCGATCCCCGCCAGCCAGCCCGCGGTTCCCGAATAGGCCGCCACCTTGAGGGCCTGGACCTGGTTCCGCGTCGCCCCGAAGGACGGGGCGAAGGTGTTGATCACCACCGCCAGCATCATGACGCCCAGCAGGGTGGTGAGATAGGCCGCCGCGCCCGCGCCCAGGGCGTGCAGCACCGGCGGACGGAACGCCACCCCGTCCTTGGGATTGCCAAACACCATCACGCCGATGAAGCCGGCGACCGGCCCGATGGCGGCCAACGGCATGACATAGGCGAGGTAGAGGCCCACCAGGGTCGCAGGCTCCTGGTCGATTTCGTCCCAGGTGGCCGCCGGCGCGGTGAGGATCGCCCGCACCCGCGCGATCAGGCGCTTTCCCGGCGATCGCGGCTCTGCGACGCTCATGCCCAGTTCCCGGCCTTCAACATCCTGCGCCCGCCCCCATATGAGCAGGCCAACGCCCCCAGCCAGCGCCCGTTCCGCCGCCTTGTGAAGTGCGTTTCGGGGTAGTCTCGGGCTCGACCCCGAATCAGGAGACCCCATGGCCCGCGACGGCGCAGTCTATGTTTGCCAGACCTGCGGCGCGACGCAGACCAAATGGGCGGGTCAGTGTCCGGCCTGCCTGGCCTGGAACGCCCTGGTGGAGGAGGTGCAGAGCCGCCCGCCCGGCGCGCTCGCCCCCGCGCGCAGCAGCGCGCGCGGCAGGGGCCTGCCCTTCCAGGGCCTTGAGGAACACACGCCCGCCCCGCCCCGCATCCAGACCGGCGTCGCCGAGTTCGACCGGGTCTGCGGCGGCGGCGTCGTGCCGGGCTCCGCCATCCTGCTGGGCGGCGACCCCGGCGTCGGCAAGTCCACCCTGCTGCTGCAGGTGGCTGCCTTCGCGGCCCGGCGCGGCGCCAAGTGCGCCTACATCTCCGGCGAGGAGGCCGTGGAGCAGGTCCGCAGCCGCGCTCAGCGCATGGGCCTGGCCGACGCCCCAGTGCGCCTGGCCGCCGAGACCTCCCTGCGCGAGATCGTCGAGGGGCTGAAGCGCGAGAAGTTCGACCTGGTGGTCATCGACTCCATCCAGACCATGTGGAGCGACGCCCACGAGGCGGGGCCGGGCTCCGTCACCCAGGTCCGCGCCGCCACCGGCGAGCTGGTGCGCCTGGCCAAGAAGCAGGGCGTCGCCATCATCCTGGTGGGCCATGTCACCAAGGAGGGGACCATCGCCGGTCCCCGGGTCATCGAGCACATGGTCGACGCCGTCCTGGCCTTCGAAGGCGAGCGCGGCTACCCGTTCCGCATCCTGCGCGGGGTCAAGAACCGCTTCGGCGCCACCGACGAGATTGGCGTCTTCGAGATGGGCGACGCGGGCCTGGCGGAGGTCAAGAACCCCTCGGCCCTGTTCCTCGACACCTCCGGGGAGCGCGCCGCCGGGGCCGCGGTCTTCGCCGGCATCGAGGGGTCGCGCCCTGTCCTGGTGGAGTTCCAGGCCTTGGTGGCGCCTTCGGCCTATGGCACGCCCCGGCGCGCCGTCGTCGGCTGGGATACAGGGCGGCTGGCCATGGTGCTGGCGGTATTGGAGGCCCGCTGTGGCCTCGGTCTCGGCAACCGCGACGTCTACCTCAACGTGGCCGGCGGCCTGCGGATCAGCGAGCCGGCGGCCGACTTGGCCGCGGCGGCGGCCCTGGCGTCCTCGGCCCTGGACGTCGCCCTGCCCCAGGACTGTGTGGTGTTCGGCGAGGTCAGCCTGTCTGGGGACGTACGCCACGTCAGCCGCATGGATTCACGTCTGAAAGAAGCCGCAAAGCTCGGTTTTAAAAAAGCTTTCGGGCCAGCCGAGGTTGACGGCGGACCCCTGAAGATGACCGGCGTCGCCCGCCTGGGTGACGCCATCCGCCGGATCGGCGACGGCGATTGGGATTAGACGGTTTGCCCTGGTTCGACATTGTCGTGCTCTCCATCCTCCTGGCCTCGGCCGGGGTGGGGTTCTATCAGGGCGCGGCCCGCGAGATGGTCGCCGTCCTCTCGTTCCTGATCGCCGCCATCGTGGCGGTCATGGCTCTGCGGTTCACCGGACCCATGGGCCGAGCGATGGTCGATCCCGACTGGGCCGGCGCCACCGGCGCGGTCCTGGCCACCTTCGTCCTGGTCTACGGGGTCCTGCGACTTACGGGCGCAGGCCTTGCGCGGCGGATCCAGGAAACTCAGATCCTGGGCCTGTTGGACCGCACGGTCGGCCTGGGGTTTGGCCTGATCCGCGCCTTCGTGGTTCTCGGAGCCTTCAACCTGGCCTTCAACGCCGCAACCCCTGTGGAGTTGAGGCCCGCGTGGATGACCGGCGCAGTCTTCTATCCCATGACCACGGCGGCGGGTCAGATCCTCAAGGCCTTCGCGCCGCGGGGTCTGGACATGGCCAACAAGCTGAAGCCGGCGGTTTCCGACGCAGTGCGTGAAGGTTCTGCGAACGCTCCGCGTGACTCTGACGACGGTCGCGGCTATGACGCCCGCGATCGCGGCGGTATCGATGATCTAGTGGAGAAATCCCGATGACCCAGTCACTGGATCGATGGCGACAGGCTCCCCGCGATCCCGATGACGACACGCCCCGCCTGGAGTGCGGCGTGTTCGGAGTCTTCGACACCGACGCCGCCTCGGCCATCACGGCGCTCGGCCTTCACGCCCTCCAGCATCGCGGCCAGGAAGCCTGCGGCATCGCCAGCTTCGACGGCCAGGGTTTCCACACCGAGCGCCATATGGGCCACGTGGGCGACGCCTTCGCCGGCGGCGACCTAATGGACCGCCTGCCCGGCCAGACCGCCATTGGCCACACCCGCTACTCCACCGCCGGCGGGTCGTTTATCCGCAACGTCCAGCCCATGTTCGCCGACCTTGAGGCCGGCGGCCTGGCCATCGCCCACAACGGCAACCTCACCAACTTCCTGACCCTGCGCCAGCAGCTGGTGGCCGAGGGCGCCATCTTCCAGTCCACCTCGGACTCCGAGGTCATCCTCCATCTTATCGCCCGCTCGCGCCGCGCGCGGCTGGTGGACAAGTTCATCGACGCCCTGTCGGTGATCGAGGGCGGCTACGCCCTGGTGGCGCTGTCCAACAAGAAGCTGATCGGGGTGCGCGACCCCTTGGGCATCCGCCCCCTGGTGCTGGGCGACCTGGACGGCAAGGCCGTGCTGGCCTCCGAGACCTGCGCCCTCGACATGATCGGCGCCGCCTTCGTCCGCGACATCGAGCACGGCGAGATGGTGATCATCGATCACGACGGCATCGAGTCCATCCGCCCCTTCCCGGCGGCCAAGGCCCGTCCCTGCATCTTCGAATATGTCTACTTCGCGCGCCCCGACTCGGTGGTGAACGGCCGCTCGGTCTATGAGGTGCGCAAGCGCATGGGTCGCAAGCTGGCGATGGAGAGCCACGTCCCCGTGGACGTCATCGTCCCGGTCCCCGACTCCGGCGTCCCCGCGGCCCTCGGCTACGCTCAGGAAACCGGTGTCCCCTTCGAGATGGGCATCATCCGCAACCACTATGTCGGCCGCACCTTCATCCAGCCGACCCAAGGCGCCCGGGAAATGGGCGTGCGCATGAAGCTGTCGCCCAACCGCTCGGTCCTGGCCGGCAAGCGGGTGATGCTGATCGACGACTCCATCGTGCGCGGCACCAACTCCGTCCGCGTCGCCCGCATGGTGCGCGAGGCCGGCGCCGCCGAGGTTCACCTGCGCTCAGCCTCACCGCCGATCATGTGGCCCGACTACTACGGCATCGATATGCCCGACCGCGACAAGCTGCTGGCCGCCAACCACAGCGTCGATGAGATCGCCAGGATCCTGGAGGTGGACTCCATGGGCTACCTCTCCGTGGACGGCCTCTACTGGGCGATGGAATCGGCGCCCCGCGACCCCGACCAGCCGCAGTTCACCGACCACTACTTCACCGGCGACTACCCGACCCGTCTGCTGGACCGCGAGATCGCCGAGGGCCGCAATGAGACCTCGGAGCGGCAACTGTCCTTCCTGGTCGACGCGTGAGCGGAGAAAAGGCGGGCGGCTGGCGCAGCCGCCTTAGGCCCGACTGGTACATCATCCTGATCTTCAGCATGGTGGTGCTGGCCTCCCTGCTGCCCGCGCGTGGCGCGGCCGCCCCGGTGTTCGGCGTGACCACCCAGGTCGCCATCGCGCTGGTCTTCTTCCTGCACGGCGCCAAGCTGTCGCGCGAGGCGGTGATCAAGGGCGTCACCCACTGGCGGCTGCACCTGCTCGTCCTGGCCGCCACCTTCGTGATGTTCCCGGTCCTCTGCCTGGGCCTGACCGCCCTGCCCGGCGCCATCACGCCCGCGGCCCTGGCGCCTGGCCTGATCTTTCTGGGCTGCCTGCCCTCCACGATCCAGTCGTCGATCGGCTTCACCGCCATCGCCCGGGGCAATGTGGCCGCGACGGTCGCCTCGGCCACCGCCTCCAACCTGCTGGGCATCGCCCTGACGCCGATCCTGGCGGCGGTGCTGATGCACACCCAGGGCGGCTTCTCCCTGGAGTCGGCCCAGTCCATCGTCCTGCAGCTGCTGCTGCCCTTCATCGCCGGCCAGCTGCTGCGGCCCTGGGTGGGGCCCTGGATCACCAAGCGCTCCAAGATGGTGGGCTATGTGGATCGCGGCTCCATCCTGTTGGTGGTCTACGCCGCCTTCTCGGAGGCCGTGGTGGAGGGGATCTGGAGCAAGGTCAGCACGCTCGACCTTGTGCGCCTGCTGATCCTCTGCTGCGTCCTGCTGGCGGCCGTCCTGCTGATCACCCTGTTCGCCGCGCGGGCCGCCCGGTTCAACAAGGAGGACGAGATCACCATCGTCTTCTGCGGCTCCAAGAAGAGCCTAGCGAGCGGCGTGCCGATGGCCGGCGTCCTCTTCCCTGGCGCGCAGTTGGGCATGATCCTGCTGCCGGTGATGATCTTCCACCAGATCCAGCTGATGGCCTGCGCGGTCATCGCCAACGCCTACGCCAAGCGGGCGGACACAGACCCCCAGACCAGCTAGAAGCGCCGCCATGACTGATTTGAACCTCCCCCTCGCCGGCAAGATCGCCCTGGTCACCGGCGCCTCGCGCGGCATCGGCCGGGCTTCCGCCCTAGCCCTGGCCAAGGCCGGCGCCCATGTCATCGCCGTGGCCCGCACCACCGGCGCCCTGGAAGAGCTGGACGACGAGATCCGCGCCGCCACCGGTCAGCCGGCGACCCTGGTCCCCATGGACATCTCTCAGGTCGAAGGCCTCGACCAGCTGGGCCTGGCCATCCATGAGCGCCACGGACGCCTGGACATTGTCGTCCACGCCGCCGCCATCCTGGGGGTCATCACACCGGTCAGCCACATCGAGCCGGCGCTGTTCGACAAGGTGCTCACCACCAACCTGACCGCCACCTTCCGGCTGATCCGCGCCACCGAGCGCCTGCTGAGGGCCTCTGACGCCGGGCGCGCCATCTTCATCACCACAGGCCGCGTCCAGCGTCCGAAGGCCTTCTGGGGCGCCTACGGCGTCTCCAAGGCGGGCATGGAGCACCTGGTGCAGACCTGGGCCGACGAACTGGAGAACACCACCGTCCGCGCGGTGCTGGTGGATCCGGGCGTCATGCGCACCAAGATGCGCGCCGAGGCCATGCCGGGCGAGGATCCCATGGACCTGCCCCATCCGTCGGAGATCGGACCGATGATCGTCGACCTGGCCCAGGCCGACCTGGGCCAGCCGACCTCTAGCGTCTTGCTTTCGGACTGGAAGCTGAAGTCCGGCTCGCCCGCTTCGGCTTGACGCCGGGCCGGGCCAGCTTTTGGGTGCGCCCCTTGGGGTTGCCCACCAGCTTGGGCTTGGCCACGTAGGACCGCTTCGGCTTTGCCTCGGCGCCCGCCTTGGCCTTGGCCGAGGCCGCCGCCTTGGATTTCGCCCGCATCCCCGTCGTCGGGCCGCCCACGGCCTTGGCGGCCGCCCTGGCCGCGAATCCGCCGGTCGGGCCGCTCTTGGCCTCCCCCTCGGCGAAGGGGTTCTTGTTGGACTTCACCGTCAGCCGCATGGGCACGCCGGGCAGGTCGAAGCTCTCGCGCAGCGAGTTGATCAGGTAGCGGCGATAGTGGTCGGGCAGCTGGTCGGCCCGGCTGGCGAACAGCACGAAGGTCGGCGGCCGCGCCTTGGTCTGGGCCATGTACTTGGGCTTGATCCGCCGCCCGCCCACCGAGGGGGGCGGATGGCGTTGGGTCGCCATGGAGAGCCAGTCGTTCAGGTCCCGCGTCTTGACCTTGGTGGACCAGTCGCCGTGCACCTTGAAGACCGCCGGCATCAGCTTGTCGAGGCCACGGCCGGTCTCCGCCGACAACGCCACCACCGGGGTCCCGCGCAGCTGCGGCAGCAGGCGCGCGGCTTCTTCGTTGAACATGGCCAGGGTCTCGCGCTGGTCCTCCACCAGGTCCCACTTGGCCAGGCAGAACACCAGCCCACGTCCCTCCCGCTCGACAAGGTCGGCGATCTGCAGGTCCTGCACCTCGAAGGGGTGGGTGGCGTCCATCACCAGGATCACCACCTCGGCATAGGTGATGGCGCGGATGGAGTCCTGGCCTGACAGCTTCTCCAGCTTCTCCTCGACCCTCGCCTTCCGGCGAAGCCCGGCGGTGTCCACCAGGCGGATGGCCCGGTCGTCCCAGGTCCAGTCCACCGGAATGGCGTCGCGGGTGATCCCGGCCTCGGGGCCGGTCAGCAGCCGGTCCTCGCCGATCAGCTTGTTCACCAGGGTCGACTTGCCCGCATTGGGGCGCCCCACGATGGCGATCTGCACCGGCTTCTCGACGGCGTCGCCGTCCTCGAACTCGTATTCCACCGCATAGGGGGCGATGGCCTGGTAGAGGTCGGCCATGCCCTCGCCGTGCTCGGCGGAGATCGGAATCGGCTCCCCCAGGCCCAGGCTGAAGGCGTCGTTGATGCCGTCGTCGCCGCGCTTGCCCTCGGCCTTGTTGGCCAGCAGCAGCACCGGCTTGTCGCGGCGGCGCAGGATTTCGCCGAAAACGCGGTCCATGGGCGTGATGCCGTCGCGGGAATCCACCACGAACAGCGCCACGTCGGCCTCGTCGATGGCCAGCTCGGTCTGGGCGCGCATGCGGGCCTCGAGGCTCTCGTCGGTGACGTCCTCGAAGCCGGCGGTGTCGATCAGCTCCAGTTCGATGTCGCCGATCCGCCCCGCGCCGAAGCGCCGGTCGCGGGTGACGCCCGGCCGGTCATCGACGATGGCGAGCTTCTTGCCCGCCAGCCGATTGAACAGGGTGGATTTGCCGACGTTCGGACGCCCTACGATCGCAAGCCTGAGCGGCATGGGGTCCTGGTCTTTTCTCGTCGTCTATCGCAGCGCGATGAGTTGGGCCTCATCGGTCGCGATGTAGATCGTGTTGTTGATGGAGATCGGGCCGAGCAGCACGCCCGAGCCGAGGTTCATGGTCTTTTCCACCGCGCCGGTCTTGGCGTTCAGGGCCACCAGCTCGCCCTGATTTGAGGCGGTGATCACCTTGCCGGAGGCCAGGATCGGGCTCGACCAAACGGGCTTTGAGACATACTTCTTCTTGCCGACGCTGATGCCCATCAGGCCGCCCTTGGCCTTGCCGCGGCCTTCACCCAGGTCGCGGATCCAGTAGATCTGGCCGCTCTCGCGGGCCACGCAGATCACCTGGCCGCCCTTGTCCACCACATACACCACGTCGCCCGAGGGCCAGGGGGTGGTGATGCCGGTGATCGGCAGGGTCCAGCGCGCCTGGCCGGTGCGCAGGTCGGTGGCGGCGAAGACGCCCGAGTGGCTGACCGCGAAGACGTCGCCTTGGAAGATCACCGGGCGGCCGGGAATGTCGCGTATCTCCGACAGCGCGTTGTTGCGGCTGGCCCGCGACAGGGCCTCGTTCCACAGGTCGTTGCCGTTGGCGGCGCGCAGGGCCACCAGTTCACCCGAGCCGAAGGCGGCCACGACGGTGTCGCCGGAGACGGCGGGGCTGGAGGCCCCCAGGATGCGCGAGGACTCCGACAGGGCCTGATAGGTCCAGCTCGGCGTCCCGTCGGCGGTGTTGTAGCTCAGCAGGGTGTTGTCCACCGCCACCACGAACAGGCGTCCGCCCGCCACGGTGGGGGCCGCATGGATCGGCTGCTCGGTGGCCACCTTCCAGCCGACCGCGCCGGTGTCGGCGTTCAGCTGGGCGATGAAGCGGAAGCCCGAGGCGACATAGAGCCTGCCGTCGGCGATGGCGATCCCGCCGCCGAAGGCTTCCTTGTCGCGCTTGGAGTCGGGACGCAGATTGACCTTCCACACCTCGGCCCCGGTCTGGGCGTCGAGGGCCGAGACCGTGGCCTCGCCGTCCATGACATAGATCTTGCCGTTGGCGGCCACCGGCGGCGCGGTCACGTGGGCGCCGCGGCCGGAGCCCTCGCCGAAGCCGCGCTTCCAGGCCATCGACAGCCCGCCGCCCGCCGCCACATGGCCGACGGAGTTCTCAAGCGTGCCCCCTGGCATGGACCATTCGCTGAGCGCCACCGGGTCGGGCAGGAAGAAGTCGACGCCCTTCAGGGCCTCGGCGGCCTCCACCTTCTGGTCGAAGGCGATGATGGCGATCCGTTCGCCCTCGCTGGCGACCTCGCCGGGGGCCTCGTCCTTGGGGAAGGGATTGAGGCGGCTGAGCGTCGAGCACCCGCTCGCGGTCAGGGCGGCCGTCAGGAGCAGGGCAAGACCGGTGCGGCTGCGAAGCGTCATTGGGCGTCCGGGGTTGGCTGTTGCGTCGGAGCCGAAAGGCCCGCGGAGGCCCCCGGCGGAAGGAGCGGGCTCTGCGGCGGCAGGGCCGCGGCGGCGCGCGCGGCGGCGGCCACGTTCTTGGCCGAGCCGGAGTCGATCAGGTCCATGGCGGCCTTGGCGCGATTGCGGGCGCCTTCCGAAGCGTCGGCGATCAGCGAGATGACCACGAAGTCGCCCCGCGCCCCGGCTAGGTCGCCGTGCAGGATCTTGGCGAAGGCCAGGGCCTCACGCGCCTCGGTGCGATACGGGCGGCCTTCCTTGGTCATCGGCGTCAGGCGGGCTTCCAGGTCCTTGTAGGGAGCCGTGTCGAGCAGGGCGAAGGCGGATTTGAGGCGCGCGACGTCGCCGATGATCTCGTTCGGCGCGGCCTCGGCGGCCTCGTCGAAATACTTCACGGCCTCGGCCGGCTTGCCGGCGGCGATCTTGATGCCGCCCTGATGCTGCAGGGCGAGCGACTTGTAGGCCTTGGACCCGGACTTGGCGACCTCGCCAAACAGCCGGTCGGCCTCATCGGCCCGGCCGGCGCCGAAAGCCTCCAGGGCCTGGGCGTACTGCTCCGAGGCCTTCGACGTCGTCTTGGTCTGGTAGGCGTCGTAGCCCCACACCGCGAGCGCGATCAGCAGGGCGCCGGCCAGGGCGGCGCCGACCCAGGGCAGGGCTTTGAGCGCAAGCGCCTTGTAGCGGTCGGTGCGGAGCTGCTCCTCGACCTCTTCAAAGACATCAACCACGTAGGGGAACTCCGCACGAAAGGCGCAAGGGGAATAGAGCGGCGGAACCTATAGCGGCAGCGTGGCCATCGCAACGGTCCGGCGTCGTCGGGGGCTTACCCTGCGCCGGGCTTCGACGCCATGAAAGTCTCGAAGGCGGCCTTGTGGTCGGGATGCCAGCGCGAGAGGGCCGGCCGGTTCAGGATCAGGTCGTCAGCGGCCCAGGCGATGCGCTTTTCGTCCATCTCCCGGCTGACGTCGTTGTCGGGACAGAGGATGTAGAAGTCTCCCTGCCCCATCGCCTCGACCATCAAATCCACCACCTGCTCCGCGCTCCAGGCGCCCGGCGGCTTCTCGGTCGAGCGCGCGGTCATCCCGGTGAAGGTGTAGCCGGGAATCAGCAGGTGGGCGCTGACCTGCCCTCCCTCGACGTTGCGCAACTGGTGGGCCAGGCCCTCGGTCAGCGCCTTCACCGCCGCCTTGCTGGTGTTGTAGGCCACGTCGCCCGGCGGATTGGTGATGCCTTGCTTGGAGCCGGTGTTGATGATCGCGCAGGGCGTCCCCTGGTCCAGCATCAGGCTGGTGAAGGCCTGCACCCCGTTGATCACACCCCAGAGATTGATCTCCAGCAACCGGCGCCAGCGGTCCGGATGCTCCCAGGCCCCGGCCCCGCCGCCGACCCCGGCGTTGTTCATCAGCACCGCCACCTCGCCGAACCGCTCATAGGCGGCGTCGCGCAGGCGGTTGACCGCGTCAGCGTCCGAAACATCTGTGGCCACACCGAACACCTCGGCGGGCGCGCGCGCCGCCGCGGTGACGGCCTTCACGGCGGCCTCGAGCCCTTCGGCGTTCCGGTCCGCCAGGCAGACCTTCATTCCAAGGCTCGCGAACCGCTTGGCGGCGGCCAGGCCGATGCCACTGGCCGCGCCCATTACGACGGCGGCGCGGCCGGATGTCAGGGCGGGGTGGCTCATCGGGCTTCTCCGGCGGTTCAGGGGCGCAAGGCCGCGGCGGTCAGGTCCGCGATGCGGGCCAGGCTGGCGCGGTAGGTCGCCGGATCGGGCGGGCCGGACTCGCTCTGCTTGGCCCCCTTGGCGGCGGCCATCAATGTGGCGGCGATTGCGGCGGCGTCGAGGCCGCAAGCCGCCAGGTCCGCCTCCCCCGCATTTTCGGCCGCGTTCAGGAAGCCGACGATCCGCCCGGTATAGGTCCTGTCCACCTGGCCCGCGATGTCGGGCCCGACAGCCAGCCGCGTGGAGCTCAGCTCCACCAGATGCTCGGACTGGCCGTAGCGGTCGTACATGCCGGCATAGAGCGCCTCCAGCACCCCGCGCAGCCGCGCGCCGAAACCGCCGCCCGCCGCCTCCGCCAGGTCGCAGGCCAGCTCCACCTCGGCCAGGTTACGGGCCTGCATGGCGCGGAACACAGCCTCCTTGCCGTCGAAGTAGAGATAGACCGTGCCCTTTGCGATCCCGGCTTCGCGGGCGATGTCGTCGATGGAGGTGCGGCGGAATCCGAACTGGGTGAACAGCCGCTGGGCGGCGTTCAGGATCGCGTCGGCCTTGGTGCGTGACTCGGGGGCGGGCTCAGCCATGCACCTATTAGGCGGGCCAACCGATTGACATCAAGCGTCGGATGAGACGAAATGACCCAATCAATTAAATCGGTCAGTTCGTCCAGGGAGAATGCGCATGAAGACCCGTCAGCTGGGGGCCAAGGGCCCCACCGTTTCCGCCATGGGCCTGGGCTGCATGACCATGACCGCCGTCTACGGCGCGCCGTCCGACAAGGCCGAGAGCCTCGCCACCCTGGACCGCGCCCTGGAGCTGGGGATCAACTTCTGGGACACCGCCGACATCTACGGCCCCCATGAGAACGAGGAGCTGCTGGGCGAGGCCCTGACGGGCCGCCGCGAGCGGGTCTATCTGGCCACCAAGTTCGGCATCGTCCGCAAGGGCGAAGGGACCGGCGTCGACGGCAGCCCGGCCTATGTCCGCGCCGCCTGCGAGGCCAGCCTGAAACGCCTGAAAACCGACGTCATCGACCTGTACTACCTGCACCGCGTCGA
>NZ_JANPJP010000178.1:0-3008 GCF_031425575.1 Phenylobacterium sp.
ATCAGGGCCTGAGGAGGCCGTCTCTGGCCTCGCGCCGAAACGCCGCCTCCATCGCCCGGCCTCACTGAACGGCCATCGACCAAACTCCCCCATGGGTGCGTCAGCGCGTTTACACACAGCCTCCACCCGTTGTGGACATTCCCAGGTCAGCTTGTCGGTCGTCGCCGCCATGTCCGCGGCGTCGCTGGCCTTCCGTTGGTGAGCACACGCCTTGGAGCGCCTTGCGGCGAAGCTGAAGCCGTGACTTTAGGGACCATGCCCCTTTATCCCGCCACCGCCGCCGACCTGCCCGCCGTCGTCGATCTTGTGAACTCCGGCTATCGTGGGGAAACGTCCCGCCAGGGCTGGACGACGGAGGCTGACTATCTAGCGGGCCAGCGCACCGATCTCGCCACCCTCACGAACGACCTCGCTGAGACGCCCGGCGCCGCCCTTTTCGTGTGGCGTGACGATCCTGACACGCCGCTGCTGGGAACCGTCTGGCTGGAGCCCGCTGAAACCGGTGTCATGTACCTGGGCATGCTTACCGTCCGCCCCGATCTCCAGGCCCGGCGTCTGGGCCGCACCCTGCTGCACGCCGCCGAGGCTGTGGCCGAGGCCAAGGGCGCGCGGCGCCTCCGCATGACGGTGGTGAACCTCCGCGACACCCTGATCGCCTGGTACGCAAGGCGCGGCTACGACCTCACCGGCGAGACGCGGCCCTTTCCCTACGGCGACCGCCGCTTCGGCGTTCCACTGCGGGACGACCTGGCCTTCGTGGTGCTCGAGAAGGCTCTCTAGGCGATCTCGAAGGTCACGGTGGAGCGTCCGAAATCCAGGGTCACCGCGGTGAATTCGGCCATTAGGTCCATGCCCAACACCAGGGCGGGCTTGTCGGCCAAGCCCCAGAGGCCGAACACCGACAGGTCGGCGAACACCACCGGCACATTGCCCATCTGCACCCCGCCGACCCGCAGGAACGGCAGGTACATCATATCCCCGACGAACGTCTCCCCGGTCACCGAGACCATGGTCACCTTCTCCAGCTTCGCCTCGAGCCGCTTGTCCAGCATCCGGCGCAGGGTGGGGTTGCCGATGGAGAGCTGGGCCCCGGAATCGATCATGCAGCTGATCGGCTTGGCCCCCATGTCGGCGTCGACGATGGTCAGTTGCCCGATGCGTTTGCGGGCCGGCACCACCACGCTCTTCCGGCTGCTGACGTCGCGGCGAGAACTGGTGATCGCGACGTGCTTTTCCGCCATATTCAGCACCAGGCGTTGGCCGCGCAGCCAGTCCACCGCCAGCAGACCCTCGATATCGGTGCCCACAAAGGGCAGGACCGGCACCTTGACCCGGCGCTGGGCGCGGCCGCCGACCTGCAGGCTGTCCACCAGCACGCTCTGGCGGGTGCGTCGGCCGATGATGGTGTTGACCACCACCTTGCCCCCGTCCGGCAGCGCCAGACGGGCGGCCAGGGTCGTGGAGATGCACGAGCGGTTGGCCCCGGTGTCCACCATGAAGTCGAAGGGGCCCAGGCCATTGATCGTCACCGGCACGGTGATCCGCGAGAACGCGTCCTTGCCGCTGGCCACCTGAGTGGGCTCGAGGCTCGCCTCATCGTCCGGCGTGATCGCCGGGGCTGCTGCGGGCGGGGTCTGGGCCTGCGCCAGACCTCCGCCTATCAAGATGGCGCCGCCCAGCGCGGAGGCCGCGCCGCGACGCGTCAGCCCGTCGGCCATGGCTAGGTGAGGCCCTTGCTCGGATTGATAAGGTACTTCTCGCCGGTGGCGCGGCGGTTGTAGCCGGCCATGATCTCCGGCTTCAGGGCCTCGGCCAGCGAGATCTCGTGGGAATAATGGCTGGCGAAGGTGGTCTTCAGCTCGTCCAGCACCCGCTGGCGTAGCTTGCCGGCGGCCTCGGCGCCGATCTTCATCAGGAACGGCGTCAGCAGCCAGCCGCCCAGACCCCAGGACATGCCGAAGGACCGGTTCAGCTCGGTGGCCGAGGTGTTCAGCCCGCCATAGATGTAGACCTGCTTATAGGTGGTCGACCCGTAGCGGCTGTAGGTCTTGGCCGTCATGTTGGCGGCGACTTCCATGCCGCTGAGGATCTGGCCGGCCAGCTTGCCGCCGCCGATGGCGTCGAAGGCCAGGGTGGCGCCGGTGGCGGCGAGCGCCTTGATCAGCTCTTCCATGAAGTCGGGCGCGGTGGAGTCCAGGACGTACTTGGCGCCGATGTCCTTGAGGATCTTGGCCTGCTCGGGGCTGCGGACGATGTTCACAAGGTCGACCCCGTCCTTGAGGCAGACCTTGTTCAGCATCTGGCCCAGGTTGGAGGCCGCGGCGGTGTGGACCAGGGCCTTGTGGCCCTCCATCTTCATGGTCTCAACCATGCCCAGCGCCGTCAGCGGATTGACGAAGCAGGAGGCGCCGTCGGCGGCGGTCGCGCCGGCCGGCAGCACCAGGACGTCGGCGGCCTTCAGCAGGCGGTACTGGGCGTACATCGCCCCGCCCAGCATGGCGACGGTCTTGCCCAGCAGATGCTGCGCATTGGCGCCGGCCTTGATCACCTCGCCCGCGCCCTCATTGCCCACCGGCATGGACTCATCGGCCCGGCCGCCCATGGCGCGCATGAAGTTCGGCTGGATGGGCGCGGTGGTCACCGGACGGTCGGCCGGGCCCGACATCTTGGCCTGGGCGACATCGATGGGGCCCAGCAGCAGGCCAAGGTCGGACGGATTGATCGGCGAGGCCTGGACCCGGACCAGGATCTCGTCGGGGCCGGGATCGGGGTGCGAGACGCTGGCCAGGGACAGCTCCAGCTCGCCGCTCGACTTCACCAGGGAGCGCAGCTCCAGCCCTTGAGTTTCGTTGCTCATCTGCGTTTCCAATCCCGTGTTGTGGTCTTTTTCGCGCCTGGAGCGCGTGTGGTCTTCACTTAGGGCGCGCAGGGCCCCGTTGCGAGCCCGACCTGCAAATTCTCAAGCTTGTTGGCCAAGCCTCGTGTCTCCGGACCGCTTCTGTCCTTCT
>NZ_JANPJP010000179.1:0-2763 GCF_031425575.1 Phenylobacterium sp.
GATAGGCGGTGGAGGGGGCGAGCCTCAAGCTCGGCGCCCGGTCGCGCCCCCTCCATCCCGCGTGCCGCGCGGTCCCCCTCCCCCGTGAACGGGGGAGGAAAGGGTAGGTGGACATCTTTTGGAAAGGGGGCCGCTGCGCGGCGCCCGAACTAGATCTTCAGCTCGAAGTATCCGGTGGCGCTGCCGGGCGTGTAGCCGACCATGGTGATGCGGTATTCCTTGCCGTCGGCGAGGCGAAGGTGGCCGTCGCAGGCCTTGAAGGCGTTGTCGGCGATCTGCTCGGTGGTCATGAAGGAGCCGCGCAGCGCCGCGCCGCCTTGGCGCAGGCCGGCCAGGCTGCCGATGATCTCATAGGCCACCTCACCCTTGAATCCCTTATAGGACAGCTGGCCTTCCCCCGTGGTGGTGGGCGGGGTCCGACCGTTCTTCATCGTGTATGCCATGGTGCCGTAACGGTTGGCGGGGCTTTTCGATCCCCCGATGGCTGTTGGACGGAACGCGTTCCAGGACGGGTCATCGTATCTTGGAGCGGAACTTTCGCACGCGGACCGGTCTTCACGTCCCCGCCGAGCGCGTGTGTATTCAGCGGGATTTCTTGACTTGAGGCTTGTATAAGCCGCCGCGAGGCTGCATTAGCCGCGCCCCCTCGGCGTCTTCCCACGCCGCGGCTGACCGATCGGACGTTCGACACTATGCCCTTCCCCCCGACCCATCCGGCCCTGGAGCGCGCTCTGGCGGCCCAAGGCTACGCCGAGCCCACCCCTGTGCAGGACGCGGTCCTGGCGGAGGAGGCGGCAGGACGCGACCTGCTGGTCTCGGCCCAGACGGGGTCTGGCAAGACGGTGGCCTTCGGCCTGGCGGCGGGACCGACCCTCTTGGAGGGGGCCGAAACGTTCGGGCCGGCTGGATCGCCGCTCGCCCTGGTCATCGCACCGACCCGTGAGCTGGCCATGCAGGTCAGCGTCGAACTGACCTGGCTCTATTCTCAGACCGGGGCGCGCGTCGAGACCTGCGTCGGCGGCATGGACCCGCGCCGCGAACAGC
This sequence comes from Phenylobacterium sp., assembly GCF_031425575.1. Classification (GTDB taxonomy): domain Bacteria; phylum Pseudomonadota; class Alphaproteobacteria; order Caulobacterales; family Caulobacteraceae; genus Phenylobacterium. The sequence continues at coordinate 1,045 of NZ_JANPJP010000179.1, forward strand.
GGGCCCTGGCGGGCGGCGTCCACATCGTGGTGGGCACGCCGGGCCGCCTGAAGGACCATCTGGAGCGCGGCAATCTCGACCTGTCGGCCCTGCGGGTCGTGGTGCTGGACGAGGCCGACGAGATGCTCGACATGGGCTTCCGCGAGGACCTGGAGGAGATCCTGGACTCCGCGCCGGCCGGCCGCCGCACCCTCCTGTTCTCGGCCACCATCGCCCGCGAGATCGCGATGCTGGCCAAGCGCTATCAGACCGACGCGCTGCGGATCGACACCGTCAACCGGCACGAGCCGCATGGCGACATCGAGTACCGCGCCATCCGCGTGGCCCCCAACGAGGTCGAGAACGGCGTGGTCAACGTGCTGCGCTTCTTCGAGAGCCCTTCGGCCCTGGTCTTCTGCAACACCCGCGACGGCGTGCGCCACATGCATGCGGCCCTGCGCGAGCGCGGCTTCGCGGTGGTGGGCCTGTCGGGGGAACTGGGTCAGCGGGAGCGGTCCGACGCCCTGCAGGCTCTGCGCGACGGCCAGGCAAGGGTCTGCGTCGCCACCGACGTGGCCGCCCGCGGCCTGGTCCTGCCGGACCTCGGCCTGGTGATCCATGCCGACCTGCCGGTGAACAAGGCGGGCCTGCTGCACCGCTCGGGCCGCACCGGCCGGGCGGGCAAGAAGGGCGTCTCGGTCCTGCTGGTCTCCTACACGCGGCGCCGCAAGGCCGAGCAGTTGCTGGCCTCGGCCAATATCGAGGCCACCTGGCAGGGGCCGCCGACCCCGGAGATGATCCGCGAGCGCGACCAGACCCGGCTGCTGGAGGACCCGATCCTCACCGAGCCCCTGCTCGAGGAAGACATGGCGCTGGCCAAGCTGGTGCTGGCCACCCGCACGCCGGAAGAGGTGGCCGCGGCCCTGATCCGGCTGCACCGCGCGCGCCTGCCGGCCGCCGAGGACCTGCATATCGATCCCCGCGACAACCAGGGCCCGTCCTCCGGGCCCATGCCGCGGGCCGACCGCTGGAGCCCCGAGCGCGAAGGCCCGGTGGGCCGTCCCGAGCGTCTGGACCCCAGCGAGGTCACCTGGTTCCGCATCAATGTGGGCCGCGCCAAGAACGCCGACCCCAAGTGGCTGATCCCGATGATCTGCCGCCTGGGGCATGTGACCAAGCCGGAGATCGGCTCCATCAAGATCTTTGACCAGGACACCAAGTTCGAGATCGCCAAGCACGCCGAGGCCAAGTTCGCCGCGGCGGTCAAGGCGACCATGAACGACGAGATCAAGATCGAGCCCACCGTGGCTCCGGCCTCGGGTCAGAAGACCGCCCCGCCGCGCGACGCGCCGGGCGGCGAGCGTCCGGCCCGGTCGTTCAAGACCGGCCCGCGCCCCGAGTACAAGGGCAAGGGCGACGGCGCGCCCAAGGGCGAGGGCTACAAGGGCAAGACCGAGTGGAAGGGCCCGCCCAAGGAGGGCGGCGGCTACAAGGGCAAGCCCGAGAACTTCAAGCCCAAGGGCCCGCCCAAGGAGGGTGGCGGGTACAAGGGCAAGGCCGAGACCTTCAAGGGTCCGCCCAAGGACGGGGCCTTCAAGAAGCCCTTCAAGAAGAACAAATCAAACGCCGGGCCGAAGGGGTGACGTTCAAGCCTTCCCCCTCGATGGGGGAAGGTTGGATGGGGGTGTGACCGCTGAGCCGCGGTTCGTGGCGCTCGTCGGCGCCTGAGGGCGAACTTCG
>NZ_JANPJP010000180.1:0-15959 GCF_031425575.1 Phenylobacterium sp.
CAGCCGCTTGATCACGCCTTGGTCCGTCTCGTTTGTTAGCCGCAGAGCCAGGAAGTTATTGCATTGGCTCAGTATGGTGCGGCTCACGTCAGACGGCCGCTGGCTGACAACCAAGAGTGAAAACCCATATTTCCGACCTTCTTTGGCGATCCGCTCGAACGAACCCAGTGCTTGCCGTTGGACCGCGTCAGCGTCGTCGCGAACCGGAAGATAAAGGTGGGCCTCGTCGCAAAGCAGGGTGACGGGCGTGCGGGTCTTGGCACCCATCCAAAATTGGACGTCATATAGAAGGCGAGCCAAGGTCCCGGTGACAACGGGCAAGACGTCCGCAGGCACCTCCGAAAAGTCGATGATCTTGATGCCAGAGCCATCGCCCGACCGGAGAAGCTTTAGAACCTGGGCTGCCAGCCAGTCATAGGTGGACGCGGCAGCCGGTGGCGCGAACATGAACCCGTATCGGCGATCTTCCAGTTTGGTTTCGAGGCGAGAAAGGAACCGCGTCAGCTTGTCCTGCCACTCGCCTTTTACATCCTGTCCTTTCGCGCCGACCCCCGGCGTGGTGTTGTCAGCGTCCAAAAGGCCCACGAGGTCGGCGACCGCGTAGGGTATCGGTGAGTCCACCGTGTAGGTCTTTTTGACCGCCGCCTTGCCGGCCGCATCAAGGGTTTTCCCCTTCAAGTTCCTGACATGCATCGTGAAGCGAGACGCTTGGTTCGGGGCGTTCTGATCGCTGCGATCGAGGATCATCGACAGCATTTCGTCTCGGTTGAGCAGCCAATATGGCAGGAACAACACGTCGTCGCCTGGCGCCTCCAGGTCCCCAGGGCCGGCGATCCGAAACCGTTCGGCGAAGCCACCCTTGGTCTTGTCAGCCAACGGCGCATATTCCCCGTGCATGTCGAAAACGATGATGTTTGGGAATTTGAGCTTGGCCGCCCTCTCAAGGATTAGCGCTACAGCCCAGCTTTTTCCCGAACCGGTGCTGCCTAAAATCGCTGCGTGCCGCTGAAAAAATTTGTCCCCGCTCGCGATGGCATCTGCTGATCGATCCGCGACAAACGTCCCGAGCTTCAGCCTTTCATCCTCGGAAAATCCGGCGCCCAGGATGCCCATGAAGCGCTGGAGGTTGTTTCCAGCGATGACAAAACATTCGCGGTCGATCTGCGGGAAGCTGTCGGCGCCCCGTTTGAACGTATTGGCCTTGTCGCCTTCAACCGTCCTGAAGGTGCCGATCAGAACCCCCTGAACAATGTCAGTCGGCATGGCGACGACGACGCCGTCGGTTTCGCTGTCCTCGCTCAGCTCAGGCAGTTCTTCGCGAAGGCTGCGGGTCACGCGCTCCGTCATCGCGATCAGATATTCGCGCTCGGTCGCCCCTCGGATGGCGATCAATTGGCCAATGCCAAGATGGGTGAGAAGCACCGAGTCCGTGACGTCGATGGCCACATGACTGGTATCGACAGAGGCCACCCGGCCAATTCTGTCCCGATCGGCAAATTGAAGCGCAGCCTCGGTCATGGTTCGAGAACCTCTGAGATGAACGTGCCCAGGTCCCACAACGCGAGATCGGGAATTTGAACTTCCGCCTTGTTGACGGTGATGGATGTGCCCTCGGCGCCGCCGATCACGCAGCGCTCTAGCGCGACCACATTTGCGCATTCCAAGGCGAGCTTTTTGGCGTTCGGCGAGAGCGTGTGCGTGAGCAGAAGGGTGGGGATGCCGCTCTTGATGCTGGGCGTTAGGTGCGTCTCCAAGTGGTCATCGTTGAAGCCGTAGCCGATGATCAGAAAGCGTGATGCACGGTCAATGGCGGAGTTTGCGCGCTCGCGGTGGCGGTCGAATGGGCTCTCGTAGCCGTTACGGAACTTGTTCAGGCCGGGCGTGATGATTAGGCGCGGAAGTGCCAAATCGCCGGAGTACCGAACCGGTTTACCCGCCCGATGATACCAGTCGAGACTCCCGTGCGGCTTAAAGATGCTCACGCGAGCGCGATAACGCCATTGTACCTGTTTCCCCCGGAGGGTGACTTCCCGGCAGTAGCTGAGCCGGCTTTCCTGTTCGTTGAGCGCGCCCGCGAAGTGCCCGACAAACATCGTATCGGCACCCAAGCCGGCTTCTTCGGCGGCTATTTCTAACAGGCGATCATAGTTCGTGGTGACGACGGGGATGCCGCCGGTCGGCTTGAGAATATGGGCTAGGAGGCGCGTGAACCGCAGGACCCGCTTGTGCGTAAACACTTCCTCGACGATCTGGCGTTCTCGCAGGCCGATGAGTTCCGCACTCCGAGCCACGATGGCCGATTCCAAGGATGCTGTCGGAGGATTTTGGAGCAAGGCGGCCTCCAAGCCGACTGCCCGTATCTGCGGTTCGAGAGCCAGCCATGCGGCAGCATCAGCCGGCTCCAGAGCCCCGCCTACCGTAGCGCACAAGTGGTCGGCCAGCTCGCCCATGCTTGGGAGCCCCTCGGCGCATGACAAACCAGACCCGACGACGGTTACAAGGCCGTCGCTAAAGTGGCGCTGAAGCAGCGATTTCACTTCGTCTAGATTCAACCGCCCCGTTCCTCTCCAATAGTCCCATTGATTACAAACCTCGGGTGGTTTGTCGAACGGCCGCCTTTTGATTAGCTCGCCCGAGTCTGCGGGCGGGCGGGCAGAAATTGTTGATGAATGCCCTGCCCCGGCCGATCAATCAGACCGTTTCGATAACGGGGTTCTTCACAAACGGATCAAGCACCTGGACGTCGCATCCCCGGACATCCGCGATGTTGCGCGTCACCAGGACAAAGCCCCTCACCCGCGCAGTCGCTGCCAGCGCCCTGTCGCGCTGGTTCTTTTCCTTGGCGCCGAGCAGGCGAGCCCACTCTGCGGTGATCGGGCCATCGATCGGAATAAACCGCGTGCCGTAGGCTGCTTCGAGTGCGTCGATTTCCGCCAGCTTGGTAGTGGCGAGGACGGGGTCGGTCTTTTTGCGGCGTTCCCACCCACGCCGCTTCTCAAACAGGGTCATGGCGCTGATACGGAGATCAGCCGGCGCTACCCCTGCCATCCAGGCGCGCACGTTGGCATTCCCGGTTGGGGTAAGCTCCCTCAGTACGTTTTCATCGAGCAGATAGGCCGTCACGGAATCTGGCGAGGTTCGATCGGCTCGTCATCACCCTCCACGTCCCAGACGCCCGACGAGGCCATATCGCTCAACATCCGCTTCAGGCTACGCCCTGGCAGGGGCCGGCCGGTCTTTGGATAGACCTTGGCGTACTCAGCCGCCGCATCGACCTGCGCCGGCGTGAGGCCAGGATAGTCCTCGACGATCTCAGCCACGGTTTGGCCGCGCGTTAGCGCGGCGATCTCATAGACAGGCACGTCCGTTCCGCGAAGGACCGGCTCAGCGTTGGGCCGTTCGCCGATGAGCGTCTTCACTTCTTCAAGGCGTTTCAGCCGCCCGGCGATGCGACGATCCACGTCCACGAGCTGGAAAGTCATCACGCCGATCTCCAGGCGATGGGAGTCGGTCGATAGCCGGCGCATGGCCTCATAGACTTCCCGACGCCCGGCGGGTGTCAGCTTGCGCTCGACCTCGCCTGAAATGGCGAGAAAGCGCAGTTCCGCAGGCCCGACTTTACGCAGCCGAACCTTGCCTCGACGCTGGAGTTTGGCCTTGATGACGCCTCGGTCAACGGCGCGGTTGATCGCGGTGTTGGACTGCTCCACCACGTAGCCCGCTTCGTTCAGGGTCAGGCTGACTGCGTTTTCCACCGAGGCCTCCTATAAAGTCATCCTAAGATAGGGATGTATTATGTGCCCGGCAAGAGGCGTCCTTTTTGGACGAGCTTCATGGCCGACGTCGCTCATAGCGCCGGCCAGCGGGAGGTGCGTCGGGTCCTTCCGGTCGCCGATGTCCCCGCTCCCCAGCTATCCGATCAAGATTCAAGGGCGTGAGAAAGCGGCTTAGATTGCTACCAGTTAGGTGAGCCGTGCAGAGATTGACTGACCAAATACTGGAACACAGCCAGAGCCGCCCGGAAGGCGCCCTGCTGACGGCGGTGAGATTGCTGCATTTTGGTGAGCGTGGGGCCGTCAACAAGGCGCTGTCGCTCCTCACGCGGCGCGGCGAGTTGTTGCGCGTGGCGCGCGGTCTTTACGTGCGGCCCATTCCGACCCGATTTGGCCCTCGGCCTCCAACGGCAGAAACGGTCATCGCGAGCCTGGCGAAACTGTGGGGCGAAACTATCGCTTCCCACGGGGCCGTGTCCGCCAACAGACTCGGCCTTACCACCCAGGTCCCGGTGCGCGCCATCTACCTGACCTCCGGGTCAGACAGGATGCTGCATCTGGGCAATCAGTCGCTGGAGCTGCGCCACGCCCCGCTTTGGCAATTTGTCCAGGCGGGCCGACTGACGGGCGAAGTCATCCGCGCGTTGGCATGGCTTGGGCCTTCGGAGGCGGCGCGGCTCCTCCCGCGACTGAGCGCCAGGCTGTCGCCGGCCGACCGCGAGGTATTGATCGAGGTCACCCCCCTCCTCCCGACGTGGCTGGCCGAGCAGATCAGCCGATCACTTGCGCAACCCTGACCGTCAGCGCCCATGTGAAGGCAGACCCAAGGGGTCGTAAGGCTTCCACCCAATGACACACCCGCAAACACCCGAAATGGCTGGCGTGGTGTCTAGGTGTCCACACGAGGACATGTCCTCATGTGGGCGGGTCCCCTCCCCCCTCCGTCAATCTAAGGCAGGCTGTACCAAGTGCCACGGCCGACCCCGTGCTGCACGAGATGGCGCCGCTCGACGAGCATCCGCAGATGCTCCTTCAAGGTGTTGCGGCTGGCGCCGGTCAATGTGACCGCATCGCCTATGGTGACGCGGCCATGGTCGCGGGCGTGATCGACGATCCGCAGGGCCAGCTCCGGTATGGCCGCGAGCAAGAGCTTCTCGCGCTCGACCTTGTGGGCCAGCCGCCGCATCTGCTGCTGCATCGCCCGCAGGAAGAACCGCAGCCACGGCTGCCAGTCGGGCGCGTCAGAGCGGATTGTGCCCTGGGTCTGGCGAAGGGCGAGATAGTAGCCTTCCTTGCTTTGCTCGATGACGCTTTCGAGCGAGCTGTAAGGGACATAGGCATAGCCGGCTTGCAACAGGAGCAGCGTGGTCAGCACCCGGCTCAGACGGCCATTGCCGTCCTGGAACGGGTGGATCTCCAGGAAGACGACCACGAAGACCGCGACGACCAGAAGCGGGTGCAGCACCCGCTCCGCCCTGGCCTCGTTCAGCCAGGCGATCAGTTCCTCCATCCGACGAGGCGTATCGAAGGGCGAGGCGGTCTCGAAGACGACGCCGACTTGCTTACCGTCCGCGTCAAAGGCCACCACGCTGTTGGGCGTGGTTTTGTAGGAGCCCCGATGCCAGGCGTCCTTCTCGCTGTAGACCAGCAAGTCACGATGCAGTTGGCGAACATGGTTTTCCGTGAAGGCGAGATTCCGCCAGGCGGCGAAGACCGTCTCCATCACCTCGGCATAGCCGGCGACCTCCTGTTCGTCGCGGGTGTCGAAGGCCTTGATTTCAAGGTTAGCAAGCAGACGCTCCACGTCGCGATCGGACAGGCGACTGCCTTCAATCCGGGTCGATGAGCCAATGCTCTCGATCGTGGCCACGCGCCGCAACGCCGACAATCGTTCGGGCGCCAGTGTGCCCAGCGCGCGCCACGCGCCCTTGAACTCATCGACTTCGGCGATGAGAACCAGCAGATCGGAGGTGATGGTGATCGAGGCGGTATTGATCATGCACCCGATAATTCACCCATAAACACCCAAAAAGCCACCCCTCGTTGGCCAGCGTCTGAAGGGGCCATAGGTGCCCGAGCCCCCTCCCCTCGCGCGGTCCTGGGAATCGATCCACTTAGGTGTCCACACGAGGACGTGTGGAGCGCCGTCGCTCCCGGTTATTGAACCGTTAACCGTTCCCGGCGAGAGTTGGTTTGTGGACGTGTCCACACGTCGGGTTGCGGACATGTTGGTCTGCGGAGGCGTGGACATGAGGGCGCGCCCACATGTCGAACCATCCTCGTGTCCGCGTGTGGGCGTGAGGACACCGATAGGGGTCAGCGCGCCATGAAGACCATTTCCATCGTCAGCCAGAAAGGCGGAGTCGGGAAGACGACCCTAGCCGTTCATTTGGCCGTCGCCGCCGCGAACGCTGGCTATACGGTCGCCTTGATCGACCTGGACCCACAGGCGACAGCAGCGCAGTGGGCCGACTGGCGGGGAACAGATAATCCCGCCGTGGTCGCCGCGCCGCACGCCAGGCTTGGCCCGACGTTGGCAGAGGCCCAGAAGGCCGGGGTTGACCTGGTGGTGATCGACAGTCCGCCGGCGGCCGATAGCGCCGCCGTCGCCGCCGCCAAGGCCGCCGATCTCGTTCTGATCCCGACACGGGCTTCAGCCTTCGACCTTCACGCTATCAAGACGACGGCGGAGCTGGTCAGGGTGGCGCAGAAGCCCGCCTATGTGGTGCTCAACGCCGTTCCGCCCCGCGCGACCGCCCTGATCGAGGAGGTTGCGACGGTGATCAGCAGCTTGCAGCTCGCTATCGCGCCGGTGTGCCTGGTTGATCGAGCGGCTTTCCGCCACGCGGTGATCAACGGCCAGGCGGCGGCGGAGTATGAGCCGGCCGGCAAGGCGGCCGAGGAGGTTGATCGGCTCTACACGTGGGCATGTGGACGCCTGGACATGTCCACACGTCCTCACCCTGAAAGGGCAGTGGCATGAGCGCGCGCCCCAGCCTTTCCGCGCGCCTTGCCCAGGCGGCCGACCCCGCGCCGGCGCCGGCTTCAGCCCCAGTTGTCAGCCCGGCGTCGTCACGCCCGGCTCGGGCTCGCAAGGCGGCCGAGATGCCCCTGGCCGCGCCAGCGAAAGCCCGTGTCGGCAAGACGATGGTCGCCGGATACTTCTCGCCGGAGATGGCGCGGGCGGTGAAGCTTCTCGCCGTCGAGCGCGGCGTGACCGTCCAGGCGCTTATCGGCGAGGCGCTGGATCTCGTCCTACGCCAGGCCGGGAAGCACCCGATGGGGGAGCGATGACCTCCGCGTGCCAAAGCCCGGGTAGGGCAGGGGAGGGCGCATGAACGCCCGCACCGATCCACACCCAATTCGGGACTTCTTCATCGCCGACTTGATCGACTACGCGCACAAGGACAGCGCGGAGATGATGGAGCGACCGTTTTTCTCCATCGCCAAGCGCAAGCGCAACAAGCCGATCCACTACGAGACCCCGGACGGCAAGCTGTGGATCAAGGTCAACGGCAATCCGACCCACGGCATGGCGACGATTTGGGACGCCGATATCCTGATCTGGTGCATTTCCCGGATCGTGGCGCAGCGCGACGCCGGCAAGAACGACTTGCGGCCGACCATTCACACGACCCCCTACGAGCTGCTCAAGGGGATCGCGCGCGGCACCAGCGGCCAGGACTACATCGAACTGCTACGGGCCATCAAACGCCTGCGGACCACGGAAGTGGAGACCAATATCCGCGCCGGCAAGCGCCGCTACACCGCTTTCCACTACCTTGGCGACATTGAGGGGGAAGGGGAGGGGATCGACGACCCCGAACAGCTCAAGAGCCTGACGTTGCGCGTCCCGGACTGGCTGCTGGACGGCATCATGAGCGGGAACATTCTGACGCTCGACAGGGAGTATTTCCTGCTTACCGGCGGCATCGAGCGGGCGATCTATCGTGTCGCGCGCAAGCACGCTGGATCTCAGCCGCATGGCTGGACGGTCAAGATGACCACGCTCTACGACAAGACCGGCAGTGAATCGCCGTTGAAGAAATTCACCTTCCGCATTCGGGAGATGTGCCGCGCCGACGAACTCCCGCGCTACGCCATGCGGGAGACCGCGACGCAGGACGGTAGCCCTGCGGTCCACTTCGTCGATCGCATGTATGCCCAGGAAGCCGTCAAGGAGCGCCGAGGGGCGGATAAGAGCCAGCGGGGGAGGGAAGACGCCCGCGCTGCCTGGCTGGACGCTCAGCGCGATCCGCGAGCCTTTGACGGGGCCTGGTCCGCCTGGATCGAAGGCGGCCACCCGCCGGATGGCTTCGCGACAGCCTGCGCCGATCGCCGCGCGATTATGCCCAGCTAGTGGGGCAAGGGCGGCACGTGGTTTTAGGAACCCGACTCAATCCATTGAGCGCGCACGGGATTGAGGCACGTGGTTTCGGGAACCGGGGAGGGAGTCTGAGTCGCGGATCAAGGCCCGATTCGGACCCGGAAGGCGAGTCCGAGGCAAAAAGGGAGGCCAGAGGCCCGGCCATTGCCCGGTTTTACCGGGCAATCCAGGCTCGTGGTATTAGGAACCGGCATTCCTTGGCCAAGCACGTGGTTTTAGGAACCAGCGACGGCCCAGCCGGGGCCGGGGAAGGCCCGTGGTATTAGGAACCTTTAGTGACGTGGTTTCAGGAACCCATCCCGCGTGGTTTTGGGAACCAGGCCCCGTGGTAACGGGAACCTGCCCTGAAATTTTTTCCAAGGAAAACAAAGAGATAATAAGCCTTTGATTCGGCTTAACTCTTTAACTTTCCTATATCTAACAGAATCTCTTCTAACGGCAGGATCAAGGATAAAGCGAAGGATAGTCTCCGCCTCTTGGGGGCTACGCCCCCGCCGGCTCGCTACGCGGCTTCGCCGCTTCGCCCCGGATCGCCAAGGCGATCCTCCCACCCGGCATCCCCCAAAAGGAATCGGCCGCAGGCCGATAAATTATTCCCTTTGGACGGCGTGACAGCCCGATCAGCAACAAAACTTGACCAGCAGTGGGCTGTATCAACCTCCAAAAGTGTCCTCCGAGGGAGGCCAGGCATTTTTGGCGGGGAAACCCAGGAACCCAAGTGGGCTGCATCTACGGCAGCAAGGAGGGGGCGAGGTCCGGGTTCCCGGAAATTACGGGGCAGGGACCTCGTCGCCGACCGATCCGGGGATCAGTTCGCCAAATTCCGGAACGCCGGATCGTCGAAATATCGGATTTTCGCGGCGATCACCGGCGCCTCGCCTTGGCGCAGGAGAATTTCCAGGCTCGAATCCAGCCGCATTATCTCGTCAGGCGTCATTAGCTCGCGGCGCGAGAGGTGGGTGGAGGTCGAGGCGCTCTTGGTCTCGAAAAGCTGCATTCCGCCCCGCGAGGTGCTGGTTCCCGTGGTTTGATAGGTCATGGTTGTGGCGCCGATCGACTTGGACACCCAGCTCGCGGTTTCCACGTCGGCGACGTTGAAGATCTGCACCAGGCCCGCGTTGGAGACGAAGGTTCCGGCCCGCTCGCCGTAGGTGCTCCAGAGCTGGTGCATGTCCTGGAGGATAGGCCAGAGCTGGAGGCCGTAGCCCGCCATCAGGCCGAAGGCCCGTTCGACGGGTTCGAGGCGGCCGAGGGCCGCGAACTCATCGAGCAGGAAGAGGACCGGCGCGGCCGGACCTGACGCAGGCGACCGGGCAGGGGAGCGCGCCAGGTCGTGGATCGCTTGCGCCACCATCAGCCGCAGCCAGCGAGAATAAGCGTCCAGCCGTTCGGGCGGCAGGACCAGGAAGACGGTCGCCTTGGCCTCTTTCAGATCTGCGAACCGGAAATCAGAGCTGGCCATCGTCTGGTTGATGCGGGCGCTGTCGAGGAAATGGGTGTGCCGCTGCGCCGAGGAGAGGACGCCGGAGGCCTCGCGCTCGCTCTTGCCCAGGTGACGATTGGCGGCGCGGCGGATCAGGCCGCCGGCACCCGTGGTCTCCTGCATGATCTTGAGCGTGGCGGCGAAGTCGCCAGGACTGAGGGTCAGCAATTCCCGCACTGTGGCCAGCGCCCGGGTCGCGGCGGGTTCCTCGCAAACGACGTAAAGGATCAGGCCGGCGATCAGCGCCTTGGCTTCCTCGTTCCAGTGGGCTTCGCCGACCTGGCCGGGTGGATCGTGGACCAGGGCGTCGGCGAGGAGGGCGGCGTCTTCCGCCAGGTCGAGACTGTCGGGGTCCAGGCCGGCGAGCGGGTTGAAGGCGGCCGAAGGCTGGCCGGAGGTCTCGAACGGATCGAGCACATAGACCTGGCCGAACCGCGAGCGGGCGCGCGCCGTGATGCGGGCGTTCTCGCCCTTGGGGTCGATGCAGAGCACCGAGCGATCGGCGGTCAGCAGGTTGGGGATGATGGCGCACACGCCCTTGCCCGAGCGGGTAGGGGCGATGGTCAGGAGATGGGCTTGGCCAGCGTAGCGGAGGAGCTGGCCACTCTTGCGGTTCTCACGGCCTACGATCAGGCCCGCGCCGCCGCCGAGCGAGCTTTTGACTTGATGTTCGCTGGCGAAATGCGCCGAGCCGTGGACGCCGCCGCCGATCTGAAACTCACCAAACTTGGTCCGCCAATAGCCGACGGCGCTGAATATGCCGAGGAGGCCGGCGGCGACGCTCAGGCCCGTCTGGAGGCCATGGCCGACGTGGGCGACGGCAGCGACAGGGATCAGGACCAGGCGGCCGACCAGGGAGCCGATCAGATAGCCGGCGCCGACGTAGATCAGCAGGGCGACGAGCCGCAGGATTGCCCTCATGCTTCGGACTCGAACACCCGCCGGCCGCGATGCCGCCAGACCTCGACGAGCCCCGCGCCGTCATCGCCCTGGAGCCTATCGGCCAGCTCCAGGAACGCGCCCAGCAGAGCGGCCCGATCGTCGTCGGTGCGATCGACCAGGCCGGCCTTTTGAACGAGGCCGCCCAGCTCGATCAGTTGCCGGGTGCGGGCGCGGCGTTCGATGGCCCAGGCACGGTTGTCGGAGCGGGCGCGAACGGCCTCAGCTCGCGCCATGGCCGCCGACGTCCGCCGTAGCGCCCGCGTCGTCACCAGCAGATCCGCCGGCGTCTTTCGGTGACCGCGCGCGCCGCTGAAAGAAGGCGGCGCCTCGCCGACGCCAACCCTCCCGCGTCTCGGAATTTTGTTGTTCGACGGCTTCGAGCAGGAGGCCGGCCAGAGTCTCAGCATCAAGGGCGTCGGCGCCGGTCGCGGTCACCAGCTCGCCCAACTGCAAGACCTTGCGCGCCTTCAGGGGCTTGGCTTTGTCCTGAAGCGTTCGCAGCTCAGCGTCGATATCTCGGGGCTTACGCACGGGGGCTCACTCCACTGGTAGCCCCCCTCGTGGACACCGTAGCAGCCGACTCCCCGGTGTCCAGCTTGGCCGGAGTGAATTGGCGTGGATAGTCACGAACGACGAAAGGAGATGAGTGCGCGCTTATACGTCGTGCCGACGTGTGCTTGAAACGAGGGAGCTCCCGAGCCATGGTGCGGCGTGGCCATCTACCATTTCAGCGCCAAGGTGATCTCCCGCGCCAACGGCTCCAGCGCCGTGGCGTCGGCCGCCTATCGTTCGGCCTCCGAGCTGCACGACGAGCGGCTAGGGCGGTCGCACAATTTCACGGACAAGACCGGCGTCGTTCACTCCGAGGTCATGGCCCCGGAGGGTTCGCCCGAACGCTGGCAGGACCGCGAGGCGCTGTGGAACGAGGTGGAGGCCGGCGAGGTCCGCAAGGATGCGCAGCTCGCCCGCGAGGTCGAGTTCTCGATACCACGTGAGTTGGACCAGGCTCAGGGCGTCGAGCTGGCGCGGGATTTCGTGCAGCGGGAGTTTGTCGATCGCGGCATGGTCGCCGACCTGAATGTGCATTGGGACATCGGGCCGGATGGCCTGGCCAAGCCGCACGCCCACGTCATGCTGTCGATGCGTGAGGTGAAACCGGACGGGGAGGGGGCGTTCGGCAAGAAGGTCCGCGAGTGGAACTCGACCGACCTCCTGACCGACTGGCGGGAGGCATGGGCCGAGCATGTGAACACCCGCTTGGCTGAACTCGACATCGATGCGCGGATCGATCACCGGACGCTGGAGGCGCAGGGGATCGAGCTGGAGCCGCAGCACAAGATCGGCCCGGCCGGCGCGCGGCGCCTGGACCGGGGTGAGGACGCCGAGCGGGCTATCGATCACCGGGAGATCGCCCGCCGCAACGGCGAGAAGATCATCGCCGAGCCGAACGTCGCCTTGGACGCCATCACCCGGCAGCAGAGCACGTTCACGGACCACGACCTAGCGCGCTTCGTTCACCGGCACACCGACGACGCCGATCAGTTCAGCCAGGCCATGAGCGCGGTGAAGACCTCGCCGGAGCTGGTCGCGCTCGGCAAGGACGGCGCCGGCCGCGAGCGGTTCAGCACGCGCGAAATGCTGGCGACCGAACAGCGGCTGGAGCAGTCGGCCGCGCAGATCGCGGGGAGGGGACAACATCGCGTCTCGCCGGCCTCGCGTGACATGGCCTTGGCCGCCAGTGAGGGGCGCGGCCTGGCTTTGGCGGGCTCGCAGCGTGACGCCCTGGACCACATTACCGGGCGAGAGGATCTCGCCCTCGTCGTGGGCTACGCCGGCACCGGCAAGAGCGCCATGCTGGGTGTCGCCCGCGAGGCGTGGGAGGCGCAGGGCTACCAGGTCCGCGGCGCCGCCTTGTCCGGGATCGCCGCGGAAAGCCTAGAGGGCGGTTCGGGCATCAGCTCGCGGACGATCGCCAGTCTCGAGCACGGGTGGGCGCAGGGGAGGGACGTGCTCACCGCGCGCGACGTGCTGGTGATCGACGAGGCCGGGATGATCGGCTCGCGCCAGATGGAGCGGGTCCTGTCGGCGGCCGACGCCGCCGGCGCCAAGGTGGTGCTGGTCGGAGACGCCGAGCTGCTCCAGGCGATCGTGGCCGGTGCCGCGTTCCGGGCGCTCACCGAGCGCCACGGCGCGGCCGAGATCACCGAGATCCGGCGCCAGCGCGCAGACTGGCAGCGGGAGGCGACGCGGGAGCTGGCCACGGGCCGCACAGGCGCCGCCCTGGACCGCTACGAGGCCGCCGGCATGGTGCGGGGCCACGAGACGCGCGAAGCGGCCCGCAGCGCCCTCGTGGACGGCTGGGATTCCGTGCGCCAGGCCAGGCCGGAAGCCAGCCAGCTCATGCTCGCCCACACCCGCGTCGATGTGGCGGAGCTGAACCAGCTCGCGCGTGGCCGGATGCGCGACGCCGGCGCGCTGGGCGCCGACCAGGTGGTGCAGACCGAGCGCGGGGAGCGCGCCTTCGCTGCCGGCGATCGGGTGATGTTCCTCCGCAACGAGCGGTCCATGGGCGTGAAGAACGGCTCGCTCGGGACCGTGGAGCGGATCGAGCCACACGGTGGCGGGGGTTCCAGCCTCGCCGTGCGCCTCGATGGCGCCGAGCGGCGAGAAGTCCGGTTCGACCTGAAGGACTACGCCCAGATCGATCACGGCTATGCGTCCACCATTCACAAGAGCCAAGGCGTCACCGTGGACCACGGCCATTTGCTGGCCAGCGACGGCCTGGACCGTCACGCCGCCTATGTCGGGATGAGCCGGCACCGCGAGACACTGGCGGTTCATTACGGCGCCGACGACTTCAAGGACCGCGACCAGCTCACCCGCACGCTTGGCCGCGAGCGGGCCAAGGACACGACCCTGGACTATGGCGACGCCTTCGCCGAACGGCGGGGCTTCGTTCGGTCGGAGATCCGTGTCTCGCCGGAAATGGCGAAGCCGGCCGGGCGGGCACCGTCGCGGTTTTCGGGGTTCAAGCCGAAGCTGGCGGTCGACCGACAGGTCGCGGAGCGCCAGGCCGGCCGGGCGCCCTCTCCCTCCCCTGCAGCGGCTCTGCAGCGTCAGGAGTTGACCGAGGGCGTGCGTGGCTATGCACGGGCCTTTGCCGACATGGAGCGGATGCGGCGGGACGGCCTCCCGGTGTTGCCGCACCAGGACGTGGCTTTGAAACGCGCGGAGAAGGCGCTCTCCGCCGCCAGTCCGGAGGCCGCCGTGGATCTCCGCTCCGCCCTGTCACGCCAGCGTGGACTCGCCGGCCGCGTCGATCAGCCCGGCTGGATGGAGGCGATCGGCGGCGCCTTGGCACGTGAGAGCCAGGTGCGGCGAGATCCTCAACTCCGGGCAGAGCGTTTCGTGGAGAGCTGGACCCGGCTGAAGACGCAGCACGCCGAATTGTCGGGATGGCAGAACGCCGACGCCCGCCGGAAGGTCGAAGCCCGGATGAAGGGTCTTGCCGGCGGCCTCGCCCGCGATCCGCAGGTGGAGTCGGTGCTTGTCGGCCGCCGGCGTGAGCTGGGCCTGTCGCCCGGCGCGATGCCGGGCCGCAACCTGGTGCAGGATCTCACGCGTTCCCTTAGCTTGGGCCGGGGTCTTGGCCGTTAGGAGGAACGATGGCGGAGGATGAGCCCCACGATGCGGCGGCCGAGGCGTTCGAGGCGCTTAGGGCCGAGGTCGCTCAGCTCCGCATGGCGCTAGAAGGTTTGCCGACCACGGCGCCGGACTACACTCCTACCCTCGCGGCTATCGCTCAAAGCCTCGCCGCCATGGAGGCGCACCCCGCGCTGCGACTGACGCCTGACGCCTTGGCCTCCCAGGTCCGCCAGGCGTCGGAGGCCGCCCAGCAGCAGGGCCGGCGGGAGCTGGCGAACGCCGTGCAGCGGGTGGATGCGGCGGGCGCCGTGATGGAGCGCCTGGCCGAGCGCCAACGCACCGGGCGGGAGCAGGTTCGCCAGGTCGCGATCATGACCGCCGTGGGCGCCGTCGCCGGCGTCATCGTGTGGGTGAGCTTCTCCGGGCCGATCGCGCGCACCCTGCCGCCGAGCTGGAGTGTGCCGGAACGGATGGCCGCCGCGACGTTGCGGCTGGATCGCTGGGGAGCCGGGGTGCGGCTCATGCAAAGCGCCAGCCCGCAGGGCTGGGCACGGCTGGTCCAGGCGTCTGAAATCGAGCAGGGGAACAGGACGGCGTTGGAGGTTTGCCGAACGGCAGCGGCCCGGACTGGAAAGCCGCAGCGATGTTCCATCAGTCTGGCGGCGTCGCCGCAAAATCAAAGATAGAGCGAGGCGTTTTTGACCCCCTGAAGGGCTGTGCTATCGCTTGGCAGTAGCGGGGCGATCATATGAACCATCAGGCGTTATCTTCCTTCATATGGTCCGTCGCGGACCTGTTGCGTGGCGACTACAAGCAGTCGGACTATGGCAAGGTGATCCTGCCGTTCACCGTGCTGCGGCGCCTGGATTGCGTGCTGGAGGCCACCAAACCGGTCGTGCTGGCCGAATTTGCGGAGAAGACCAAGGCAGGCCTGAACCCCGAGGCCTTCCTGCTGCGCAAGGCCGGGCAGAGCTTCTACAACACGTCGCCCATGGATATGGGCCGCCTCATGGGCGACCAGGACCACATCCGGGAAAACCTGTTCGCCTATATCCAGGCCTTCTCGCCTGAGGTTCGCGACATCTTCGAGAGGTTCGAGTTCCACGCCCAGATCGACCGCTTGGCCAAGGCGGGGCTGCTCTATCAGGTGGCGGAGAAGTTTGCCGGCATCGACCTGCATCCCGAGGCGGTGGACAACCACGAGATGGGCCTCGCGTTCGAGGAGCTGATCCGCAAGTTTGCTGAAATCTCAAACGAGACGGCCGGTGAGCATTTCACCCCACGTGAGGTGATCCGTTTGATGGTCAATCTGCTGTTCGTCGAGGACGACGACGTGTTGTCCAAGCCTGGTGTCGTGCGCACCATCTACGACCCCACGGCAGGCACCGGCGGCATGTTGTCGGTGGCGGGCGAGCATCTGGAGGCTCAGAATCCCGATGCGCGCCTGACCATGTTCGGCCAGGAGCTGAACGACGAGTCTTACGCGATCTGCAAGGCGGACATGCTCATCAAGGGCCAGAACGTCGGCAATATCATCGCGGGAAACACCCTGTCGGAGGACGGCCACGCCCACACCAAGTTCGACTACATGCTGTCCAATCCGCCCTTTGGCGTCGAGTGGAAGAAGGTCGAGAAGGAGGTCCGGCGCGAGCACGAGGGCCAGGGATTCAACGGTCGCTTTGGCCCTGGCCTGCCGCGTATATCGGACGGATCGCTGCTTTTCCTGATG
>NZ_JANPJP010000181.1:0-21235 GCF_031425575.1 Phenylobacterium sp.
GTCTCCAAGCTCCTACAGGCCCGTTACGAAGAGGCCCGCCGCCTCTGGGTCGCCGATCCCGAAAACGGCCTGCTGCCCTATCCCAAGCGGCGCACCCGCAAGGCCAAGCCCATCCCCGGAACCCTGGACACCCAGGAGGTCGAGGGATGACGGCTCCAACCGACCACATTTCCCCCGAACTGATGGCCTTCGCCACCCCGTCACAGCGGCGATACTGCGAGGCGATCA
Source organism: Phenylobacterium sp. (assembly GCF_031425575.1). Lineage (GTDB taxonomy): Bacteria > Pseudomonadota > Alphaproteobacteria > Caulobacterales > Caulobacteraceae > Phenylobacterium. The sequence goes on from NZ_JANPJP010000181.1 coordinate 229, forward strand.
ACCTCCACGGCTCCGGCCGGGGCGCCGCCGCGGCGCTGGGGGTCTCGCCGAACGCCGTCAACGGCGCTGTCGAGCGCCTGCGGAAGCACGCCGCCCTCCGTGGCTACGCGCCGGACCACGACATGACCCACACCGTGCCCGATGGGTTCAAGGTGCGGGGCGTCTCCACCTACTACGACAGCGAGGGCAAGGCGCGCGGCCAGTGGGTCAAGAGCGCGGCCGACGATGAGCGCCGGGCGGAACTCTTCAAGGCGTTCGTTGACGGCCTGAAGGATGAGATCACCCCCGCGCACCCGCTCCAAGCCCCTCCGGTCTGCAACGCCGATCTGCTGACCGTCTACCCCGTTGGCGACCCTCACGCGGGCCTCTATTCGTGGTCCGACGAAACCGGCTCCCACTTCGACCTGGCCGAGTTCGAGCGGGTCAACTGCGACGCCATCGACCGGCTGGTGGCATCAACCCCACCCTCGAAATACGCCCTGTTCAACGACAAGGGCGACACCGTTCACGCCGACAACAACAAGAACCGCACCCCCCGGTCAGGCCATGAGCTGGATGTTCACGGGCGCCATGCCGAGGCGGTTCGCATCTCGGCAAGGGTGAAGCGATATCAGATCCGCCGGCTGCTGGAGCGGCATGAGCAAGTGCTGGTCCGCGTCGATCCGGGCAACCACGACCCCGACACCGCCCTGCGCCTGGCTGAGCTGCTGGAGGCGGTTTACGAGAACGAACCCCGCGTCACCGTCGTCACCAGCCCCAACCCCTACTGGTATCACCAGTTCGGAAAGAACCTGATCGGCACCTGTCACGGCGACGGGGCCAAGGGCAAAGACCTCCCGTCGATCATGGCGAACGATGTCCGCGAGTGGTGGGGCCAAGTCTCCTACTGCCTCTGGCTGGTGGGGCACGTCCACCACAAGGACATCAAGGATTATATCGGCTGCACCGTCGAGTATATGCGGACCCTAGCCGCTCCTGACGCCTGGTCTCACGGCGAAGGATACCGCTCCCGTCGCTCCCTGGAGGCCATTACCCTTCACCGCCTGGGCGGGGAGGATAGCCGCCACACCGTCCACGTCGCCCGCCTTGAAGCGCCCCTGGAGGCCGCATGACCATCGACCAGTTCAAGGGCATCGTGGCGGACCTCGCCCGGCCCTTCGCCATCATCTCATCGTCTGCTGCGGCTGCGGTCGCCACCATCGTCATCGCGTGGAAGGTGACGACATTCGGGGAGGGCGCGCTGTTCATTGGCGCGGTCTATGCCGGGCTGGGCGGATTGTATGGCTTCCGAGCCTGGGAAAATTCCAAGACCGGGAAGCACGCGGCTGATGTCGAGATCGCCAAAGCCGGAGCCCCGCAATGACCCGTTTCGCCGAATGCCTGCCGCTGATCCTGCAACACGAGGGCGGTTGGGTAGACCATCCGAAATCCGTGATGTTCAACGTACACCATGCTACACTCAAGCATGGAAAAAACGATCTATGCTGCCGTGACGAAAGCGCTCCTGGCTGGCGCAGCGATGGGCGCGGCCCCCGCCTACGTGCCAGCGAACAAACGCAACTACCCATGCAGCGCGCCAGACTGCTCCAGCCCGGCCTACGCCCGGGGGCTTTGCAACGGCCACTACATCCGGCACCGGACTGGCAGGGACATGACACGCCCTGTGAGGAGCGTCGTGTTCGGGCGAACCTGCACCGTCTGCGATACCGTTGTAGCCCCCAAGGGGGCGTGGGGACTGTGCGCGCGACACTTCAAGCAACGTCGAGCCGGTCTCATCAAGGCGGCGCTTGTGAAAGCGTTCGGGGGCGCTTGCACTCGGTGCGAGGGAGTGTTTCCACCCGCCGCCTTCGACTTTCACCACTCCGGCGCCAAGGAGAGGGACCCAAGCTATCTGATTGCCAACGGATCGGCGGCGCAGATTGCGCGGGAATTGTCGGGCTGCGTGCTGTTGTGCGCCAATTGCCATCGGGTGGAGCATGACCAGTTCGGAGCGCTTCCAGCGCTGCTTGCCCCTAATTCTGCAACATGAAGGTGGGTATGTTGACCACAGACTCGACCCCGGCGGCGCAACAAACCTCGGCGTCACCCTCGGAACCCTGTCGGATTGGCTGAAGCGCCCGGCGACCAAGGCCGAGGTCAAGGCGCTCACCCCCGCTGCGGTCGCGCCGATCTACGAGGCCAACTACTGGAAAGCCGCCTGCTGCGACAAGCTCCCGGCTGGCCTGGATTACGCCGTGTTCGACCTCGCCGTGAACAGCGGGCCGAGCCGGGCGCGCAAGTTCCTCCAGCGGGTGGCCGGCGTCACGGTAGACGGAGAGGTCGGCCCGAAGACCCTCGCCGCCGTCAACGCGCTCGGCTCTCGCGCCATGATCGTCCGGCTCAACGCCGACCGGGAAGCCTTCTACCGCTCCCTCTCCACCTTCCCGACGTTCGGCAAGGGCTGGCTGCGTCGTCTCGCGGAGGTGACGACCAAGGCAACGGCGATGGCCCGATGAAACCCGCCCTGATCCTCCTCATCCTCGCCGCCTGCGCCGCTCCCCCTTCAGACCCCCAGCCCGCACCGACGAAGGCCGGATGGGAACAGCGGGTGATCCAGATCCCCGGACACCGGATGCAGGCTGAGACGGAGACGATCTGATGGTCCCGATCTTCCTCGCCTACTTCATCCCGCCGTTCGCGTTCATGGCGGGCCTGGTCCTGCCGCCTGCGCTGCTGGCGCTGCTGTTGAAGGGGTTGAAGCTGTGGTGATCGCATCGACCAAATGGACCAGCCGCGCGGCCCTCCTGAGCGACGGGACCACGGTTCCGATCACAAACCTGCTGGATGAGTTCGGCGACGAAACCGACGACCCAGACGAGGCGGTGACGTTCGTTGCTGGTGACGGGGACCAGTGGTTCACCGGCCTCTGTTCCGACTATGACGAGGTGACAATCCAATGATCCCGCTATCGTGGAAGCTGGGGGCGCTGGGAGCCCTCCTGGCGGCTGTTGTCGGCGTCTGGCTCTACGTGGGCCATCTGAAGCGTGAAGCCGTCCAGGCGCGATCTGAGGCGGTCGCGGCGCAGACCCAGACGAAGGTCGAGCAAGCCGCCATGCCCATCGTGGAGCGCTATCACGATACGCAAGTCCGCATCATCACCCAAGCCGAACGGAGCGCCGCCGATGTTCAACGCCTGCCGACCGCTGACACTCCCCTTGATGATGGCTTCCGTCGCGGGCTTATCGGCCTGCTCAACGATGGCGCCGCCGTCCCCGGTCCTGTCGATCCCGGCCAGCCTTAAGGCCCATTGCGCGAGGCCTGCGGCGGACTTCGTGACCATCGGCGACCTTGGGGCCTACGCTGTCCGCATGAAGGGCGCCGCAGACTGCGGAGAGGCGAGGGCGGATTCCATCGTCGCCCTGGTGGACAGCTTCAACGCCATCGTTCACCCGCCTAAGCGGAAGTGGTGGCGGTTCGGCAAACCCGACGACGGCTAGACCAAACTCCGGCCACCCTCAACGCCTTACGCCACAAGGGTTTGGCCCTCAATTTGGCCCGAAGTCCGGCCACCCCCAGCGTTGAGCCTCACCGGCTCCGCTCAATGGCCCCGTCTTCCTTGCGGAGGGCGGGGCTTTTCTGTGTCAGGTGGGAGAGGGGGGGCATTAGGGGTTTTCGTCTTTTCAGGCCTCCGCGTTGGCGATGGCTCCCTCGACGCTCCAGCCGCCCGCCACGTCCGCCAAGACGCCGGACACGATCTCCGGGGGGAAGCCCGCAAGGCCCCACGCTTCCTCAATGGCGAGGCAGCAGGCCTCACCGCCGACACGGGCGAGGTTGTGCGCGTAGGCTTTCAGGTCGGCAGCAGCAGCAGCCATTTGAGCATCCCAGCCATCGTACTGGGCCTGCATCTTCATTTCCATATCGCTGCTCATTCCGGTTGCCCAAGTTGCCACTGGCCTTCCGCCCGACACCACGCGTCGGCGCATTCCTGACAGAGGTTGTCGCCGTCGAGATTGGTGACGCGCGCCCGGTCGTCGTGGTTGACGCAGCCGGGCGGCATTACCTCGTGCTCGTCATCCAAGAAGACGTTCAGGATGGGGATGTGGAGATCGCCGCTCATTCGCCGGCGCTCACGCTCAACACCAGCCGCGCCAACTCTCGCCCGCGTGTCGCGCCCTCGAAACTGTCGCGACCCTCGTTGACGTACCGGGCGCAGTTCATAAGTTCGACGGACGAGAAGGCCTCGACCTTGGAGAGCCGGTTGCGCAGGGCATGGATTGTCTCGTCCCGCTCCGTGATGGCGTTGGCGGCGTCGGCCATCACGTCTCGGGCGTCGGCGATCAGGGCGTAGTTGGAGATGTTGAGCCCCTTAAGGCTATCCCGCGCGGCGATGATCCGTTCGACTAGGGCGCTCATTCGTCGTCTTCCTCTTCGCATCGCTCGTTGAAACAACCGCGGCAAATGATGGTCCCGAACCGCTCGAACGCTTCGACGTTGTGAGCCTCCTCGGCGTAAACGCCATCGCCACAGTCGCCGCACATCATGTCGGGCTCGTCGAAGTCATCCTCGCCAAGCTCGATGTCCTCGCCTTCCGGCTCTGGCAGGATCATTCCGCCCACGCGGCCTCGCGTTGGCAGGCCTCCTCAAGCATCTCATCGAGGTAGCGGAACCCGTCAAAGCGCGACAGGATCATCTCCTCCTGGCTCTCCTCCGACACCCAGCCGTCGCCCAGGTTCCAAGGGCGCGGCTTGTCGTTGATGAGTTCCAGACGGATGTCGTCGATCTCGTCAGGATCGGCCGGCAGTCCGCCGTGAGCGTACGCGGGAGGCGTCTCGGGCCGACCCCAAAGGACCCGATAGGAGACGGTCACGTCGATCTCGGTATAGCCGGGCTCGCCTTCCTCTCCGAACGAGAGGCAAGTGCTGTAACGGTAGCGAGTCGCCATCACGCGGCCTCCAATTCGGGATAGTTGAGACGTTGGGCGTAGACGTGAGCGGCTTCGGCCATCTCCATCGCCTTGTTGGCGATGTCGGGGTTTGCGTCGGCCCAGTTGCGCCAGACGATGTAGGGGCGCCGGTTGCCTTCGGCGCTGTCCATGTAGCGCGCCCAGATGTCAGCGCCTTGGAGGATTTGGCGAGCGGTGAAGGCCATCACGCGGCCTCCATCGACTGCGCCACGATCTGGCAGAAGTATTGCGCGAGCGGCGCGTTGACGGTCAGCTCGTAGCGCATCGCAGCTTGGGCCATGCCCGACTTGCTGGCGAAGACTTCCAGGGCGACTTGGCCGGGGACGGTCTCGATCAGGTTCAGAAGGTCTTGCATGGCGGCGTCTCCGTTTGCTCTGATAACGAATATGCAAGGTGTGTAAGTTGCTGTCAAGCGACTTGTGTAACTTGATCATGTAGCGTAAGTTGCGACTCATTGGCCGATGCGCCATGGGTTTCGGATGGAGAAAAAAGACGTGCGGGTTCAGCTTGTGATCAGCCAGAGCGAGATCGACGCTTTGGACGAGTGGCGCGCGGCCAACAAAATCTGGTCGCGGTCGGAGGCGATCCGGCTGCTGATCGCGGAGGGGGTGAAGTCTAAAGCGGTGCCCAAGGCGAAGGGCTGAACATGCTCGCGCTCCGAAAGCAGCCGTTACATGTGTACGTGGCGACCGATGCGACCGGCCACCACAAGATCGGCGTCACGCAAAACCCCAAGCTCCGCGCCTATCAGATCGGCCGGGACCGTGGCCGTCCGGTTCGGCTTGTTCATGTTGAGCCGATGGCCCCGAATGCAGAGGCTGTCGAGATCACTGCCCACTTGGCCTTGCTCTCCAAGCACGAGGGCGGAGAGTGGTTCTCGGTGTCAGAGGGTGATGCAGTGGCCGCCGTGGTCGCGGCGCGCGAGACTGTGGACGCGGGCGTCTTCCCAGAGACCCGCCTAGCGATGCTCAAGTCTCGCAAACTCGGGCCCGCCATCGAACAGCAGATCAAGACCGCGCGAGGGCCCAGGGAGAGCCGGATGGACTTCCTGCGTGTTGCGGTCCTAGCCGAACTCAAGCGCCGCGAACGCGCCAAACCCAAAGCCTAGGGGTCAGGCATCTAGACGCGCCGCCGCAACATCGCCCCTCCACCCATGAGGGGGTTGGCCTAGAGGTCGCTCCACAGGAGACCTCATACCGGGTGAGACGCCCGGCTACTGAAGTCCTCTGCGGAGGCCGCCGGGATTGATCACCCGGCGCTGATAAAAGGCGATGCAGGCTGGGGTTTCTCGGTGAGCATCGCCCCGACCCCTCCAGACGCTTCGGTTGCTGGACGCGCGGCGGCTCCTCACCGGGCCGCCGCTGCTTTTTCCGCCAGGCCACTTCCTCCCCTATCCGTTAGAAGAAGGTTTATGGCCGCACGAGCCAACCGTGCTTGGCCCAAACGGGCCATCGGAGAGGGTGGGCTAGGTGGACACGGCGTGGTTGATTCTAGGTCAATCCGGCAAGTATTTAGGCAAGCGCGGGGGTGGATTTGGAAATAGTTGAATGATTTCCGGTGGATGCGACAGGGATTGAACCTGTGACCCCCTCGGTGTGAACGAGGTGCTCTCCCGCTGAGCTACGCATCCTCCGGAAGGGACGGGCCTATAGCTCGCCGCTTCTCGCCGGGCAAGCGGTGAGAAGCCGCAGACATGCTTCCGTCAACTGATCGTAGTGGTCGATGAGGATATCTGCGCCCAATTCCGCGACTGGGGTGTCGGTATAACCGAAGCTCACCAGGACCAGGGGAACCCCCGCCGCGCGGGCGGCGCCGGCGTCAGGCGCGGCGTCGCCGACCATAACCGCGCGGTCGATCTGGCCGCCGGCCGCAGCCACGGCGGTGATCAGGTGGCTGGCGTCCGGCTTGGGCCTCGGGGCCAGATCGATGCCGATCACCGAGTCGAAGAATTGGGCCAGGTCCAGGCTCGCCAGGATCGGCAGGGACAGCGGCGTCGGCTTGTTGGTGCAGACCGAGAGTTTCGCGCCGGCCGCCTTCAGCTGCGTCAGGCAATCCACCAGGCCGGGAAAGGGCCGGGTCAAGTCGGCGCTGTGCTCGCCGTAGTGGGCCATGAAGCGGTCGAACAGCTCGGGCATCCGGTCGCTGGGCACGGGATGGCCCTGCGCTGCGAATCCGCGCTCCAGCAGAATTTTCGCGCCGTGGCCGATGAAGGGGCGGCCCTCCGCCAGGGGCAGGGGGGCGATCCCCTCCTGGGCCAGGAGGACGTTAAGGGTCCCGATCAGGTCGGGGGCGGAATCCACCAGGGTTCCATCGAGATCGAAGGCGATGGTGGCCCCGGCGAGGGGCGAAAGGTCGTGCACGGTCGCGGGCTCCATCGAAAGCGCTCGCCGTTTCGGCTAAACGCCGTGAGATTGCAATGTCCCCGCCGATTCCAGGATCTTCGCCCATGACCGCACGCGCCGCCGTTATCCTCGCCGCCGGCCAGGGCACGCGAATGAAGTCGCCGGTTCCCAAGCTGCTGCACAAGGTTGGAGGGCGCACCCTGCTGGACCGGGTGATTGACACCGTTGAGTTCGCCGGCTGCGAGAGGATCGTGGTGGTGGTGGGCGACCACAGCCCCGGCGTCCGAGCGCTGGTGGTCAAGCGGCTGGGGGAGGGCGCGGTCGCCGTCCAGGACCCGCCGCTGGGGACCGCCCACGCGGTTCTCGCCGCCAAGCACGCCCTGGCCGACTTCAACGGGGATGTTCTGGTGACCAATGGCGACTGCCCCCTGCTGCAGGCCGCCGACCTGGATCCGCTCTTCGCCTTGCGGGCGGCGGGTACGGACCTGGCCATCATGGGCTTCAAGCCGGTGGACGGCCTGCTCTACGGCCGCCTGATCATGGGCGCCGACGGCCACGTGATCCGGGTGGTGGAGCCCAAGGACGCCACCGCCGAGGAGTTGGCGGTGAAGGCCTGCAACGCCGGCATGTACTGCGCCGACCGCGCGGCCCTGTTCGGCTGGCTGGAGCGCGTCGACAACAACAACGCCAAGCAGGAGTACTACATCACCTCCATCGTCGGCCTGGCCACGGCGGAGGAGAAGCTGGTGCGTGTGAACTTCGCGCCGGAGAACGCGGTGATGGGCGCCGACACCCCGATGCAGCTCTCCCAGGCCGAGGCGATCTTTCAGGCGCGCGCCCGGGCTCACTTCCTGGCGGAGGGCGTCGCCATGGCCGCGCCCGACACGGTCCACTTCAGCTGGGACACCCAGCTGGCCGCTGGCGTCCAGGTCGAGCAGTTCGTCGTCTTCGCGCCCGGCGTGACGGTGGAGACCGGCGCGGTGATCCGCGCCTTCAGTCACCTGGAGGGCGCGAAGGTGGGCGCGGGCGCCCTGATCGGCCCCTATGCCCGGCTGCGTCCTGGCGCCGACATCGGCGAGGAGGCCCACATCGGCAACTTCGTGGAGGTGAAGAAGGTCAAGGTGGGCGCGGGCGCCAAGGCCAACCACCTGTCCTATCTGGGCGACGGCACCGTGGGGGCCAAGGCCAACATCGGGGCGGGCACCATCTTCTGCAACTATGACGGCTTCGACAAATACGAGACTCACATCGGCGAGAACGCCTTCATCGGCTCCAACAGCGCCCTCGTGGCGCCGGTGACGGTCGGGGCCGGCGCCATGACCGGCTCGGGGTCGGTGGTCACCGCCGACGTGCCGGCCGACGGGCTCGCCCTGTCACGGGCGCCGCAGCAGAACAAGGACGGCTGGGCGGCTCGCTTCCGAGCCATGAAGATCGCCCAGAAGGCGAAGAAATAGCGTCGCGGGGCGGGCAACCTTCGCCTATGTCAAAGACATGAGCGCAGACGATCAGAAACGCGCCGCCGGCGAGGCCGCCGCGGCCCTTGTCGAAGCCGGCATGACCGTGGGCCTTGGCACCGGCTCCACCGCCGCCTGGTTCGTGAAGGCGCTCGCCGCTCGCAAGCTGGACATCGTCGCGGTCTCGACCTCGGTCGCCACCGCCGAGCTGGCCGCCAGCCTGGGGATCCGCCTCAAGGAGCTGGGAGAGGCGAGGTCCATCGACCTTACCGTCGATGGCGCCGACGAGATCGGCCCGGCCCTCTCCCTGATCAAGGGCGGCGGCGCGGCTCTCCTGCGCGAGAAGCTGGTCTGGGAGGCGTCCCGGCGCTGCGTGGTGATCGCCGACGCCGCCAAGCGTGTGCCCATGCTCGGCAGGTTCCCCCTGCCCATCGAGGTGGTGGCCTTCGGGCACGAGACCACCATGCTGCGCATCTGCGACGCGCTCACCGAATGCGACCTGGGAGTCGCGCCGCGTTTGCGGTTGAAGGACGGCCAGCCGGTCCGCACCGATGGCGGCAATGTGATCTACGACGCCTCCTGCGGCCGCATCGCGGAGCCGGCCCTGCTGGCCGCGGCCCTGAAGAGCGTCACCGGCGTGGTGGACCACGGCCTGTTCCTGGATCTCGCCGACCTCGCCCTGGTGGGGACGGACGGCGGCGTTGTGTCTGTAGAGCCTTAGGCGCTCCGTACGGCGCAGGTTTATTTCAACTGACGTGTTCCCGCCGGGCGGCCTGATGGCCATTTCAGGCGGCGACGCTTCAAAGGAGTTCTCACTTGTCGAGCTACGACTACGACCTCTTCGTCATCGGCGCCGGTTCGGGCGGCGTCCGCGCCGCGCGGCTGGCGGCCATGTCCGGCGCCAGGGTGGCGGTGGCCGAGGAGCACCGCGTGGGCGGCACCTGCGTGATCCGCGGCTGCGTGCCCAAGAAGTTCATGGTCTACGCCTCGGAGTTCGCGAGCTACGCCAAGGTGGCCGAGGGCTACGGCTGGTCCCCCAGCCAGTCCACCTTCGACTGGACCAAGTTCTTGGAGGCCAAGGACCGGGAGATCGCCCGGCTCTCGGGGATCTATGTCACCAACCTCAGCAACGCCGGGGCTGAGATCGTCCACGCCCGCGCGGTGTTGAAGGATTCCCACACGGTCGAGGTGGTCGGCAAGGGAACGGTGACCGCCGACAAGGTCCTGGTGGCCACCGGCGGACGACCCTGGAGCCCCGAGGAGCTGCCCGGCGTTGAACACACCATCACCTCCGAGGAGGCCTTCCACCTGCCGGAACTGCCGAAGGCGATCATGATCGTCGGCGGCGGCTACATCGCCGTGGAGTTCGCCGGCATCTTCGCGGGCCTGGGGGTCGACACCACCCTGGTTTATCGTGGCGCTAACATCCTGCGCGGCTTCGACGACGATGTGCGCAGCCATCTCACCGACGAGATGAAGAAGCGCGGCATCAAGATCGTCCTGGGCTGCGAGCACACCAGCATCGAGAAAACCGAGGCCGGGCTCGTCAGTCACATGTCCAGCGGCCTGGACGTGGTCACGGACCAGATCATGCTCGCGACGGGCCGCAAGCCGCACACCAAGGGCCTGGGCCTGGAGGCCGCCGGGGTGAAGCTGGCGGAGAGCGGCGCGGTGATGGTGGACAAGTTCTCCAAGACCAATGTCGACAACATCTGGGCCGTCGGGGACGTGACCGACCGGATCAACCTGACCCCGGTGGCGATCCGCGAGGGTGCGGCCTTCTCCCAGACCGAGTTCTACAACAACCCCACCACCTTCGATCACGACATGGTGGCTTCGGCGGTGTTCTCGCAGCCGCCCGTGGGGTCGGTGGGGCAGTCGGAGGCCGAGGCGCGGCACCAGTACGGCAAGGTCGACATCTACCTGTCCCGCTTCCGGCCCATGAAGACCACCTTCTACGGCGGCGACGACCGCTGCCTGATCAAGCTGGTGGTGGCCGCCGAGAGCCAAAAGATCGTCGGCTGTCATGTCGTGGGGCCTGATGCGCCGGAGATCATCCAGATGGCCGCCATCGCCCTGAAGATGGGTGTGACCAAGGCCCAGTGGGATTCCACCTGCGCGGTCCATCCAACCTTGGCCGAGGAGCTGGTGACCATGCGCGACAAGTATGTCCCGGCCGGCCTGAGCGCCGCGTGAGCCAGGCCGCCCAGCCAGGTCCCAAGCTCGCCGCCTGGTGCGGCTGGGTGGTGGCGGGCGGTCTCGCCCTGACGCCGATCGTCGGGTGGCTGGCGCCACTCGCCTTCGCGCCCCTGCTGACCTTGATGGGCTTGCTGACCCTGCCGGCCCTGCGGATCGAGGAAGAGGATCGGCCCGTCGGCATCGCGGTGGTCACCCTGGTGCTGTGGGCGGCGGGTTCCTCGGCCTGGAGTCCCTTCACCGCCAAGGACCTGGGGGAGTCCACCGCCGCCAAGCTGATCGCCGAGACCGTGCTCTTCTTCGCCGCGATCTGCGCCGCCCGCACCGCGTCCCCCCGGTCGCGGATCATGGCGTTGCGGATCCTGGCCGGGGGCACGGCTCTGCTGGGCGTGGTGATGCTGATCGAGGGCCTCACCGGCGCGGCCCTCTACCGCGCGGTGCGCGAGGCCATCAACGACCCCATCCGCCCCGACCTCGGAGTCAAGAACGCCGCCCAGGGCCTGTTCGTCCTGGCCATGCTGGCGCCGGCCGCCGCGCTCGCCGCGGTGCGGGTGGCCCGCGCCCCCTGGCTGATCGCCCTGATGGCGCTGGGCCTGGTCGTGCCGTCGGTGACGTTTGGCTATGACGCGCCCCTGATCGCCCTGGCGGCCTGCGCGCTCGCCGGCCTGGCCGTGGCCGCCTGGCCGAAGTGGGCCCCGCGCGGCCTTAGCGCCCTCGCCGCGGCCTTCTTCCTGACCGCGCCGGTCATCGTCTGGATCGTGCGCCGCTCCGGCTGGTACGCGGTGCTGGAAGGCGACGTCCCGGTCTCCTGGGCCCAGCGCATGGGGTATTGGCGCCACGCCGCCGACTGGATCACCGACCACCCCCTGCGGGGCTGGGGCCTCGACGCCAGCCGGATGTTCAATCCGGGGATCAAGCTGCACCCGCACGACGCGCCCCTGCAGATCTGGCTGGAGCTGGGGCTCATCGGCGCCATGGCCGCCGCTGTCTTCTGGGCCGCCCTGCTGGCGGGCATGAGCCGTGGCGCCCGGGACGCCGCCCTGGCGGTCTCGGCGGCCACGGGGGTGGCCTACCTGACCTTCGGGGCCTTTTCCTTCGGGGTCTGGCAGGAGTGGTGGCTGGCGCTCGGAGCCCTGGCGGCCCTGTCCTGCGCCGCCCTCCAGCGCCAGGCCGCCGTAAGCCAGGCGCCTGTGGCCGCGCGGCCATCGACGGCGGCCGTGTTCTCGGAGTAAGAACGCCGGCCCGCAAGACCAGGCGGGGACGGAGTTGTTGAGATGACTGAACATTGGACGCCGGCCTCCTGGAGAGCCAAGCCCGCCAAGCACCTGCCCACCGACTATCCGGACGCCGCCGCCCTGGCCGGTGTGGAGCAGACCCTGCGCGGCATGCCCCCCCTGGTGTTCGCCGGTGAAGCGCGTCGCCTGAAGACCCTGCTGGGGGAGGTGGCCGACGGCCGGGCCTTCCTGCTGCAGGGCGGCGACTGCGCCGAGAGTTTCAAGGAATTCCACGCCGACAACATCCGCGACACCTTCCGCCTGATCCTGCAGATGGCCGTGGTGCTGACCTTCGCTGGCGGCAAGCCGGTGGTGAAGGTGGGACGCATGGCCGGTCAGTTCGCCAAGCCGCGCTCCTCGCCCGTGGAGACCATCGACGGCGTCGAGCTGCCCTCCTATCGTGGCGACATCATCAACGGCATGGACTTCGACGCCGCCTCGCGGGTGCCCGACCCTCAGCGCCTGCTGCAGGCCTATTCCCAGTCGGCCTCGACCCTGAACCTGCTGCGGGCCTTCGCCGGCGGCGGCTACGCCGCCCGCTACAACAACCACCGCAGGACCCGGGGTTTCGTCAACGACAGCCCGCAGGGCGCGCGCTACGCCGAATTGTCGGAGAAGATCAGCGAGGCCCTGACCTTCATGGCCGCCATCGGCGTCACGCCGGAGAGCCAGCCTGACCTGCACCGCGTGGAGTTCTTCACCGCCCACGAGGCCCTGCTGCTGGGCTTCGAGGAGGCCATGACCCGGGTCGATAGCACCTCTGGCGAATGGTACGACACCTCGGCCCACCTGCTGTGGATCGGCGAGCGCACCCGCCAGCTGGACGGCGCCCACGTCGAGTACTTCCGCGGGATCAAGAACCCCATCGGCGTGAAGGTCGGCCCGACCCTGGAGCCCGATGAACTGCTGCGCCTGATCGACGTGCTGAACCCCAAGAATGAGGCTGGCCGCCTGACCCTCTATGGCCGTTTCGGCTCCGACAAGATCGAGGCGCGCCTGCCGCGCCTGATGGAGGCCACCAAGCGTTCCGGCCGCAGCGTCGTCTGGGCCATCGACCCCATGCACGGCAACACGCTCACCGCCACCAATGGCTACAAGACCCGCCCCTTCGACCGCATCCTGTCAGAGGTGAAGAGCTTTGTTGAGATCGCCAAGGCTGAGGGCGTCCATCCGGGCGGCGTGCACCTGGAGATGACTGGGCAGAATGTCACCGAGTGCCTTGGTGGGGCGCGTGCGCTCAGCGAGGGCGACCTGGCCGACCGCTACCACACCCACTGCGATCCCCGGCTCAACGGCGAACAGGCGCTCGAACTGGCCTTCCTGGTGGCTGAGAAGCTGAAGGAAGACCGCGTCGACGCGGCGCTGCGCGCCGCGGTCTAACGGCCGCTCGAGTGTCGTGCTAAAGCCGCGGCCCGTGTGCCTTTGTTGTCACCGGAGCCAGGGAATTTAAGCACCTAGGCGAAGCTTCCCTTGCGGGACGCGGAGGGCGGCGGCAGGTTCCGGCCCTCTTTTGAAAACTGGTGATCCCCATGGCCGAGCCCTCGGCCCCCGCGAACTCCCCGCCGGGAGGGCGCGCACATGTCGTCCGCACCGAAACCGCCGAGCTGCTGCAGCTCTCCTGGCCGGTGGTGCTGTCGCGCCTGGGGATCATGGGCATGGGTCTCTCCGACGCCATCGTGGTGGGGCGCTATTCGGCGACCGAGCTCGGCTATCACGCCATGGCCTGGGCCCCCACCAGCGTCATCGTCACCATGACGGTGGGCCTGTTGAGCGGCATCCAGGTGATGACCGCCCGGGCCAACGGGCAGGGGCGCCCGGAGATCACCGGGGCGGTCCTGCGGCGGGGTCTGAGCTACAGCCTGTGGATCGGCCTGATCTCGACCGTGATCCTCATTTCCGGCGGCCCGGGTTTCCTGCACATCCTGGGTCTGGAGAAGGACCTCGCGGACGGGGCTTCGCCGCCGCTGATCATCTTCGCGCTCTCCATGCCAGGCTACGCTGTCAGCGTAGCCGCCAGCTTCTGGCTGGAGGGGCAGGGGCGGCCCAAGCCGGCGGCGGCCCTGATGTGGGTGGCCAATGCGGTGAACCTCGCCCTGGACCTCGTGCTCGTTCCAGGAACCTTCGGTCTGCAGCCCCTGGGCGCCGTCGGCGGCGCCTGGGCCACCACCGGCGCGCGCACCTTCCTGGCGGTCGCCCTGCTGATCTATATCGCCCGCATGCCCCAGGCCCGCGCCCTGGGGGTCTTCACCAAGCCCGAGCGGAACCTGGCCGCCGAGGTCGAGCAGCGGCGCATCGGCTACGGAGCCGGCGCGTCCAACTTCTTCGAGGTGGCCTCCTTCGCCGGCATGAACGTCATCGCCGGCTGGATCGGCGGCCTGGCGGTGGCGGCCTGGGCCATCACGCTCAATGTCGTGGCGATCGTCTTCATGGTGCCCCTCGGTCTCTCGACGGCCGCTGCGGTGCTGGTGGGCCGGGCCTATGGCGCGCGCGACACCGCGGCCGTCAACCGCGCCGGTCTCATCGCCTTCGCCGTCACCGCCGTGTTCGGCCTGCTGGTCAGCCTGGTCGTCTGGCCGGGCGCGGAATTGATCTCGGCGGCCTACACCAAGGACCCGCTGACCCTCGCCATGGCCGCCCCCGCCGTCGCCCTGTCCTGCCTGTTCCTGATCCCCGACGCCGTCCAGGTGGTCGCCGCCCAGGCGCTCCGGGCCCGCGGCGAGGTCTGGGTCCCCACCTTCACCCACCTGGCGAGCTACGTCCTGGTGATGGCGCCGCTCGCCTGGTGGCTGGCCATCCCCATGGGCATGGGACTGAACGGCATCGTCTGGGCGGTGATCGCGGCCAGCTTCCTGTCGGCCGCCCTGCTGCTGGCCCGCTTCCAGTGGCTGAGCGCCCGGGGGCGCTAGGCAACGAAGTCTTCACCGCGTGGCCGTAGAGCGATGGTCATGCTCCATGCGCCACGTTCTCCGACCGTCGCCAAGGGCCTGCTACTGCTGGCCTTCCTGGTCTGCGCCATCGGGATGGTGGGGCCGTTCCAAGGTGTCGAGCAGGCGCTGGTGCCCTGGGACAAGGCCGCCCACTTCATGGCCTTCTACGGCCTGACCCTGCTGCTGTTCACCGCCTTTCCGCGACGCCGCAGGCTGGACCTGACGGTCCTGGCCATCTTCGCGGGCGCGGCCACCGAGGTGGCGCAGATCCTCGCCGGGCGTGATGCTGAGCTAGGGGACCTCTGCGCCGACGCCCTGGGCGCCCTGGCGGTCCTGGCCCCCGTGTGGCTGGAGCACCTTCGTTTCCCGCGCACGGAGCGGCGGGCCACCGATCTGGCTAAGCTCGAAGTCCTCCAGCCTGAGCGTGAGACCGCCTAGGCTTCGACCCCCAAAATCCAGCCTTCTTCGGTCTCGGCGTCCGCCACCACAGCCGGATCGGCGGTCTTGGAGGGCCCGAACACAGCCCCCAGCTTCCCCGCCTCATCCAGCTTAGCGAAGTGCTCGGCGGTCACCCGCACCTGGGCCTGATCCTTGACCTCGCCGGGCAAGGCCTGCGCCTTGTAAAGGCTGGGATAGACCTCGGCGACCACGACATCGACACCGGCCAGGTCGGCCTCGGTGAGCGCCTTGAACCCGGTCTCGAAGGGATAGGCCCTCAACGCGTCGCCTCGAGCCAGCTTCAGACGGCGGACCGCCGGAATGCCCAGGATCGCCTGACCCCCGACGGAGCCGTTGTAATAGAGCTTCCATATCGAGGCCGCGCCCTTGGCCGCCATATCCGCGTGCCGGAACTCCGGCAGATCGCCGGCCTCGTGGGCCCGCGTCCGCTTCGGCTGCAGGGTGGTCAGCGCGTCCTTGGGCGGGCAGCCCCAGAATGGGAAGGGGCCGCCGGTCATGCGCCGGTTGATCTCCGAGCCCACGCCGAAGCGGTTGTTGGTGTTGTCGGCCTTGTCCTTGACCATCTTGTCGAGCTGGTCCCAGGCCGCACGCCATGGGTGCTCGCCGGCCAGGTTCAGGGCCTTGGCGAAGCCGCGCGGGAAGCCCAGCGGGAAGTCGAAGCCCACCAGGGCGCGTTCCGAGCGCTTCTTGAAGTCGTCCAGGATGCTGCTCAGGAGCTTCTCGGCCTCGGCCCGGGTCGCCGGGTTGTGGCTCTCGAAGGTCAGGCGGAAGCGGACGTCGCGCTTGGCGACGCCGATCCAGACGGAATCGGCTCCCGTGGACGGCTTGGCCGCCGCGCTCCAGTCGACGATCACATAGGCGCTGAACAGGCGAGACAAGGGGTAAGCTCCGGGGGAGGAAGGACCGGAGGCTTGTAGACCTTCCCCATCTCCCGGCCAACGCCGGAGGCGTTCACATCACAGTTTCGATTCCGTACGGCCCGGTGGCGTCCCGCGCCCGCAGCCTGTAAGCGCAGGCGAGCTTTCGGAGTGAGTCATGGCGGAAATCTTGCGGGGCGGGGTGATCGGGGCCGGGGTGTTCGGCGGCTATCATTCGCGTCAGTACGCCAACCAGCCCGGCGCACGCCTGGCCGCCGTCTATGACCCCCACCATCTCGCCCGCGCCCAGGAGATCGCCCAGAGCCACGGCGGCCAAGGCTTCGACGACCTGGAGGCCTTCCTCGCGGCGGTGGATGTCATCACTGTGGCCTCGCCCGGCAGCCATCATGCGCAGGGCGCTCTCGCGGCCCTGGCGGCCGGCAAGCCGGTCTATGTGGAAAAGCCCCTGGCGGTCAGCCTCGAGGACGCCGACCGCATCATCGGCGAGGCGGCCCGGCGCAAGCTGGTGCTCGCGTGCGGTCACCAGGAGCGGGTGGTGTTCCAGGCCATCGGCCTGTTCGACGTCCCCGAGCAGCCCCTGCGCCTGGAGGCGGTCCGCCACGGTCCGCCTTCGGAGCGCAGCCTGGATGTCTCGGTGGTGCTGGACCTGATGGTCCACGACCTGGACCTGGCCTTGGCGCTATCGGCCGGCCAGCCTCTGGCGGTGGAGGCCACCGGCGTGCGGGATTTCAGCGGCGGCTGGGACCAGGCCCGGGCGGAGGTCAATTTCGACAACGGCTTCCTGGCGGTCTTCGACGCCTCGCGCATGGCGCCGGCCCGCAAGCGCACGATGAAGGTGGTCTATCCCTCCGGGGAACTGGAGATCGACTTCCTGACCCGGGAGTTCCGAAACACCACCGGCTTCCCGCTTAACCCCGACTTCGCCGACACGCCGGGCGCCAAGGACCCCCTGGGCGCCAGCGTCGCGGGCTTCCTGGCCGCCGTGCGCGGGACCTCACCTCGCCCCGTCGTGACGGGGGAGGAGGCCGCCCGGGCGCTCGATCTGGCCCTGGCCGTGGAACAGGCGTTGGAGGACGTGGGCTAGGAGGGTAGCTTGGCCGCCATACCCCTTGAGGAGCCCGCCATGTCCGACGCCTATGATTTCTCGTTCAAGTCCATCGATGGCGCACCCCTGCCGCTGACCACCTTCAAGGACAAGGTCGTGCTAGTGGTGAACACCGCGTCCGCCTGCGGCTTGACCCCGCAGTACGAGGGGCTGGAGAAGCTGTACAGCGACTACAAGGGCCAGGGCCTGGTGGTGCTGGGCGTGCCCTGCAACCAGTTCATGGGCCAGGAGCCGGGCACGGAGGCGGAGATCAAGGATTTCTGCGAGACCAAGTTCAACATCGACTTTCCCCTGACCTCCAAGGAAGACGTCAAGGGCGACACCGCCCACCCATTCTACAAGTGGGCCCTGTCCGAGCTGGGCGAGTCGGCCGACCCGGCGTGGAACTTCCACAAGTTGCTGGTGGGCAAGGACGGCAAGCTGATCCGCGCCTTTGGTCCCCGTACCGAACCTCAGGCCGACGAGATCACCGCGGCGGTCAAGGCCGCCCTCTAGCGATCGCTGTCGGCTCATGACCAACGAGGGTCCGCCGGCCGATAGGTCGGCGAACGATTTCAACGAGGCGGTGCGGCTGCATCGGCTGGGGCGACTTGACGAGGCCGAGCCCCTCTACCGGGCGGTGCTGTCCCGCCGTCCGGTCGATCCCGACGCCCTGCTCAATCTCGGACTGATCCTGAAGACGCGCGGCCAGCTGGAGAACGCGCTCGGCCTGTGGCGGACGGGGTTTGTGAACAATCCCGAACGCGAAGCCCTGCCCATCGCCTCGGGCAAGGTGCTGGCCAGCCTGGGCCGGCTGGGCGAGGCGCTGGCGGCCTTTGACCAGGCGCTGCGGATCGCGCCGGCCAACTTCGACGCGCTGAACTGCCGTGGGAACGTCCTGGCCCGGCTTGGGCGGCCCTTGGAGGCCTTGGCCAGCTACGACCAGGCGCTCGCCGCGCAGCCGGACTATGGGCTGGCCCTGATCAACCGCGGCAATGTGCTTGGCACGCTCGGGCGTGCTGAAGAGTCGGTGGCGAGCTACCGCGAGGGCCGCCGGCTGAACGCCGCCACCGTGGAGACCCTGGGCCAGCTGCTGCACCAGCAGCTGCAGGTCTGCGACTGGACCGACTACGACGCAAGCCGCGCCGTGATCACGCAGCATATCGGAGAAGGTCGGCCGGCCGACCTGCCGTTCAGCTTCCTCGCCCACAATGATGACCCGGCCGCCCAGCTCGCCTGCGCCCAGATCCACGCCAAGGGTCGTTTTCCCGCCCGCCCCGCGCCGCTGTGGCGCGGTGAGGCCTACCGGCACGAGAAGATCCGCGTGGCCTATGTCTCGGCCGACTTCTACACCCACGCCACGGCGCACCTGATCGCCGGCCTGCTGGAACGTCACGACAAGGCCCGTTTCGAGATCACGGCCTATGCGCTTGGACCTAGCATCGAGGACGACAAGCGGCGGCGGATCCGCGCCGCCGTGCACGAATTCCACGATGTCGCGACCCTCTCCGACCTGGAGGTCGCGCGCGCGATCCGGGCGGCGGAGGCCGACATCGTCGTGGATCTGAAGGGCTACACCACCCATTGCCGGCCCGGCATCTTCGCCCACCGCCCGGCCCCGCTGCAGATCAGCTATCTGGGGTTCCCGGCCACCATGGGGGCCGACTTCATGGATTACATCCTGGCCGACCCCCATGTCATTCCGGCGGGATCGGAGCGGTTCTACAGCGAGCAGGTCATCCGCCTTCCCAACAGCTATCAGGTCAATGACCGCACAGGGGAGGTCGAACCGCCGCGTCTGACCCGGGCCGAGGCCGGCCTGCCGCCCGGCGGCTTTGTGTTCGCCAGCTTCAACGCCAACTACAAGCTGACCCCCCATATCTACGATGTCTGGATGCGTCTATTGCGCGCGGTCGAGGGGAGCGTGCTCTGGTTGCTGCACACCAACGACGCCGTGGTCCGCAACCTGCGGGCGGAGGCGCTGGCGCGCGGCGTGTCGCCAGACCGTCTGGTCTTCGCGCCGCGTGCGCCGATCGAGGCGCATCTGGCTCGTCATCGGCTGGCGGACCTGTTTGTCGACACCCTGCCGATCAGCGCCCACACCACGGCCAGCGACGCCCTTTGGGCCGGCCTGCCCCTGGTCACCTGCGCGGGCCGCTCGTTCGCCTCCCGGGTCGCCGCCGGCGTGCTCCACGCCGTCGGCCTGCCCGAACTGGTGACCGAGAGCCTGGAAGCCTATGAGGCCCTGGCGCGCGATCTCGCCACCCAACCTGCGCGGCTCGCGGAGCTGAAGGCCAGGCTGGCCGCGCGGATCAAGGGCGCGCCGCTGTTCGACACCGACCTCAGCCGCCGCCACATCGAGGCCGCCTACACCACCGCCTGGGAGCGCCAGCAGCGGGGCGACCCACCGGCGGCCTTCGACATCGCGCCCTAGTCTTCGAGGATCCGGCTGTGCTTCCGGGTGTCGCGCATGAAGATATAGACCAGAAGGGACGCGCCGATCACCACGGTGACGTAGGTGAAGAACCAGGTCTCGTGGCCCTTGGATTTGAACCACAGGGCGACATATTCCGCCGTGCCGCCAAACAGGGCGTTGGCCAGGGAATAGGGCAGGGCGACCCCGAGCGCCCGCATCTCGGTGGGGAAGAGCTCGGCCTTCACCACCCCGTTCACCGAGGAATACGCCGCCACAATCAGCAGGGCGCCGGCCGTGATGGCGAAGGCCGCCAGGGGATCGCGGGTCCCCGCCAATGTCGAGAGGATCGGCCAGGTCAGGGTCACGCCCGCCACGCCGAAGGCGATCAGCAGGGGGCGCCGTCCGATCCGGTCCGACAGCGCGCCGTACAGGGGCTGGGCGATCATGAACACCACCAGGGCGCAGGCGGTGATCGCTGTGGCGGTGTCCTTGGAGAAGCCCGAGGTGTTGACCAGAAACTTCTGAATATAGGTGGAGTAGGTGTAGTACCCCAGCGTCCCGCCGGCGGTCAGGCCGATCACCAGCAGGCTCTCGCGCGGGTGGGTGCTGATCAGCTTCCAGGTGCTGACGCGCTCGCCGGTGCGGGCGTGGAAGGATGGCGTCTCGTGCATCCCGCGCCGGAACCAGAACACCGCCAAGGCCAGGGCGCCGCCGATGAAGAACGGAACCCGCCAGCCCCACGCCTGCATGTCGTCGTCGGACAGCAGGGCGTTCAGCAACACCAGGGTGCCCACCGCCAGCAGCTGGCCGCCGATCAGGGTGGAGTAGAAGATCCCCGACCAGAAGCCTCGATTATCGCGGCCGGCCATCTCCGACATGTAGGTCGCGCTGGTCCCGTACTCGCCGCCCATGCTGACGCCCTGCAGGATGCGGGCGGTGACCAGGATCGCCGGCGCCCAGGCGCCGATCTCCGCATAGCCGGGGCAAAGCGCGATGACCAGCGAGCCGAAGCACATCAGGCTGACCGAGGCGACC
>NZ_JANPJP010000182.1:0-1781 GCF_031425575.1 Phenylobacterium sp.
GAGCTGCAGGCCCTCTGCTTCCTGGCCGGGGCCAATTCCATGTTCATCGGCGGCAAGCTGCTGACCACCGCCAACCCGGACAAGGACACCGACGCGGCCCTGATGGCCGATCTCGGCTTGCGCCCCATGACAATGGGCGCCCCGGCCTAGGGCTTCTCCGCGGGCATGGCGGTGCTAATCTCGCCGCCATGCCCACGCCGCACCAACAGGCCGAAGCCGAACTGACCACCTACGCCCTCAGCCTGCCGGAGACCGACCTGGCGCCGGGCTGGGCCGACACCCGCTACCTGCGGGTGCGGGGCAAGGGCTTCGCGGTGCTGGGGGACAAGGTGCAGGCGCACGACGCCCTGACGATCACCCTCAAGCTGCCGATCTCCTACGAGATGGTCCAGGACCTGTCCTTCGTGCGCCAGGGATCGCCCTGGTACCATCAGAACAAATGGGCGATCGCGCACTTTGGCCCCGAGGACGACATCCTGGCGGAGCTCGACACCCTGAAGGGCTGGCTACGTCAGAGCTATGTGGCCATGGCGCCCAAGGCGCTGGGCCGCCTGCTGACAGAATCTGGCGCGTGACGGATTACGCCCTGGCCGATGTCGGCGGGACGGCGCTCATTTCGTCCTGTGGACTAGCTTGACCCCTGGCCCGCCCCTATCTGGCGATGACCTCTGAAGGACCGTAGCCCGCGTGCAGCCGATCATATCCGTGAGAGGTCTCTCCAAGACCTATGCCGGGGGCTTCCAGGCCCTGAAGTCGATCGACCTGGATATCCGCAAGGGCGAGATCTTCGCCCTGCTGGGCCCCAACGGCGCCGGCAAGACGACGTTGATCAGCATCATCTGCGGCATCGTCAATCCGGGCTCGGGTCAGGTCCTGGCCGACGGCCATGACATCGTCGCCGACTACCGCGCCGCCCGTGGCAAGATCGGCCTGGTGCCGCAGGAGCTTTCCACCGACGCCTTCGAGAGCGTCGGGGACACGGTGAAGTTCAGCCGCGGCCTGTTCGGCAAGCCGCCCAATCCCGCCTATATCGAGAAGATCCTTCGGCAGCTCTCTCTGTGGGACAAGAAGGCTGAGAAGATCATGGCCCTGTCGGGGGGCATGAAGCGCCGGGTGATGATCGCCAAGGCGCTCTCCCACGAACCGCAGATCCTGTTCCTCGACGAGCCCTCCGCGGGCGTCGATGTCGAGCTGCGCCGCGACATGTGGGAGATGGTCCGGGGCCTGCGCGACAGCGGCGTCACCATCATCCTCACCACCCACTATATCGAGGAGGCCGAGGAGATGGCCGACCGGATCGGAGTGATCAGCGCAGGCCAGCTGATCCTGGTGGAGGACAAGGACGTCCTCATGCGGAAGCTCGGCAAGAAGCAGCTGACCCTGCACCTGCAGGAACCGCTCACCGCCCTGCCCAAGGAGCTGGCCGGCGAACCGCTTGAGCTGTCGGCCGACGGGGCCGAGCTGGTCTACACCTTCGACACCCAGAGCCAGGAGACCGGCATCGCCGAGCTCCTGCGCCGGCTGGCCAAGCACGGCATCGACTTCAAGGACCTCCAGACCAGCCAGAGCTCCCTTGAGGAAATCTTCGTCAGCCTGGTGAGGACCCCGCGATGAACCTGCATGCGATCCGCGCCATCTATCACTTCGAGCTGGCCCGCACCTGGCGCACGGTGCTGCAGTCCATCGCCTCGCCGGTGATCACCACCTCGCTCTATTTCATCGTCTTCGGCTCGGCGATCGGCTCGCGGATGACGGAGATCGACGGGATCAGCTACGGCGCC
>NZ_JANPJP010000183.1:0-1690 GCF_031425575.1 Phenylobacterium sp.
CGCTCACCGTGGTGGGCGCGCTGACCGCCTCCATCTCCACCCCGTGCAGCGTGAGCCGTTCGATCAAGTCCCTGCGATAGCCGGGAACCCAGTACCCCTTGGGCCGCGACAGGGTCAGGGTCGGCTCCGACAGGAAGTGGGGCAGGGACCACAGTTCCGTGTCGGCCTCCCCCAGCCAGCGGATCTCG
The DNA here is from genome assembly GCF_031425575.1 of Phenylobacterium sp. Lineage (GTDB taxonomy): Bacteria > Pseudomonadota > Alphaproteobacteria > Caulobacterales > Caulobacteraceae > Phenylobacterium. The sequence goes on from NZ_JANPJP010000183.1 coordinate 189, forward strand.
CGCCGCCCCGAGGCCACGCTCTCATAGGTCTCGTACTTGATGCCCTTGAAGCTGCGCATCCGCGCCGGGGCCTTGCCGGGCGTGAAGTTGGCCGGAATCTCCGTCGGCCGCAGCGCCCGGTCGGCCGTTATCGCCGCCCGTAGGCCCGCGCCCTGGCCGGCCAGCAGCCGCAGCGACGTCTCCAGGAACAAATAGGTGGCCAGCACCCGCTGGGCGTGGGGCTTGAGGCTATGGTTCTCGATCAGGATGGTGGGCACGTGGGCCGCCGCGCCCCAGCCGTTGGAGAACCGCTCCCCCAGGCCTCCGTCGGTGAGCCCGGCCTTGGGATCGTCGTCGTCCCGGCCGAACACCAGCTCGCCGGGGATATGGCCCTCGGCCTCCAGCGCCCGGTTCATCGCCGGCTTGAACACATCGTCCAGCCACACGGCGATGGCCGGCGAGCGCGACCAGGACCGCGCCTCGCCATTGTAGCCGTAGGTCAGGTCGTACTGGTAATCGAGCCCGTCGGTGACGTGGATGTCCACATAGAGGTCGGGCCGGTACTTGTTGAGCAGGCCCCGCGCCGCCTGCATCTCCGGCTGGTCCAGCTTCATGTAGTCGCGGTTGAGGTTCTGGTTGGTGGCCGTGTTGCGCCAGCCCTGGATGCGCGGCCCCCGCTGGTTGGGCCGCGAATAGCGCGAGGCCCGCTCGTGTCCGTCCACGCTCAGGATCGGCGCCAGGATCAGGTTGGCGCCGTCCAGCAGGCCGTCCTTGCCGTAGAAGCAGATGTCGCGCAGCAGCATCATGCCCGCGTCCTTGCCGTCGATCTCACCCGGATGGATGCCGGCCTGGGCCAGCAACACCGGCTTGGCCGGATCGAACGCCGCCCCATCCTTGCTGGCGATCACCGCATAGATCGGTCGCCCCTCCGGCGAGGTCCCGAACACCTCGATGCGGATCCAGGGGGAGGCCGCCTCCAGCCGGTCGAACCAGGTCCGGGTGTCGGCGTAGTCGGGGCTGAAGTCATGCTCAGCATCGGCCTCGAACGCCGTCACCCATGGGTCGGTCACGTCCCGCAACAGCGCCTGGCTCGCCCCCTGCCAGGGCGGCGCCGGCGGCAGGAAGTCCTGGTCCCAGGGGGAGGCGGCGGAGGAGGGGGCGTCGGTCATGGCGGGCTCCGGACAGGTCATGACCACATGGGCGCACGCGCGACCGCTGTCGAGAGCCCAGCCAAGCCCGCCGGGACCAGCACCGCCGCTGGAACCTTCTTCAACGGTGGAGGTTAGCCCATCATGTCCATTCTCATCTTCATCATCGTCGTCATCGTCCTTCTGGCCCTCGCCCTCTGGGCCGTCCAGAAGCTGCCGATCCCTTCACCCCTCAACTGGATCGTTCAGGTCCTGCTGATCGTCGTGGCGATCTTCGTGATCGGGCAGCGCGCCGGCCTGTTCTAGGCCGCAGGCGGCGTGGCGGGGGGGGGTTGAACGAACCCCACCCGCCCCCCCCCCCCCCCCCCCCCCCCC
>NZ_JANPJP010000184.1:0-3097 GCF_031425575.1 Phenylobacterium sp.
CCGGCAGGGAAGGGACGTCGTTCTGGGCCAGGGACCATCGGGGGGAACCCTCGAGGGCGCGGGTGGCCTTGAACACCGCCTGGTCCTGCGCCTCCCGGGCCGAGCCGGTGGCCGGCGCCGGCGGCAGGATCAGGGCCGCGGCGGGCCAGGTCTGGGCGCTGAGATAGCCGGTGGGCAGAGCCGGGGGCGGGGTGGGCGCAGGCTGGGCAAGCGCGATACCGGCGGCGGCCAGGGCGCTCGTCAGGCTCAAGCCGATCAGTGTACGGCGCATTTCCTCTCCGTTGTTCTGCTGAGCCATCATGCGCCTGCGAACCGCGGACGCAACTCAGAAGCTGTTTGGCTTTCTGTGGTGGGACGTCGTTGGGTCCTGGGTTAGGGTCACCACGACATCTGAGGCATACGAGTGGACCCGCTTCCGACCCCAGCTTCGCCTTCCGAGGTTGTCAGCCCGCACCAGCGGAAAGCGCCGCGTCAGCTTGCCTTGATGCGCGCTCGCGCCGAGCTGCTGCGCTGGCGGGTGGTGCCGCGCGTGCGCAAGCCTGGCCAGCGCAGGCTCAATCCCTGGCTGCCGCTCGTGCCGGTGCTGGTCCTGCTGTCGCCTGCCCTGCTGCTGGTCGCGGGGGTGGCCGTCTTCCTGCCCAGACCGTTCCGGATTCATCCAGCCACGGTGATGCTGAACCTCGGGCGGGTCATGATCGCCTTGAGCGACGGTGACCGCGCGGCTCGCCCCCCACCACGGATTTCAGACGACCGGTGCGGCGTGTATCGCAAACTACGGCCGCATTCGCGGGGGCGTTGGCGGCCGTCCTGTCTGCTACTTCGCGATCTTCTGGAAAAGCTTCGCCCAGCGCGGCTTTTCACGGGTCTTCCAGGCGCCGCGGTGCCAGGCGTCCGACGCGATTAGCGGCACAACGGTGCTGGCCTCGGCGAACACCATCTGTTCCCAGGTGACATCGACCTTGCCCCAGGAGCAGGCCTCCTTGAGCGTCGAGGACGAGCAGGCCCCGTCACGCACATCGGCCACCGTGATCTGGATGGCGTACTTGTGCATGTCGACCTCGTGGCCGAGGATTTCGGCGCAGACCACGGTGTCCTGGGCGAAGTTCTTGGGAACCCCGCCGCCCACCATGAACAGGCCCGTCGTGCCTGCCGCAATCTTGACGTCGGTCAGCTCACGGAAGTCGGCGACGGAGTCGATAGTCAGGTAGGGTTTGCCCGCCTTCATGTTCTCGACCTGGTGCTTCACCAGGCCAAAGCCGGCCGACGAGTCGGTGAAGGCCGGGCAGAAGATGGGGATGTCGAGCTCGTAGGCCGTCTCGATCAGCGAGCCCTGCTTCTTCGCGTTGCCGTCGGCCAGCCACTTGCCCATCTCCCAGATGAACTCACGGCTGGAATAGGGGCGCGGCTCCAGCAGGTTGCAGAGCTGGAAGATGACGTCGTCGCAGTTCTGAAGTTCTTCCTCGTCGATATAGGTGTCGTAGATGCGGTCGATATAGAGGGCGCGCAGGTCGCGGTCGTCGACCGGGTCCTGGGGCTTGGACTGGTAGTGTTTGAAGCCCAGGGCCTCGAAGAAATCCATGTCCACGATCGAGGCGCCGGTGGAGACCACGCAGTCGATCAGGCCGAACTTCAGCATGTCGCGATAGATATGCATGCAGCCGCCGGCGCTGGTGGAGCCCGCCAGGGTCAGCCAGGTGGAGCAGGCCTTGTCTTCCAGGGCCATGGTCAGGATGTCGGCGGCGCGTGCGGTGTCGCGGCTGGTGAAGCTCATCTGCCGCATCGAGTCGATGATCGGACGGGCGTCGTACTGGTCGATGCTCACGTGTTCGACGGTGGTCGAGAGCAGCTCGGCCTTGCGGTTGGTGTTTTGAACGTCAGCGTTCATTCTCTTGATCCTCAGGAGTTTGAGCGCCCGTCCGTGGAAAAGGAGCCCAGCCGGGACGGAGCGACCGGCTGGACCATCAACAACTGAGCGGGCGGTTATTTCCGCCGACGCTTCTTCCCGCGCGCCCGTGACAGCTTCACGACGTTGTGGTTTTCCGTCTTCGGGACCGAGATCGAGCGCTTGGCCAGGCCGAACATGGAGGCCATGGGGGCGTCGTTGACCTCGATGGTCTCGGCGTCGCCGAACCCATTGAAGCGGGTGTTCATCGCCACGCCGTAGGCGCCCAGCATGCCGATCTCCACATAGTCGCCCTCACGGACGTCTTCCGGCAGCCAGAAGGGGCCGGGCATGTGGTCGAGGCTGTCGCAGGTGGGACCCCAGAACCGGTAGGGCTTCAGGGCGCCTTCGACCTCGCGGGCCTCGCCGTCCTCGTTGCGGATCAGCTTGACCGGGAAGGGCCACTTGGTGTGGGCGGCGTCGAATAGCGAGCCGTAGGAGCCGTCGTTGAGATAGAGCGCGTCGCCCTTGCGCAGCTCGACCTTGGTGAGGATCGACGAGCCCTCGGCCACCAGGGCCCGGCCGGGTTCGCACCACAGCTCGGTGGTCTCGTGGACCATCATCTCGGCGAAACCGCGGTCGATGGAGTCGATGTAGTCGGCCAACGCCGGGGGCGCCATGCCGGGATAGATCGACGGGAAGCCGCCGCCCACGTCCACCACGTCGGCGAAGACGCCGGCGCGGACCAGGGCGCGGGACGCCTGGGTCATGGCCGCCTGGTAGGCGGTGGGACGCATGCACTGGCTGCCGACGTGGAAGGACAGGCCCATCAGGTCCTGGGTCGCGCGGCGGGCGGCGAGCAGCAGGCCCGGCGCCTCGAAGGTGTCGACCCCGAACTTGCCTGACAGGGAATAGGCCGCGCCCTCGGCGGCGACAGCCAGGCGCACGATCAGGTTCAGGTCCTTGGCGCCGCCCGTGGCGTCGAGGATCTTGGCCAGCTCTTCGTGCGTATCCAGCGCGAAGGTGCGCACGCCGTGGTCGAAATAGGCCTGGGAGATGGCGGACCGGCTCTTGACCGGGTGCATGAAGGCCATGCGCGAGCCCGGCGCGAACTGGCTGACCAGTTCGATCTCCGGGATCGAGGCCACATCAAAGGAGGTCACCCCATTGGCGGCGAGGGTCTCGATGACCCACGGCGAAGGGTTGGCCTTTACG
>NZ_JANPJP010000185.1:0-1571 GCF_031425575.1 Phenylobacterium sp.
AGACATGAAGATGGATGGGTCCAATCCCACCTTGCTGAACGCCTATGGCGGCTTCCTGGTCAGCCAGTCCCCGGCCTATTCCGGCGCCACCGGCAAGCTCTGGCTGGAAAAGGGCGGCGTCTTCGTGGTGGCCAATATCCGCGGCGGCGGCGAGTTCGGGCCGCGCTGGCACAACGCCGGGCTGAAGCTCAACCGCATGCGGGTCTATGAGGACTTCTTCGCGGTCTCCGAGGACCTGATCGCGCGCAAGATCACCAACCCGAAGAAGTTGGGCATCGTCGGCGGCTCGAACGGCGGGCTGCTGATGGGCGTCGCCCTGACCCAGCGACCGGAGCTTTACAACGCCATCGTCATACAGGTGCCGCTGTTCGACATGATCGGCTACAGCCACATCGGCGCGGGATCCTCCTGGATCGGTGAGTACGGCGACCCGGCGGTCCCGGTCGAGCGCGCCATGCTGATGAGCTATTCGCCCTATCAGAATCTGAAGCCCGGCCGGCCCTATCCCCGGGTGTTCCTCGAAACCTCCACCAAGGACGACCGCGTCCACCCCGCCCACGCCCGCAAGGCGGCCGCGCGGCTGAAAGAATACGGCTACGACTACCTCTATTGGGAGAACATGGACGGCGGCCATGCGGCGGCCGCCAACCTCAATGAACGCGCGTTGCGGCAGGCGCTGGAGTTCACGTACCTGATGCAGCGTTTGATGGATTGATCCTCCTACCTCCCCCGCGAAAGCGGCGGGAGGGGGCCCATTGGCCGAGCGTAGCGAAGAGCCGATGGGGGAGGGGGCAGGCCGCAAGCTCGGTGGATCGACCGGACCTTCGGGGCTCAGCGGACGGGGCTTTCCCCCTCCACCCCCGGCTCGGCGGCCTTCGGCCTCGGCCGGCGGTCCCCCTCCCGCCGCTTTCGCGGGGGAGGTGACGCCTCACCGCACGAAACTCGCCCCGTTGATGTCCAGCACCGCGCCGGTCAGCGACGCCGGCGCCTCCAGGGCCAGCCAGACCGCAGCCGCCGCCACCTCGGCAGGATCGGCGACGCGGCCCAGGGGGATGTCGGCCAGTAGCTTGTCGCCGCCGCGGCTGGCCAGGTAGTCGCCCGCGTCACCCGTCATGGTGAACCCGGGACAGATGGCAAACGCCAGCACGCCCTCGGCGGCGAAGCCCCGGGCGATGGACTTGGTCATGGCCACCATCCCGGCTTTGGACGCCGCATAGTGCCAGTGGGCCGGGCTGTCGCCGCGATAGGCGGCGCGGCTGGCGATGTTGACGATTCGCCCGCCTTGGCCGCGTTCGCGCCAGTGCAGGATCGCGCGGCGGCTGAGGTCGGCGCAGGCCTGCAGATTGATCTGCAGGGTGCGCGCCCAAGCGCCGTGCCAGTCGGGCAGGGGGGCGTCGACCGCGACCGCCTCGAACACCCCGGCGTTGTTGATGAGAACGTCGATCCGGCCGTCGAGGCGGGCGAGGGCGAGGTCCCAGAGCCGGTCGGCGGCTGCGGGGTCGGCGAGGTCTGCGCCGACCACGCCCTCGGCGTCATGGCGACCGTGACCGATGACGCGAGCTCCATCCTTC
>NZ_JANPJP010000186.1:0-18568 GCF_031425575.1 Phenylobacterium sp.
TAAAGACCAGGCTTGCGCCCGGGGATGTCTACAAGAGCCGGCGCGTATACGAGCCGGTTGGGCGTGAGTCAACGCTGCGGCGGATCAATCGGTGCGGCCGAACAGCAGATAGACGACCACGACCGCGAGGATGGCCACCGCGATGGTGGCCCGGGACCGCAGGCGGCTCCAGCACCCCACGGGACTGCGCTCGGCAACCTCGCGCTCCGCAACCTCGGCGCTGGTGGGAAGCGCGCCGCGCTGGCCGGGCAGGATATCGTCGGGTTCAGGCATGCATCATCTCCTGCGAGGCGGAACACCTCAGGTCCAAGCCGCCGTTCGCCCTTGACGGGCTTGTGATTGAGGCTCGGGCCAGGGCCCGCTAAGTTGGGCCATGGATCGTCGCGTCTTCCTCGTCTTGCTCTTGGCCGGCTGCGCCGACCCGTCCACCAATCTGGTGCCGGTGTTGACGCCGACGCCTCCGCCCCCCACGCCTCAGGCGCCGGCTCCGGTGGTCGCGCCGACCCAGTCGGGCGTCCGCAGCTTCGATGACTGGTCCCGCGACTTCTACAGCCGGGCGGTGAAGGCTGGTCTGCCCGCGAGCCTGCTGGATCGCGAACTGGCCGGCCTGGCGCCTGATCCGCGGGTCAACAGCCTCGACGGCCGCCAGCCGGAATTCGCCAAGCCTTTCGGCGACTATATCAAGGGCGCGGTCAGCGAAGACCGGGTAGCCATCGCCGCGCGCCGCAAGCCGGCCGTCGCCTCCATTCTGGCCGAGATCGAGGCGCGCTACGGCGTGCCTGGCGATATTCTGATGGCCATCTGGGCCATGGAGACCGGCTTCGGCGCCGTGCTGGGGGACTTCGACGTCATCCGCTCCATGGCGACGCTCGCCGCCCAGGGCCGCCGCCAGGCCTTCGCCGAAGACCAGCTGATGGCGGCGCTACGGATCATCGGCTCAGGGGAATTCCCCCGCAGCCAGCTGCGTGGATCCTGGGCCGGGGCCATGGGCCAGACCCAGTTCATCCCCACCAGCTTCCTGGCCACCGCCGTGGACGGCGACGGCGACGGACGGCGCGACGTCTGGGGCTCCACCCACGACGCCCTGGCCTCGGCGGCGAACCTGCTCTCCAAGGGCGGATGGCAGCGCGGCCAGGGCTGGGCCCGCGAGGTCACCGTGCCTGAGGGCTTCGACTACAGCCTGACGGAAGGCCCGCGGGAGACCCCGGACTGGTGGGCCCAGCACGGGGTGCGCCGCACCGACGGCCTACCCTGGAGCGGCGCTGACGCCGGCGCCAAGGCCATGCTGATCACGCCGACCGGCGCGCAGGGGCCGGCCTTCCTGCTGTTCCCGAACCACTTCGTGATCCGCAAGTACAACAACGCCACCACCTACGCCCTAGGGGTCGGTCTGCTGGCCGACCGGTTCGGCGGCATGGGCGGGGTGATCAAGCCCTGGCCCTACGAGACCGCGCTCTCCATCGGCGACCGCATCGCCACCCAGCGGGCCCTGGCCCAGCTCGGCTTCGATCCCGGGCAGCCGGACGGGGTGGTGGGGGTCAACACCCGCACCGCCCTGCGCAACTGGCAGAAGTCGCGCGGGCTCACGGCCGACGGCTATCTGTCGCAGGACATGGTCCAACGGCTCAAGGCAGAGGCCAACATCCTCTGATGCTCTTGGCGGGGGTTAGAGCGACCCCTCGTCGCTCTTCTCCAGGGTGGCCATGGCCGAATCGGCCTGGGTGGCCGGCTTGGGGTCGGCGTTGGCCAGTTGCGGGTTCTTGAAGGCGTAGACCAGCATGGCCAGCATCAGGACCATGTTGAGCACGAAGGGCGCGGCGTGGACCTGCTGGTAGAGCAGCACGAACAGCGGGGCGAGCACCACATTGACGCCGTTCACCGCGGCGATGGCGCCCGCGGCGCGGGCCTGTTCGTGCATCCCCACCGCAAGGGAGGAGCCGGCCGTGAAACCCGGGCGGGCTAGGCCAAACCCCAGGCTTGAGATGGCGTAGCCGGCCACCACCGCGGCATAGGTCGGCTGGAACGCGACGATCAGGTTGCCGAGGGCGGCCACCGCCACGCCCCAGCGCAGCAGCTGGCGCGGGGTCATCTCGAACATGCGGATGATACCCCACTGGGCCAGCAGGCCGGCCACCGCGCCGAACATCATGGCGATGGCGATGAAGCCCTGGGCCTGCATGGGGGACATGCCCAGCTTGTCGATGATCAGGAAGCCCAGGGTCTGGCCCTGGGCCGTCTGGCAGACCGCCACCACGAAGCCGTAGATCAGGAAGGGCGTGATGCGCGGGTCGCGCCACATCGGGCTTTCCTTGGCGGCGGGCGGTGCGCCGGCCACGGGCTCGGCCCTCACCGGCTGGACGGGCATGTGCTGGCTCTCGGGCAGCTTCTTCCAGACCACCACCAGCATGATCAGGGCGATCACCGAGAAGGCCACCATCGGACCCGCCAGGCCGAAGAAGGGCAGGATGAACAGCGGGGCCAGGAACGGGCCGATGACGGTGCCCAGGCCAAAGGCGCCAGCCAGGCTGGACATGGCGCTGGTGCGCTCTTCCGGCGGTGTGTGCTCGGCCACATAGGCCTGGGTCGCGGGATTGGACGCCGCCCCGAACAGGCCAAACAGCGCGCGCGCCAGGAGGAAGAAGCCGAAGATCACCATGGGCGGCGCCAGGTGATGCAGGCCAGCGGCGACCACCGCGGCGCAGGCGGCCATCGAGACGGCGAAGCCCACCAAGCCCACCAGCATCAAGGGCTTGCGCCCGTGACGGTCGGAGGCGCGCGCCCAGTAGGGCGATGACCCCGCCCACAGCAGAGCCGACAACGAGAAGACGCCCGCCACCAGGAAGTCGGGAATGCCGATGGAGCGGCCGATGGCCGGCAGCACCGAAATCATCCCGGTATTGCCCATGGCGGTCACCAGCGAGACGCCGAAGATAATGGCGAAGGACGACTTGGGCAGGCTCACGGGAACGGGCGCGGACTGGGACATGAATCGGCTGTTACGCCGCGCCGTCAGAGGGCGGAACCCCCTAAATCCTCACCGGGCATTAAGCATTAACGGGGATGCTCCGGGCAATTCGTCCCGGGACCCGCCTCGCATGTTTCAGATCATCGGCATTGTGCTGCTCTTCGCCACGGTGTTCGGCAGCTACCTGTGGTCTGGCGGCAACATGGCCGTCATCATGCACGCCCTCCCCCACGAGATGCTGGCCATCGGCGGTTCGGGAATCGCCGCCTTCCTGGTCTCCAACTCGATGACGGTGGTCAAGGGAACAGGGGGCGGCCTGGCCAAGGTGTTCGCCGGCCCTAAATGGAAGGCCTCGGACTACCGCGACCTCCTTTCCCTGCTGTTTCTGCTCACCAAGACCATGAAATCCAAGGGCGTCATCGCCCTGGAAAGCCACATCGAGAACCCCAAGGACTCCTCGATCTTCTCGCGCTTCCCGAAGGTGACGAAGGACCACTTCGCCGTCGACTTCATCTGCGACACCCTGCGGATGATGACCATGAACCTCGAGGACCCGCACCAGGTCGAGGACGCCATGGAAAAGCAGCTAGAGAAGCACCACCATGAGGCCCTGGCGCCCGCCGGCGCCCTGCAAAGCCTGGCCGACGCCCTGCCGGCCTTGGGCATCGTCGCCGCCGTGCTCGGCGTCATCAAGACCATGGGCTCCATCACCGAGCCGCCGGAAGTCCTGGGCACGATGATCGGCGGCGCCCTGGTGGGCACCTTCCTCGGCGTGTTCCTGGCCTATGGCCTGGTGGGGCCCTTCGCGGCGCGCCTGAAGGAGATCCTCGAGGAAGAGGGCTCGTATTACCGCATCATCCAGTCGGTGCTGGTGGCCCACCTACACGGCAACGCCGCCCAGATCTCGGTGGAGATCGGTCGCGGGAGCGTCCCCTCCGGCGCCCAGCCCAGCTTCCTGGAACTGGAAGAAGCGCTTTCGGCGATCCCGAACGAGGCCTAATCCAACCGCTCATCCCGGCGACCCGAAGGGCGGCGCGAAGCAGCCAAGGCCGGGACCCAGATCCCATCCTCAGCGGTGGGTTGGAGTAGCTCTGAGGGCCTGGAGCCCACCTCCGCATTTCGCCATCTGGATCCCGGCCTTCGCCGGGACGAGCGGACTTCTACCGCCGCTCCGGCAGGAGCGGGCTCACCCGGTTCACGTGGCCCATCTTGCGCCCGGCCTTGGCGTCACGCTTGCCATAGAGGTGCAGGCGGGTTTCCGGCTCTCCCGCGAACTTAAGCCAGCCGTCCGCCTCGTCCCCCAGCAGATTCAGCATCTCCACCCTGGCGATGGCCGCCGTGGGGCCGAGCGGCCAGCCGGCGATGGCGCGGATGTGCTGCTCGAACTGGTCGACCTCGCAGCCGTCCATCGTCCAGTGGCCGGTGTTATGGACCCTGGGTGCGATCTCGTTGACCAGCAGCCGGCCGTCAGGAAGCTCAAAGAGCTCGATCCCGATCACCCCCACATAGTCCAGGCCGGTGAGCACCTGGGCCGCGATCCGCTCGGCCTGTTCGGCGAGGCCTGGACTGACGGCGGCGGGCGCCACGGACCGGCGCAGCACGCCGTTCTCGTGGTGATTCTCGGCCAGGGGATAGATGGCCAGCTCGCCGTCGCGGCCGCGGGCGGCGATCACCGACAGCTCCCGCACGAAGTCGGCCGGGGCCTCCAGGATCACCGGCTTGCCGCCCAGGGAGTCGAAGATCGCCGCGACGTCGGCTGCGTGCTCGACCCAGCGCTGGCCCTTGCCGTCATAGCCTTCGCGACGGGTCTTCATGAGGGCCGGCGCGCCGACCTGAGCCATGGCCGCGACCGCGCTTTCGGCGTCGTCGGCGGCGGCGAAGGCTACGGTGGCGACGCCGATGGAATTGAGGAAGGTTTTCTCCTCCACCCGGTCCTGCGCCACGGCCAGGGCGCGTGCGTTGGGGGCTACCTCCACCTCCTGGGCGGTCAGGTGGGCGACGGCGGCGGCCGGCACGTTCTCGAACTCAAAGGTGACCAGGCTGGCGATCGCGGCCAGGGCCTCCAGGGCGCGCGGCTCGTCATAGCCGCCGCGCACCGTATGAGCCGCGACGCGGCCGGCGGGGGCGTCGGGTGCGGGCTCCAGGATGGCCACGTCGAAGCCCAGCCGCGAAGCGGCCTGGGCCAGCATGCGACCCAGCTGTCCGCCGCCAAGAATTCCAATGGTTTCGCCCGGAGCCAGGGGGAGCATGGCCATGGGGGGATCAGTCCTCGACGGTTTCAGAAACGGCCTGGGTGTGGCGGGCCCGGTGATCGGCCAGGCGCTTGGCCAGGGCCGGGTCGGACAGGGCCAGGATCTGGGCGGCCATCAGGCCGGCGTTTTTCGCGCCAGCCTCGCCGATGGCCATGGTCCCCACGGCGACGCCGGCTGGCATCTGGACAATGGAGAGCAGGCTGTCGAGGCCGCTGAGGGACTTGGACTGCACCGGCACACCCAACACCGGCAGCTCAGTCATCGAAGCCGTCATGCCGGGCAGGTGGGCGGCACCCCCGGCCCCGGCGATGATCACCTTGAATCCCGCCGCCTTGGCCCCCTTTGCGAACGCGTACATCCGTTCCGGGGTGCGGTGGGCCGAGATCACCTTGGCCTCATAGGCGACGCCTAGGGCGTCGAGGCTCTCGGCCGCGCCTTTCAGCGTCGGCCAGTCGGAACGGCTGCCCATGATGATGGCGACGGGCGCTGACGTGGCGCTCATGGAATACAGGCCCCTGCGACGAGAAGGCGCGGAGTATAGGCGCCGCCTTTGCGCCCGCAACCAAGGACGTTTAGGATTCTTAACGTCGACAAGGCCTCGACGATTCGCGTTCTCTGAAAGCCCGTTGAAAACGACATGAAGGTCACTGGCGCCCGCAGCGAGCCGTTTTCGGCCATCCGTAGGCGCGCCTTGGCCCAGGCAGGGGCCCATTTTACGGCCGGAGCCGCGCCGCCGGCCGACAAGACCGCCTTTCTGGGTCTGAACGAGGCCGACCTGACGCCGGCGGTTCAGAACGCCGTGAAGACCCTGCTGACCGAGATAGACGACCTGCGGGGCGAAGTTTCGCGGCTCAAGGTCAAGCTTTCGGAAGCTGAGACCCTTGCGGACCGCGACCCTTTGACGCCCCTGCTGAACCGGCGCGCCTTTGTCCGGGAGCTCGGTCGCATCCGCGCCTTCGCACAGCGCTATGGCTCGCCAGCCAGCGTGGTCTATTTCGACCTGGACGGCTTCAAGAGCGTCAACGACCGCTTCGGCCATGCGGCCGGCGACGCCGCCCTGCGCGCGGTGGCCGAGCGCCTGGCCGCCAATGTCCGCGACAGCGACATTATCGGCCGCATGGGGGGCGACGAGTTCGCCGTGATCCTGGTCCAGGCCGACGAAGCCACAGCGCAGGCCAAGGCCGAATCACTGGCCCAGGCCATCGAGGCCGCCCCGATCGAGTTCGGCGACTGGTCAGCGCCCCTGCACATCTCCTACGGCGTCCGCGAGATCACCCTGGACATGGAACCCGAGGCCCTGGTGGCCGAGGCCGACGCGGCCATGTTCGCCGCAAAGCGGGCCCGCACCGCCGCGCCGCCGATCGCCACGGGCGAGGCGACGGGCTAGGCGATGATGTCCGGCGTCAGCTGATCGCGCAGCCGCTCGATCTCATCCTTGAGCAGCAGCTTCTTCCGCTTCAGGCGGCTGATGACCATCATGTCGGGCAGGGGCGACAGCATCAGCGCCTGGATGGCGGCGTCCAGGTCCGAGTGGTCCAGCGTGGCGATGGCCAAGCGGGCGCGGACGCCCTCCTCTTCCGGGTCTTCGCCTTCATGATCGTTCATACGCACGCCCCGAACCCGTCGAGGCGATGATGCGCATCGCGGGAGCCCACGTCTAGCTTAACGCGCCCGCCAGTGTGGCGAGGGCGTTGTCGGACACGGGCTTGCCCCAGGCGGCCGACGCGGCCTGGAGGGCCGCCAGGGCGCCGTGCCTGCCGCTGGAGGCGCCGGCGAGGCCTTCCAGGGTCTCCATCAGCACGCGCTCGGCCCGCAGTTCGGCGGCCTTGATGTCTTCCCGCAGCCCCTCGCGCGCGCCGTCGTCGACCGACGGCAGGCTTAGCTTTAACGCCCTGCGCACCTCGCGGATCGGGCGCAGGGCGGTCGCGTCCCAGGCCTGGGTCAGAGCAACGGCCCTCGTCAGGACCTCAGCGTCCGGGCCCCCGGCCCAGACCGCCCACAGCAGAAAGGAAGTGTTCTGGCCGTAGGAGTCCTGCAGCGCCAGGGTCGCCTCGGGAACCCCCGGCTGGCCATAAGCCTCCAGCGCCCACGCCCAGAGGGACATCAGACCTCACTCGACAAGGGGCCGACATCCTGACCCCAGCGCTTCACGGGCCGCCATGACAGGCCAAACAGGTCGAGCGCCCGGCCCACGGACTGATCGACCATCCCCTCCAGACTGGCGGGCTTGGCGTAGAAGGCCGGCAAGGGCGGGGCGATCACGGCGCCCATCTCGGCCAGCTTCACCATCGTGCGCAGGTGCCCCAGGTGCAACGGGGTCTCACGCACCATCAGCACCAGGGGCCGGCGCTCCTTGAGCGTCACGTCGGCGGCGCGGGTGAGCAGGGAGGAGGTCACCCCGGTGGCCACTTCGCTCATGGTGCGCACCGAACAGGGCGCGACGATCATGCCCAGGGTGGGGAATGAGCCCGAGGCTATCGAAGCGCCGACATCGCCGATCTTGTGCGCCACGTCGGCGCGGGCCTGGACCTCGGAGACCGAGAGCTCGGTCTCCTGGGCGATGGTCAGGGCCGCGGCGCGGCTGAGAATCAGGTGGCTCTCTATGGAGAGTTCGCGGCAGGCGTCCAGGGCGCGCAGGCCGTAGGTGACACCGCTGGCCCCGGAGATGCCGACGATGAGGCGGGGACGATCAGTTCTTGTCATGCCTTTGGGTCCCCGCGCCTGATTTCAAGGCGCCTGTTCCGTCCGCTCACGTGCAAACATATGTGATCTGACAGACCAGACCAGCGGGTGTTGAGTGTTGGCATCGTTCCAACACAAGGAGACGACCCGTCATGGCCGTTGAAGCCCGCATCCGTGAACTTGGATCCCGCCATCACTCCCTCGATCAGGCGATTCAGGACGAGCTTAACAGACCAGCATCAGACGAGGCCCGGCTCAAGGAACTCAAGCGCAAGAAGCTCAAGCTGAAGGAAGAGATGGAGGCCCTGCGGGCCCGGACCCACTAGGGCTGGAGATCCAGGTCCCTCAGAAGAGGAACGTCCCTGGGTGGACGCCGCTGCGTCCGCCCAGGGCTCCGTCCTGATCAATCCTCGGTGTCGTCGTCGTCGTAGTGGGCGTCTTCGGCGACATCCTCGACCGGGGTTGAGCCCGTGACCGAGGCCGACTCCAGAGTCGCGCCGTCCGGCTCGACGATGCCCCGCTTGGCGTCGTCCTTGGCCTTCTTGTCGGCCGCCTTGCGCACCACAGCGTCCAGCTCGAGCTGAGTCGAAAGGCCCAGGGTCACCGGGTCCACCGGCTTGATGTTGGCGGCGTTCCAGTGCTGGCGGTTGCGCACCTGATCGATGGTGGCCTTGGTCGTGCCCAGCAGACGGGCGATCTGGCTGTCGGCCACCTCGGGGTGGTTGCGGATGAACCAGGCGATGGCGTCGGGGCGATCCTGGCGGCGCGACACGGGGGTGTAGCGCGGCGCCTTCTTCACAGGCTTCAGCAGTTCGGCGTGGCGGCTCTTCTGGGCGACCATGCGGTACTTGTCGCTGGCCTGGGCGGCGTCGAGTTGTTCGCGGGACAGCTGGCCATTGGCGATCGGGTCGGCGCCGCGGATGTCGCGCGCCACTTCCCCGTCGGCGATGCCCTTCACTTCCAGAGGGTGAAGGCCGCAGAAATCGGCGATCTGTTCGAAGGTGAGCGAGGTGTTGTCGACCAGCCAGACGGCGGTCGCCTTCGGCATCAGAATGTCGGTCATGACGGGCTCCGAAAATGACGGCGCCCGGCCTTTCGGCCGGGCGGTGCATAAGTAGCAGAGCGTCATATAGGCGTGTTCCGCCGCCAAGAAAACGACAATCGCGTACTTGGCCACGGCCCGACTTCCTTTTGAATCAGGACCTTCCATGATCGCCGCGACAACAGGCCGGACCTGCCCCGCGGGAGGCGCTTTCCCACGGCGGGTCATGCGGCCCCTCGCGAACTGCAGCCTATGGGTGCATGCCATCAATTTGGGGGTGTCCGGCCGCAGGCTGAGCTGTTTTGTCGCGGATGCCCGACTTATCGGCGCGGGGGTGGCCTTATTTGACACGGTTTGACGAAGCAGGGCGCTGCGGCGCGCGCGCCAGCCACCAACCCGGCCTCTCGGAACGTCGATTTACTAAATGAAATCATAGGCCTGAAGTCACGCCCGACAAGACGTCGGACAGTCATCGACTAACAACGCCGCAAAATTCTTAAGCTGCATTAACTATAAAAAACCCAATTCGGGTCGAAAAGTACGGTTTCTGAAAGAATTGGAAGGCATAAAGATCGCTCGCATGAGACGATCTGTCGCAAACCCAAACAACGAGGCGCCGCGTCGCTATTGCCCCCCGGGCGCGCCGAAAACAACCTATGAACGTTATCCGCAAACTACTGCTGCAGCACCGGGAGGAAGTCCAAGCTCAGATGGTCGCCGCCCGCGCCAAGGCCGCCGAGCCCTTCGAGGCGGAGCTGCGCGCGGTCAATATCGCGCTTGCGGCCCTCGACGGCGCGCCTTTGATCGAGGCTGAGCACGACGAGTCGCCGCCCGCCGCCGCGCCCGAGCCGGTCCGCAAGAGCGGCCTCTCCCGCGGCCGCATCAAGCGCAGCCTGGAAGACATGATCCTCGCCGCCCTGCGCGCCCACGACGTGGGCGCCGACACCGGCACGATCATGGAGTCCCTGGAGCGCCGCTGGAACCGGAGCTTCCAGGAATCGCGGGTGGTCGAGGAACTGCGCCGCCTTGCGGCCGACCGGACCGTAGTGCTGGAACGCGGGCGCTGGCGGATGACGGCGCAGCCGGATGCGTGGACGGGGGAAACCGCGTCCCAGGGCGTGGCCGCCTAGCAAGGCCCTCCAGAGCGCCCTCCGCCTCAGTTCTCGTGAACGGCCTGGTTCCCGGCTCGGGCCGAGGTGGCAAGCCAGGAGCGAGATGCTTTCCCCTTCAAGGCCGAAACGCTAAGCGTCGCTGATGCGGGTGGCGATCATCGGGGCCTATGGGCTCGTCGGCTCATATGTATCGGCCCGCCTGGCCGCTGACGGTCATTTTGTGGTGGGCGTCGGGCGCGACATCGAGGCGGCCCGTCGTCGCTTCCCGGCCCTGGCGTGGGAGCGGGCCGATCTGGCCACGGCGTCGGTCGCCGATTGGGCCCGCGTGCTCACTGGCGTCGAGGCCGTGATCAACTGCGCCGGCGCCCTGCAGGACAGTCCCCGCGACGACCTCCGTGCGGTCCATGTCGAGGGGGTTCGTCGCCTCGCCCAGGCTTGCCAGGACCTCGGTGTGGGCCGCCTGGTGCACATCTCGGCGGCGGGTGTGGGGCCCGACCGCTCGACGGCGTTCAACGCCACCAAGCTGGAGGCCGAGACCCTTCTGGCCCAAAGCCCTTTGTCGTGGATCATTCTGCGCCCCGGCCTGGTGTTCGCCCCGGCGGCCTATGGCGGCACGGCCCTGTTGCGCGGCCTGGCCGGTTTTCCCGGCGCCATCCCCTTGGTCTTCGCCGACAGCTTGGTCCAGACCATCGGGGCCGAGGACCTCGCCGTCGCGGTCGCCCGCTGTCTGGCGCCCGACGCGCCGGTGCGCGTCACCCTGGACCTCGTCCACCCCGAGCCCCTGAGCCTGAATGACCTCGTCGGCCGCCTGCGCGGCTGGCTGGGCCTGGGACCTGTTCCCACGATCCGCCTGCCCCGCCCGCTGGCCCGCGCGACCGCCGCCGCCAGCGACGGGCTGGCCTGGCTTGGCTGGCGCAGCCCCATGCGCACCGCCGCCCTGGAGCAGTTGAGGCTGGGGGTGCGCGGGCGGGCGCAGGACGCCGAGCGCCTGGGACTGGCGCTGCGATCCTTCGACGCCCTGCTGGCCGCAGCCCCCTCTGGCGTCCAGGAACGCTGGTTCGCCCGTTTTTACTTCGCCAAGCCCGCCATCCTCACCTGCCTGTTCGCGTTCTGGCTGCTATCGGGGCTGATCGGCCTGACGGTGGGCTTCGAGGCGGCCGTCACCGTCCTGACCGCGTCGGGAATGGAGGCCGGGCCAGCGACGGCCGCGGTGGTCGGGGGAAGCCTGATCGACATCAGCCTGGCCCTGCTACTGGCCTGGAGGCCGACCGCCGCCCGCGCCCTGCAGGGCATGCTGCTGATCACGGCCGGTTACCTGATCGGCGGCGCCCTCGTGCGGCCCGATCTGTGGCTCGACCCCATGGGCCCCCTGCTCAAGAGCATTCCCGCCGCCTTCCTGGCGCTCGCCGCCCTGGCCACGCTGGACGAACGCTGATGGACCTGTACGTCCTGCTCAAGGTCGCCCATGTGGTGGGCGCGGCCGTGCTGCTCGGCTCCGGGGCCGGCATCGCCTTCTTCATGCTGATGGCTCATCGGACGCGCGACCCGGCGCTGATCGCCCACACCGCCGGGATCGTGGTTCTGGCCGATACGCTGTTCACCGCCTCGGCGGTGATCCTGCAGCCGATCACCGGTGGGGCCCTGGCCCATCTGGCCGGCTACCCGCTGTTCACCGGATGGATCGGCTTGAGCCTGATTCTCTATGTGTTCACCGGCCTCTGCTGGCTTCCGGTGGTTTGGATCCAGATTCGCCTGCGCGATCTGGCCATCCAGGCGGCCACCACCGGGGCGCCCTTGCCGGCGCGCTATTTCCGCCTGTTCAGGCTGTGGTTCGTGCTGGGCTTTCCGGCCTTCGCAGCGGTCCTGGGTCTGGTCTGGCTGATGGTGACCAAGCCCGCTTTGTGAGGCCCGCGGCGGGGCCTCAGTCCAGCGGCTTGCGGCCGACGATGCGCAGGCCGTAGCCGCCGGAACCCGGCAGCACGGTGGCCGAATTGGACAGCAACGTCATGTCCCGCACGCCGAGATCCAGCAGGATCTGGGCGCCGACCCCGTAGTCGCGCAGCACATTGGCCCCGTGGTCGGTCCCGGGCTCGGCCCCGTAGCGTTCCGACAGCCAGGCCGGGTTGGAGTCGCGAATGAACACCGCCACCCCGGCGCCGTCATAGTCGGCGATGGCTTGCAGGGCGCGCGGCACATAGTCCCGGCGCGCTTCGGTGTGGCCCAGCATGTCGGCGGCGAAGTCGACCCGGTGCATCCGCACCAGGGTCGCCCTGTCGGGGTCGATCTTGCCCCGGGTCAGAACCACATGCTCGGTGCCGTCCAGAATGTTGCGGTAGATCACCATCCGGAAGCGGCCTCCGAAGGCCGAGTCGAAGGGGGTTTCCAGAACCCGCTCCACCTGGCGTTCGGTGCGGCGGCGATAGGCGATCAGGTCGGCGATGGTGCCGATCTTCAGCCCGTGCAATTGGGCGAAGCCCACCAGGTCGGGCAGGCGCGCCATCGACCCGTCGTCCTTCATGATCTCGCAGATCACGCCGGCCGGGTTCAGGCCCGCCATGCGGGAGATGTCGACGGCCGCCTCGGTATGACCGGCGCGGACCAGCACGCCGCCGTCGCGGGCCACCAGGGGGAAGACGTGGCCGGGCGAGACGATGTCGTCCATGCCCTTGGTGGGGTCGATGGCCACGGCCACGGTGTGGGCGCGGTCATGGGCCGAGATGCCGGTGGTCACCCCCTCCGCGGCCTCGATGGAGACGGTGAAGGCGGTGCCCATGCCCTCGCGGTTTTCCGCCGCCATCGGCGGCAGGCGCAGCTGGCGGGCGCGATCGCTGGTGATGGACAGGCAGATCAGGCCCCGCGCGTGCTTAGCCATGAAGTTGATCTGGTCCGGCGTGGCGAACTGGGCCGGGATGATGACATCGCCTTCGTTCTCGCGATCCTCGGCGTCCACCAGGATGTAGGGCCGGCCGTTGCGGGCGTCCTCGATGATGTCCTCGATCGGCGAGATCGCCGATTCATGGGCCTCTTCATTGCCGCCGCCGCCGCCATCGGAGGCCGAGGAGGAAGAACCGGGTTGGACGAGATAGGGGCGCTTCATCGGGCGGCTTTCAGCAGGGCGAATTCCAGGACCTGTTCTCCCACCGTGGCGAGCTGCCAGGCGTCCTTGGGGTCCACGCAGGCCCCTTCGGCGTCGAAGGAGCCGGAATTGGCGTTCAGGGCCGCGCCGAACGGAGTCGGCCAGCCCCTCAGGGCATGTATGATCGATCGCAGCGTGGTCAATGTCGTGCCGGCGGCCTGCCAGCCCTCGGCGGTGATGACGCAGCCCACGGCGCGGCCGGTAAAGTAGGGGCGGGCGTCATCGCGCAGACCCTCCAGGGTGTCGAGCGCATTCTTCACCACCCCGGAGATCGAGCCATGATAGCCGGGACTGGCGACAATGACGCCGTCGGCCTCGCGCACGGCCTCGGTGAGCGCCAGTTGCTCGGGCGTAGGGCCGCCCGGCTGGGGATTGTAGATCGGCAGGCTGGCCAGGAATTCCCCGCCCAGCAGGCGCGTCTCGCCCCCGCCCGCCTCGACCGCCGCCAGCGCCACCTTGAGCGCCTTCTCGGTGGAGGAGTTGGAGCGGATGGTGCCGCCGATCCCGACGATCAGCGGCTTTCGCGCCAGAGAACCCATGCCTACTCCTCAAACACCTTCTTCAGCTCGGTCTTGAGGATCTTGCCGTTGGCGTTCCGGGGCAGGGTTTCGGGCCAGAACACGACCTTCACCGGGACCTTGAACCCCGCCAGCCGTTCCCGCACCCAGGCCCGCAGTTCGGCTTCCGTCGCCGTTCCACCGGGTTTCAGATGCACGATGGCCGCCGGTTCCTCACCGAGCGTCTTGTGCGGAACGCCGACCAGGGCGGCGTCCATGACGTCGGGATGGTCATACAAAACATTTTCGACTTCGACACAGTAGATGTTTTCGCCGCCGCGAATGAGCATGTCCTTGGCGCGGTCGATGATGAAGAGGAAGCCCTCCTCATCGACACGGGCCAGGTCGCCGGTGCGCAGCCAGCCGCCCGCGAAGGTTTCGGCCGTGGCTTCGGGCTTGTTCCAGTAAAGCTTCACCACCTGCGGACCCTTGACCCACAGCTCCCCCACCGCACCTTCCGGCAGGATCGTTGCGCCGTCGGCGGGGTCGCGGATCTGCATCTCGCCCACCGGGGCGGCAGGGCCGGCGCTATCGGGGCGGGCCTCGTAGTCCTTGCCCAGGTGGCTGGTGAAGGTGGCCGTGGTCTCAGTCATCCCCCAGCCGTTGCCGGGCTGGGACGCCGGGAACACCTCGACGATCTTGCGCACCAGCTCCGGCGCCGACGGCGCGCCGCCGTATGACACCGCTGTCAACGAGGACAGGTCGTACTTGGACCGCGCCGGGTGCTCGATGAGCTGCCAGGCGATGGTGGGGACGCCGCCGGTGGAGCCGACCTTTTCGGCCTCGATCAGCTTCATGGCGGCCTCCGGCTCCCAGCGGCGCATCATCACGATCTTGCCGCCGGCGTTCATGCTGGGGCTGAGATTGGCCGACAGGCCAGTGGCGTGGAACATCGGCACCACCAGCAGGGTGCAGCGCTGGGGCAGCTTGTGGGGGTCGCTCTCCGGCAAGGGCTGGCCGGCCCGCAGGAAGTTGCGCATCGCCGAGATGCCGCTGGCCATGATGTTGGACGTCATGTTGCGGTGGGTGCCCAGGGCCCCCTTCGGCTTTCCCGTAGTCCCGGAGGTGTAGAGGATGGTGGCGTCGTCCTCCGGGTCGATGGCCACCTCCGGCAGCGGCAGGTCGGCCAGCCGGCGCCAGTCATTGGGCTTGCCGATCACGTCCTCCAGCCGGTTCACCCGGGGGCCGCCGCGGGCCTCCGACATGCGCGAGACATAGATCCGCTCCAGGGCGGGAAGGTTGGGCAGGTGGTCGGCCAGACGCTCCAGCCGCTCGTCGTCGACAAAGGCCACCTTGGTCCCGGAATCGGCGAGGCCGTATTCCAGCTCGGCCCCGGTCCACCAGGCGTTCAGCGGAGTGACGATGGCGCCCAGCAGGACGCCGGCCCAGAAGGTGACGGGCCATTCGGGCAGGTTGCGCATGATGACGGCGACCCTGTCGCCCTTCTTCACCCCGTCGTCGGCCAGCCTATGGGCCAGGGTCAGCGTCGCCCGCGCATAGGCCTCGTAGGTGACGCGTTCGTCCTCGTTGATCAGGAACTCCCGCTCGCCGAAGGCCCGGCCGTTCAGGAACACGTCGCGCAGGGTGGGCGGGGCGTTCTTCCAGGTGCGGGTGAGAACGCCCCGGATGACCCTCTCCTCCATCTCGAACCGTTGGCCGGGCGCCGTCAGCTGGGCGTGGGCGTCAGCGATGCTCATCACGGGCCAGGCGGGAGCGTCGGTCATGGAAATCCTCGGGGTCTTGGAAATGGAGACGTCGGAAATGTCTGGATATGCGAAGGGCGGCCCCCGCAAAGGAGCCGCCCCCACATTGTCGCGCCTTTCCGCAGCCGGAAAGGGCCTGGTCGCCTAGGCCTTCTCGGTTTCCCGAGCGCCGCGCAGGGCCTCGTAGCCCTTTTTCAGATCGGCCAGTTCGTCGGCGTACTTTTCCTGGGCTTCCTCGCGGAGGCGCGGGATGTGGTACTTCGGGAACAGGTCGTTGTCGGCCGTGTAGTCCTTCATGATCTGCTTGGCCAAGGTCACCTTGTGTACCTCGGTGGGGCCGTCGGCGATGCCCATCACCAGCGAGCTGGTGACCATGTGCATGAAGGGCATTTCGTTGGAGACGCCGAGCGCGCCGTGCAGGTGGGCGGCCTTGGTGGCGATGTCGTTATAGACCTTGGGCATCATGACCTTGATGGCCGCGATGTCCTTGCGCACCAGGTTGTAGTCCTTGTGCTTGTCGATCAGCCAGGCGGTGCGCAGCACCAGCAGGCGGAAACTTTCCAGCGCGATCCAGCTGTCGGCGATGTCGGCCTGCACCATCTGCAGGTCGGCCAGCTTGCCGTCGCGGGTGTTCCGCGAGGCGGCGCGTTGGCACATCAGGTCGAGCGCGTGCTTGCAGGAGCCCACCGTGCGCATGGCGTGGTGGACCCGGCCGCCGCCCAGGCGGACCTGGGCGATGACGAAGGCCGCGCCGCGCTCGCCCAGCAGGGCGTCATAGGGGACGCGCACGTCCTTGTATTCCATATAGCCTTCGTTACCGCCGCCGATCTCCCCGCCGCCGCCGACCGCCACATTGCGGATGATCCGCACGCCGGGGGTGTCGGTGGGCACCAGGAAGATGGAGGTGCGCCTATAGGGGTCTTTCGCGTCGGGGTCGGTGATGGCGTAGACCACCAGCACCTTGGCGTAGCGGGCGTTGGTGGAGTACCACTTCTCGCCGTTGATCACCCACTCATTGCCGTCCAGCACTGCGCGGGTCTTGAAGGTCAGGGGATCGGAACCGCCGGTGGGCTCGGACATCGAGAAGGCCGAACGGATCTCGCCGTTCAGGAGCGGCCAGAGATACTGCTCCTTCTGCTTGTCGGTGCCGTAGTGGGCGATGATCTCGGCGTTGCCGGTGTCGGGCGCCTGGCAGCCGAAGACGGTGGGGGCCAGGCCGTTGCGGCCGAGCTTTTCGTTCATCAGGCCCAGCTTCAGCTGGCCAAAGCCCTGGCCGCCCAGTTCGGGACCGAGGTGGCAGGCCCAAAGGCCCTGATCCTTCACCTTCTGCTGCAGAGGCTTGATGAACTTCTCGCGTCCCAGGGGCCCGTGGACCGCCATGCCCAGATGGCTCAGAGGTTCGACCTCCTCGCGCATGAAGTCCTCAATCCAGTCCAGCTTCTTCTGGAACTCCGGGTCAGTTTCAAAATCCCAAGCCATCTATGGCCTCCCATGGCGCCGCCAAGTGCGGGCAGTTTTTCCTAAATCCGGTATGGCGTAGAGCGACGCCAGACCAAAAATCCGCGACGCGACAGGCCCTTAGGCCGTCGGTCTGGTCGGCATTATCAAACGACTGTTCGGCTTACGCAACGTCGCCTATGCGTCAGAGCCACGAAATTCTTGGCGTCCCCCTCCCGGCGACGCCCGACTGGTGTGATGTTCCGCGAACTTGGTGTTGAAACCGGGGCGGCGCTGCGGGCACGGTGCGGGCAGCACCCCGCGTAAAGGACCCGCCTATGACCCGCCCTGAAAAACTCGGCTTCTCCAGCGAACGCCTCGGCAAGCTCGACGCCTTCCTGGCAAGCCGCTACGTCGAGCAGGGCAAGATCCCCTGCGCCCAGGTCCAGATCAGCCGGCGCGGCGAACTGGTCCACGAGACCCTGCTGGGCCTGGCCGACCGCGAGCGCGGCAAGGCCGTGGCCACCGACACCCTGTTCCGCATCTATTCGATGACCAAGCCGGTCACCAGCCTGGCCTTCATGATGCTGGTGGAGGAAGGCCTGGTGGCCCTGGATGATCCGGTCAGCCGCTTCATCCCGGAGTGGAAAAACCTCGGGGTTTTCGCCGCCGGGGTCAGCCCGCAGTTCATGACCACGCCGCCGGTCCGGCCGATGCAGATGATCGACCTGCTGCGCCACACCTCGGGCCTGACCTATGGCTTCCAGAACCGCGGCAATGTGGACGCCGCCTACCGCAAGCTGAAGATCGCCGACCCCCATGGCCTGGACTTCGACGGTTTCGTCGCCGAGCTCGCCAAGCTGCCCCTGGAGTTCTCGCCCGGCGAGGCCTGGAACTACTCGATCTCCACCGACGTGCTGGGGGTGCTGGTGGAACGCATCTCCGGCATGCCGTTCCAGACCTTCCTGCAGACCCGCATCTTTGATCCGCTCAAGATGACCGACACCGGTTTCCAGGTGCGCGAGGACCAACGGCCCCGCTTCGCCGCCTGCTACAACGCCACTGCGTCCGGCGGGTTGTCCCTCCAGGACGATCCGGAGACCAGCCCTTACCTGAACGCGCCCAGCTTCCACTCCGGCGGCGGAGGTCTGGTCTCGACAGCCAAGGACTACATGGCCTTCTGTCGGATGCTGGGGAATGGCGGGGTGCTGGACGGCCAGCGGTTGATCGCGCCCAAGACCCTGAAGCTGATGGCTTCGAACCACCTGCCCGGCGGCCAGGACCTGACCGACCTGTCGCGCTCGCTGTTCTCCGAGGCCACCAACGCCGGGGTCGGCTTTGGCCTCGGCTTCGCGGTCACCTTCGATCCGGTGAAGGCCATGCTGACCTCCAGCCCCGGCGAGTACTATTGGGGCGGCGCGGCCTCGACAGCCTTCTGGATCGATCCGGTGGAGGACATCCAGGTGGTGTTCATGACCCAGGTCCTGCCGTCCTCCAGCTATCCTATCCGGCGGGAGCTTCGGACTTTGGTCTATTCCGCGCTGGTTGAGCCGTAGGGGCGGGTTGGCCGGCCTCGGCGACGGCCTCGGCGGCCTCGCTCTCCTCAAGGCCGCCCGGCAGGCTCATGCCGGTGTCGGGCGCGTCGCCGTGCGGGGTGAACTTCATCAGGCGGGCGTTGCGCC
>NZ_JANPJP010000187.1:0-22628 GCF_031425575.1 Phenylobacterium sp.
CAGCGACACCGGCATGGCGAAGGCGGTGATCATGGTCGAGCGCCAGTCGCGCAGGAACACAAACACCACGATGGCCGCCAGCAGCATGCCTTCCAGCAGCACGTGCTGGGTGGCGCGGAAGCTGGCGCGGGTCTCGTCCACTGACGAGAAGATGCGGGTGAAGGTCACCCCCTCGTGGGTCTGCTCAAGCTTTGCGATCGCCTTGATGACGGCGTCATCGACGCCGACGTCGCTGGAGTCCCGGGTCTTCATCACCTGGAAGCCCACCACCGGCGCGCCGTTCAGCCGCGCAAAGCCGCGCACCTCGCTGGAGCCGTCGCCGATCTCGGCCACGTCGGTGAGCCTTACATAGCGCCCGCCGCCAGTCGGGATGGTCATGGCGCGCAGGGCGTCGAGGGTGTTGACCGCGCCGAGCACGCGCAGGGTCTGCTCGCGACCGCCCACGGCGACCCGGCCGCCGGGGGCGTCGATGTCGAAGGCGCGCAGGGCGTTGTTGATCTGCGGTGCGGTCAGGCCCCGGGCCGCCATGCGGTCGGGGTCGATGAGGATGTTGATCTCCCGGTTCACGCCGCCGACGCGGGAGATCTGGGAGACCCCCTTCTCGGTCTGCAGTTCGCGGGCGATGGTGTCGTCGATGAACCAGGACAGCTCGGCGTCAGACATGGCCGGGGCCGCGACGGCGTAGGTCAGGATCGGCTGGCTATCCAGCTCCACCCGCGTGACCGTCGGCTCGTCGATCTCGCGCGGCAGGACCGCGCGGGTCTGGTCCATGCGCGAGCGGACCTCGTCGGTCTTCTTCTGCAGGTCCTCGCCGAGCTCGAACTCCACATTGGTGGTGGAGACCCCAAGCGTCACCGTCGAATAGATGTTCTTGACGTTGGAGATGCCGGCGATGGCGTCCTCCACCGGCCTTGTGATCTGGGTCTCGATCTCGCCCGGCGCCGCGCCCGACTGGGTCACGGTGATATTGACCATCGGGAATTGGACGTTGGGGAACTGCTTCACCGGCAGCCCGCCGTAGGAGATCATCCCCGCCAGGATCAGGGCGATGAACAACACCACGACCGGCACGGGGTTGCGGATCGCCCAGGACGAGATCTGGAAGGGGCCCCCGTCGTCGTGAACTTGCGGCGACGGGGTCATTTCTTGGCGCTCGCGGGCTTGGACATGGGCACGGGGCCTTCGGTCGGCCGGACCATGTCACCGTGCAGCAGGAAGGCGGCGGCGTTCAGCACCACACGGGAGCCGGCAGGCGGCCCCTTGACCAGGGAGACCAGGCCCGAGCCGCGCGACCCGGTCTGCACCGTGACGCGCTTCACGCGGTTGTCCGCGCCCACCACCATCACGCTGGCGCCGTCGGCGTCGTAGCGCACGGCGGTCTCCGGCACAGCCAGGCTCTGACCCACGGCGTCGGCGAACAAAGCCCGACCGTAGCCGCCCGACCGGATGTCAGAGCGGACCGGCAGGCGGATTCGCACCGTGCCGAGCTTGGACTGGGCGTTCACCTGCGGCGAGACCAGGCGCACCACACCCTCGGCGCTGGTCCCGGTGGAGAGCACCACGCTGGCGCGCTGGCCGGGACGCACCCGGGACAGATCTTCTTCGGAGAGTTCGGCCAGCAGTTCGATCTCGCCGCCCTGAGCGATCCGGAACCACGGGGTCGCGCCCCCGGCCGAGAGTTCGCCCGGCCGAACGTTGCGCTCCAGCACCAGGCCCGAGACCGGGGCGGTGACCGCGAGCTTGCCGGCGCGGGTGCGGGCGTCCTTGTAGGCGGCGGCCTGGGCGTTGGCGGTGGCGCGGGTAGCGCGAGCCTGGAAGCGCCGCTGATCGAGCTGTTCCTGAGAGAGCACGCCCTGGCCATCCAGGCCTTTCACACGGGCGGCCTGGGCCTCGGCCTGCTCGGCCTGGATGGCGCTCTGGGCGGCCAGCGCCCCTTGCTGTTCCACCTGGGACGCGATCAGAGCGCCGTCCAGTTGAACGAGGGTCTGGCCGGCGCGGACATACTGCCCGGCGTCCACCAGAACCCGGGCCACGCGGTAGCCGGTGATCTCGGGCAGGACGGCGGCTTCCTCGCGCGGCGCCAGGACGCCCGAGGCGGTGAGCGAGCCGATGATCTGGCGCGGCTCGACCTTCACCACGCGGACGGCGCGGGCGCGTTGGGTGTCGCTCTCCTTGACCGCAGGCTTCTTACCGCAACCGGCAAGGGCGAAGGTCGCGACCATGGCGAGGGTGAGGGCGGTGGCGGATCTCGTCACGTCTAGCGTGCCTCTTGCTGGGCGAGCACGGGGGTGGCGGGCCAGCCGCCTCCGAGCGCCTTGTAGGTCTGGACGGCGCGGCGCAGGGCTTGAACCTGCGCGCTGGTCAGCGCCGATCGGGTGCTGCGCCAGGACTGTTCGGCCCCAAGCGCGGCGGTCAGGTCATCAATGCCGGCCGCGTAGCGGACGCGGCTGGCCTCATAGGCGCGCGCGGCGCGGATCTCGCCGTCGGCCAGCAGGCCGACGCGGCGGCGGTCGGCGTCCAGGCGGGTGAGCGCGCTGTCGGCCTCGCCATAGGCGGTCTGCACCGCCTTCTCATAGGCGATGACCGCCTGCTCGGTCCGGGCGTCCTGGGCCTTCAGCTCCTGCAGCAGCCGGGGGATAGCAAGAATCGGCTGGGTGACCCCGGCGCCGATCGACCAGTTGCGGGTGCTGGACTCAAAGCCCGGCTGTTCACTGCGCGAAAGGCCGATGCCAGGGGTCAGGGTGAAGGTGGGGAAGAAGGCGAGCTTGGCGTAGGTCAGCCGGCCGGCGGCCGAGCGCACGGCGGCCTCGGCCTGGCGGACATCGGGGCGCCGGGCCAGCAGCTGGCCAGGGACGGCGGCCGGAACGGGCGGGATCTGGCCAACGCTGGCGGGGGTCGGGATGCTGGCCAGGGGATCGACGCCGCGGCCGACCAGAACCAACAGGGTGCGGCGGGTGGCCTTCAATTCGGCTTCCAGGCTGGCGGCGGCGCCCTCGGCCTGGGCCAGGTCGCCGGCCACACGGTCAGCTTCGGAGGATGAGCCCAGACCCCGTTCGGCCCGGACAGTGGCGATCTGCTGCAGGCCCCGCTGGATCCGGGCGGTCTCGCGCGCGTCTTCCAGCTGGATGGCTTGGCCGCGGGCCAGGAAATAGGTGTCGGCGATATTGGCCGCGAGACTGGCGCGGGCGCCCTCATAGCTCGCCTGGGCCTGATTAGCGTCTCCGCGAGCCCCCTTGGCCACCGCGAAAATCCGGCCGAACAGATCGACCTCCCAGCTCACATTGAAGGTGGCGCTGGAAGCGGTGCTCTCGCCCTCGCTGGAGAAGCCCGGAATATTGACCATCGTGCCCGAGGTCTGGGTGGTGTTCGTCTCTCGGGTCGTGGCCGATGCATTGCCCTGGGGCAGGAAGCCCAGCAGGCCACTGGACGCGGTCGCCCGGGCTTCCCGCAGGCGAGCCGCGGCCGTCCGCGCGTCCGGCGCGCGGATCAGGGCGTCCTCGATCAAGGCGGTCAGCACCGGGTCGTTGAACTGAACCCACCACTGGTCGAGCGCCGCGGCGTCGAGCGCCGACGCCCCGGCCTGCGGCGCCTCGAAAGCGGTCGGCAGGGCGATATCGGCCTTGCGTGCGGACGCGCACGCGGCGAGCGTCAGACAGGCCAGTCCGGCTACGAATGTGGCGGGGCGCATGATCTCTGTCGTTGTCAGACCGCGAATCGCCGCCGAGTGTATCGGCTTTGGGGAGGCGCGACGCGGTTAGCTGTAGCTCCCTTGACCATAGCAACCGGTCGCCAAAATTGCAGTGGCGTTACAAACAGCCGCCGTCATGGTGAATGGGACGCATCTGCCACACCTATTTTCGGATAATCGTTCAATATTGAACGATATTATCGCCCAAGCGGTTTTGAGCGCGCCGCTCTAGCGTCTGCGCACTGGCCTCGCTAGGGTCCCGGGCAAATTGGTCCTTGCCCGAGTGCATTCATGAAACAATTCCTCCTGGCTGGCGCGTCCGCGTGGGCTGTTTTGGCCCTTGGCCTTCCCGCCATGTCCGGCGTCAGCGCCGCAAAGCTGGCCGACCACATCCAGATCATGGCCTCCGACGAGTTCGAGGGGCGGGGTCCCGCCACCGCCGGCGAGGTCAAGACCGTCAAATACCTGACCGAACAGTTCCAGGCCGTGGGCCTGCAGCCGGGCGGCGATCTCCAGACGAACGGCAAGCGGGCCTGGACCCAGGACGTGCCCCTGGCCCAGTTCGACAACAAGGATCCCATCAAGGTCAGCGTCACCGTCGGCGGCCAGATCCAGACCTGGACCCAGGGTGATCAGGTCGCCATCCGCGCGCCGCAGACCGGCGTCGCTCAGGTCTCGGTCAAGGACGCGCCCGTCGTCTTCGTCGGCTATGGCGTCAAGGCGCCCGAGCGCAATTGGGATGACTTCAAGGGCTATGACCTGAAGGGCAAGATCGCGCTCGTCCTGGTCAACGATCCCGACTTCGAGACCGGCGAGGGCGACTTCGGCGGCAAGGCCATGACCTACTACGGCCGTTGGACCTACAAGTACGAGGAGGCCGCGCGCCAGGGCGCGGACGGCTTCATGGTCATCCACGAGACCGCGCCGGCCTCCTATGGCTGGAACACGGTCAAGAACTCCAACACCAACACCGTCTTCGACATCATCCGCCAGGATCCGACCAAGGTTCACGCCCCCATCGAGGCCTGGATCCAGCGCGACCCCACTATCGCCCTCTTTAAAGCGGCCGGCCTTGATTTCGAGGCCCTGAAGAAGCTGGCCCAGACCCGTGACTTCAAGCCAGTCGCCCTGACCGGCGTGACCTTCTCCACCGAGATTTCGGTGGACGCCAAGAAGATCGTTTCCAAGAATGTCGTGGGGCTGCTGCCCGGGACCAAGCATCCCGAGGACAAGGTGGTCTACACCGCCCACTGGGATCACCTGGGGGTCGGCCTGGCTGACGCCAAGGGCGACCGGATCTACAACGGCGCCCTGGACAACGCTTCGGGGACGGCGATGCTGATCGAGATCGGCCGCGCCGCCGCGGCCCAGCCGCGCACTGAGCGCTCCATGCTGTTCCTGGCGGTCACCGCGGAGGAGAAGGGCCTGCTGGGATCGGAGTACTACGCCGCCAATCCGCTCTATCCCCTGGGCACGACGGTGGCCAACATCAATATGGACGGCGCCTCGATCTACGGTCCGTCCAAGGACTTCGGCACTTCGGGGGACGCGCCCCTGACCCTGCAGGACGATCTGATCGAGGTCGCCAAGGGCTACAACATGACCTACAGCCCGGACCCGCGTCCGGGCGCGGGCAGCTTCTTCCGGTCCGATCATTTCTCCTTCGCCAAGCGCGGTGTGCCGGCCATCTCCTTTGGCGGCGGCCAGGATCTGGTGAACGGCGGCAAGGCCCGTGGCGAGGCGCTGCAAAAGGCCTACACGTCGGAGAAGTACCATCAGCCGGCGGACGAATACTCCCCTGACTGGGACCTCTCCGGCGCGGCCCGCAACGCCGACATGCTGCTGGTGCTGGGGACCCAGATCGCCAATTCCCGCAAGTGGCCGGAATGGAAGGGCGGGTCTGAGTTCAAGGCCGAGCGGGACAAGACCGCCGCGGCGCGCAAGTAGGGGACTGGCGCATGGCGCAGGCGGGCTACATCCGGGCCGGCATCGGGGGTTTCACCTTCGAGCCCTGGCGTGGGGTCTTCTATCCGGAAGGCCTCAAGCAGGCTGATGAGCTCGCCTATGCCAGCCGCCACCTGACCTCCATCGAGATCAACTCCACCTACTATTCGTCGCAGAAGCCCGCGACCTTCGCCAAGTGGAAGGCCGCGACACCGGAAGGCTTCGTCTTTTCCCTGAAGGCCTCGCGGTTCTGCACCAACCGCAAGATCCTGGCCCAGTCAGGCGAGTCCATCGCCAAGTTCCTGGGTCAGGGGATCGTCGAGCTGGGGGACCGGCTGGGCCCGATCCTATGGCAGTTCATGCCCACCAAGACCTTCGAGCCCGCCGACTTCGAGGCTTTTCTCGACCTGCTGCCCAAGACCTATGAGGGCCTGAAGCTCCGGCACGTGGTGGAGGTCCGAAATTCCAGCTTCGTGGACCTGGCCTTCGTGAAGATGTGCCGCAACCGCAACGTCGCCATCTGCGTCTCGGAAAACGACCGCTATCCGATGATCGCCGACGTGACGGCGGACTTCGTCTATGCGCGCCTGATCGACGGCTCCGACGACATCCCCACCGGCTACGACCCGGAGGGCCTGGACAAGTGGGCCCGGCGTTTCACGCAGTACGCGCAAGGCCGCTGCCCCGACGACCTGACTCCCATCGACCGCACCGCGCCTGCCGAACAGCCGGTCGACGTGTTCAGCTACTTCATCCACGAGGGCAAGGTGCGCGCGCCGGCCGCGGCGATGGAGTTGATCTCGCGGGTGAACACGTAAGAGTCTTTCCTGCCCCGGTTACGGGGAAGGGGAGGAAAGAGAGCCCCAATACAAAACGCCCCCGGCCGGAAGGCCGAGGGCGCGAATTTGCAAGAATGAGAATTCTTGGAGCTGCGGGTTTAGCCGCCGCCCGGGAAGCGCATCGGAACCTTGACGGTGCCCGTCTTCGAACCCATCGGCAGCGCTTCGGCGACGCAGAGCGCGGCCTTGTCGAAGCCCTTGTTCGGCTTGCTGTCCTCGAGCACTTTGCAGCCCGAGAGCTTGCCGGCGTCAGCGGTGCATTCCAGCATGACAATCGCTGAGTCCCGCGTGTTCGCGTTCTTCGTCAGGCAACGGCCCATGCTGTCCTCGAAGCTCCCAGCAGACGCCGAACCGGCGACGGCGAGAGCCAGGGCGCAACCGCCCAAGATCTTGAAGATATTTTTCATGCCCCACTCCTTTCTAGATTTGGACAATCTGAGGATGAACCAGTCGGGTTAAGAGAGTCTGATGCGGCGCGCCGTATTCATGGTTAAGAAACCATGAATACCTAAACCAAACTTTTGGCGTCTCTATACTGGCCAGAACGTCAAAATTCGCATTTGCCCCCACTTCGGTGACGTTTGGTTAGCAACCTGAAGGCATGGTGACCGAGTCGCTAACCGTGTTTTACGGGGGGAATATACAGTGAAGCGCTTCAGGCTCGTGGATACGCCGCTGATCATCAAGATCGGCTTCGCGCCCGCTTTCGCACTGGTCATGCTGGCCTGCCTGGCCACCGGAGCCATCATCCTGCAACGCGCCCAATCGGCCGAATTGCGGCAGGTGGTGCAGGTGGACATGCCCAACAGCCTGCGAATGCAGAAGGTCTCAGAACGGATCACCGCCGTTCACGGCGAACTCTATTTCCTGCTGACCCACCAAGCGGCGTCCATCGAGGTCGAGAAGATCGAGGGCGCCTCTCAGGCGATGCTGGCCGAGGTCGACTCCATCACAAAGGAAGTCGAGACCGCCCGCAAGACCGCGCCGGCCGATCAGAAAAAGTCGTATGACGACCTGATCAAGGCCCTGAAGAACACCCGCGACGCCCTCGACGTGATCTGCGCCATGATCGGCGCCGACTTCGGCACGGCCGCCGGCTTCGCCGCGCCGTTCGAAGAAGAATATGGCAAGATGACCGCCACCCTGCAAAAGATCGTGCAGGCCGGTCAGAAGGTCACCGACACCAACGCTGCGGCCAGCGCCGCCCGCGCCAAGACCGCCCAGACCGCCACCCTGGTCGGCGCGCTCGCCACCCTGCTGATCGCCGGCGCCCTGGCCATGAGCCTGACCCTGACCCTGCGCCGCGACGTCAAGAAGATCGCCAGCGCCACCGAGGCGCTTTCGCGCGGCGACAACGCCATCAACCTGGACGCCCTGGCCCGCAAGGACGAGCTGGGCGCCATCGTCTCCTCCCTGACGGTCTTCCGCGACAACCAACTGCACCTCGAGAAGCTGCGCCAGGAGCACGAGGTGGCCGAGGCCTCCTCAGAGAGCGCCCGCCGCCAGAACGCCGAAGCCGCCGCGGCCATCGCCGAGGAACAGGCCAACGTGGTCACCAACCTGGCCCGCGCCCTGGATGCGCTGGCCTCCGGGGACCTGACCTACCGCGTCGACACCGAGTTCCCCGGCGACTACCGCAAGCTGCGCGACGACTTCAACGCCGCCGTGGCCAAGCTGGAAGAGGCCATGACCGCCATCGCCAGCGCGACGGCCTCCATCCAGTCGGGCGCCGGCGAGATCAGCCATTCGGCCGACGACCTGTCGCGCCGCACCGAGCACCAGGCCGCGACCCTGGAAGAGACCGCCGCGGCCCTCGACGAGATCACCGCCACCGTCAACAAGACCTCCGAAGGCGCCACTCACGGCCGCGAGGCCACCGCCTCGGCCAAGACCGACGCCGAACAGTCCGGCGAGATCGTGCGCAAGGCCGTCCTGGCCATGAACAACATCCAGGAGGGCTCTAACAAGATCAGCCAGATCATCGGCGTGGTCGACGAGATCGCCTTCCAGACCAACCTGCTGGCCCTGAACGCGGGCGTTGAAGCCGCCCGCGCCGGCGAGTCCGGCAAGGGCTTCGCCGTCGTCGCCTCCGAAGTGCGGGCCCTGGCCCAGCGCTCGGCGGAAGCCGCCAAGGAGATCAAGGCGCTCATCTCGGCCTCGACCCAACAGGTCGCAGAGGGCGTTGGCCTGGTGGACGAGACCGGCAAGGCGCTGGAACGCATCGTTCGCCAGGTCGGCGAAATCTCCAACGTGGTGGGCGAGATCGCCGCCTCGGCCAAGGAAGAGGCGCTCGGCCTCGGCCAGGTGAACACCGCCGTCAACCAGATGGACCAGGTGACCCAGCAGAACGCCGCCATGGTGGAAGAGTCCACCGCCGCCAGCCGCGTCCTCGCCGACGAGGCCGAGGAACTGGCCCGCCTGGTGGGCCGCTTCCGGGTCAGCGGCGCGCCCCAGGCCGCCCGCGCCCAGGCCGCTCCGGCGCGCCACGCCCCGGCCCACCGTCCGCAGACTACCCAGCATCGCGCTCCGGTGAGCCGCGGAAACACCGCGCTCGCCCATCAGCCCCAGGCCGATGACGACACCTGGGAAGAATTCTAGGCTTCTAAGTTCCAAAGGGGCGTCTGAAGGGGGACCGCTGCGAGGCGGCCCCCCTTTTCATTTGACCGACCCGGCGTCAGCGGCGCGCAATTGCTCCAACGATAAGGAGGAGCGCCGCCATGGCCGAACTGACCCAAGACGACCTGATGTTCCGCCCCGGCCTGATGAAGGGCGAGCGCATCCTGATCACCGGCGGCGGAACCGGGCTCGGCAAGGTGATGGCCGAGGCGTGCCTGATCCTTGGCGCAGAGGTCTATATCTGCGGCCGCCGCGGCGGCGTCGTGGAGGCGACGGCCAAGGACTTGATGGACGCCCACGGCGGCAAGGTGGTCGGCATCGCCTGCGACATCCGTGTCCCCGAGGCCATCACCGAGATGATGGACAGCATCTGGTCCGACGGCGGGGCGCTGACCGGCCTGGTCAACAACGCCGCGGGCAATTTCATCAGCCGCACCGAGGATCTCTCGCCCCGCGGCTTCGACGCCATCGCCAATATCGTCTTCCGGGGTTCGTTCTTCGTCACCCTCGACGCCGGCAAGCGCTGGATCGAGGAGGGCAGGAAGGCCTCGGTGGTCTCCATCCTCACCACCTGGATCTGGAACGGCGGCCCCTTCACCGTGCCCTCGGCCATGTCCAAGGCGGGTCTGGCCACCATGAGCCAATCCCTGGCCGTCGAGTGGGGACCCTACGGCATCCGCTTCAACAACATCGCGCCAGGCCCCTTCCCCACCGAGGGGATGAGCGCCCGGCTCAACCCCGGCCAGCAGCGCGACGACGGCGAGGCCAGCCGCACCGGCAACCCCATGGGTCGGGTCGGCGAGATGCGCGAACTGGCCAACCTGGCGATCTATCTGCTGCATCCGCTGTCGGCCTATGTGAACGGCCAGACCATCGCCATCGACGGCGCCGCCTGGCAGGCCTCGGGCGGCAACTTCTCAGCGCTCAGGGCCTGGACCGACGACCAGTGGACGCAGGCCAAGGAGTCCATCCAGGCGGCCAACGCCAAGGACCGCGCGGCGCGGACGGTGTGAAGCGCCGCTCTCAATCATGGTTAACCAGGTCTTAAGAGCCGTGGGCGACGATGGCTTATGCGCCGCGTCCTCACCCTCCTCGCCTTGACCCTCGCCCTGGCCAGTCCGGCCGGCGCCCAGCAGGTCCCAAGCCTGACCACCGCCCCGGTCCTGCGGGGCTCACTCTCGGCCGACGTCGCCGACGCGCCTGACGCCACAAGCCCCGTGGCCGCCACCGCCGCCGCGGCCCTCGCCCAGAGCTTCATCCCGCTCCGCACCCTGTCCGATACGCCCGTGGCCGGCCAGGCCGGGCAGTGCCGGCTATCCTGCGCCCAGTCCTATTACTTCTGCCTGTCCGGAGACGGCGGGGATGACTGCCCCGCCACCTGGGGCCAGTGCCGGGCCGCCTGTGACGCGCCCGGCGTTGCGGGTCTCGCCGGGGGCTGACATCCTTAGGCGCCCACGGAGAGCGCCATGAAAACCCTGATCGCCGCCGCCGCCCTGCTGGCGCTTACCGCCTGCGGTCCCAAGCCCGCCGCCGAGACCAAGACGGCCGCCGCCGCGCCCATCCCCTGCGAGGGACTGCCCGACTACGCGCCGCTCTATCCGGGGGCCAAGATCACCCTCTGCACCCAGGGCGACTCCACGCCGGGCAAGATCGGCGGCGCGGTCGGCTTCACCAGCCCCGATGCTCCGGACTCCGTCGTGGCGCGCTACAGAGAGAGCGCCGCCGCGGCCGGCCTGACGACTGGCATGGATGTGGACCAGGGCGGCTCCAAGGTGTTCTCGGCGATGGACGGCGACCGCACCCTGCGCATCCAGGCCCTGCCCGAGGCTGACGGCGGCGCGACGGCCATCCTCACCTGGGGCGCGGCCAAGCCCTCTTGATCGCCGCAAGCCGTCGCGATTGGCGCTGCGGCGTTCGAGTGTCTAGTATGACGCCCGTCAGGTTTTGAATCAGGAAGAGATGTCCCAGGTCGCTTATCTCCCGGTCGGCAAGCGCGAGCAGACCAAGGTCCAGAACCGCCAGGCCATTCTGGACGCCGCCCGCGAAGTTTTCGGAGAGCTGGGCTACGAGGCCTGCACCGTGCGCGATATCATCCGCCGCACCGGCCTCGCGGCGGGCACCTTCTACAACTACTACCGCTCCAAGGAGGAGGTCTATGTGGCCCTCTCCGACGAGGGCGCCCGGCGCTTCACCCCGCTGCTTAAGGCCCAGAGAGCCCAGTCGGCCGACTGGGAAAGCTTTGTCCGCGCCGCCATCGAGGCCTATTTCAGCTTCCTGGCCGACGAGCACCAGAGCTGGCTCGCGCGCCGTCCGCCGGATGAGCCCTTCCCTCATGTGCACGGCCAGACCCCGGAAATGACCGCGGTGTTCAACGAGGTGCGTCAGGCCATCGTCGATGAGATCGCCCGCGGCGGCGCGCCCGGCGTCGATCCTGACTACCTGGCGGCGGCCTGCATCGCCATCGCTCGCGAGGTGGGCGAGAAGATGCTGCAGCGGCGTCCTGTCGACACCAAGGGCGCGGCGGACTTCGTGGTCGCCCTGATCCAGGGGGGCGTGAAGGGGTTGCCGGAGGCCGGAGACTAGGTCCGATGCCCAGTATCTCCACCCAGCGGGTCATGGTCCGCACCCTGCTGTCCCTGCCATCCTCCCTGCTGCGCCTGCTTTCGGGCGGCGGGGTGGTCTATCGCGGCGGGCGCACCCTCGATCCCCGCCTGCAGTTCCTGGCCGCCGGTGCGGCGCGACAGCCCGCCATGACCACCCTGAGCCCGGAGGAGGCCCGGCGGGCCAGCGCCCAGGGGCTGGCGGCGCTGAGCGGCTCGCCCGAGCCCGGCGTCCGCACCGAGCCCGTGAGCATCCCGACCGGCGCCGACCCCATCCCCGCGCGCCTCTACCGTCCGGAGGGCCAGGACCCGGCTACCCCGCTGATGGTCTTCGCCCACTTCGGCGGCGGAGTGATCGGCGACCTGGAGACCTGCGACGCCTTCTGCGGAATCCTGGCGCGGATCGCCCGCTGCCCCGTCCTGTCGGTGGACTACCGCCTGGCCCCCGAGCACCGCTTCCCGGCGGGCCTGGAGGATGTGCTGGCCGCCTACCGCTGGGGGCGCGACAACGCCGCGCGGCTCGGCGCGCCGGCGGGTCGGGCGGCCATCGGCGGCGACTCCATGGGGGGCAACTTCGCCGCCGTGGCGGCCCAGGAGCTGAAGCGCGCCGGCGAGGCCCAGCCTGATCTGCAGCTGCTGATCTATCCCTGCACCGACGTGGCCAGCGAAACCGCCTCCATGACCACCTATGCCGAGAGCTTCCCGCTGAGCCGCGCCACTATGGATTGGTTCATGGGTCACTATATTGGCCCCGAGGCCGACCCCGCCGACCCGCGCCTGTCGCCAGTGCGCGCGCCCGACCTTTCAGGCCTGGCGCCGGCCGTGGTGATCACCGCCGGCTTCGATCCCCTGGTGGACCAGGGCGAGGCCTACGCCAAGCGCCTCAAGGACGCGGGCGTGCCCATCGCCTACCGCTGCTATGACAGCCTGGCCCACGGCTTCACCGCCTTCACCGGCGCCGTGCCCTGCGCCGACGTCGCCTGCCGCGAGATCGCGGGCCTGGTCCGTGAAGGCCTGGAAGGACGAATTCACTGATGCGCGCTCTGGTCGTCGAGGAACTGGCCGCCGACTACGGCGGCTGCGTCCTGAAGGAGATCGAAACGCCGGAGCCCCGTCCGGGCGAGGTTCGGATCAAGGTGCGCGCCGCCGCTGTGAACTTCCCTGACCTGCTGCAGACCCGGGGCGAATATCAGCACAAACCCGCCCTGCCCTTCATTCCCGGCATGGAGATCGCCGGCGAGGTGGAGGCCCTGGGCGAAGGCGTCACCCAGTTCCAGATCGGCGACGCCGTGGTGGGTGGCGCCCGCGTCGGCGGCTTTTCCCAGTACGCCGTGACACCCGCCGCGATCCTGCGGCCCAAGCCCGCCAACCTCTCCTTTAGCCAGGCCGCCGGCTACGCCACGGCCTATCTCACCGCCTATGTCTCCCTGGTGCGGCGCGCCCAGGTGGAGGCCGGCGAGTGGGTGCTGGTGCACGGCGCGGCCGGAGGCGTCGGCCTGGCCGCCGTGGACCTGGCCCGGCATCTGGGCTGCAAGGTGATTGCGGCCTCGGCCTCCGACGAGAAGCTGGCGATCATCGAGAAGGAGTATGCGCCGGAAGCCACGGTGAACGTCACCGGCGGCTTCCGCGAGCGGGTCAAGGAGATCACCGGCGGCCGCGGGGCCGACGTGATCTATGACCCGGTGGGCGGCGACGTCTTCGATGAGAGCGTCCG
Organism: Phenylobacterium sp.; assembly: GCF_031425575.1. Taxonomy (GTDB): domain Bacteria; phylum Pseudomonadota; class Alphaproteobacteria; order Caulobacterales; family Caulobacteraceae; genus Phenylobacterium. The sequence continues at coordinate 13,402 of NZ_JANPJP010000187.1, forward strand.
CTGCGTCGCCTTCAACGGCCGCATCCTCTCGATCGGCTTCACCTCGGGCCGGCTTCCGGTGCTGCCGGTCAACATGGCCCTGATCAAGGGCTTCTCGGTGATGGGCGTGCGGGCCGGCGAATACGGCCGCCAGTTCCCCGAGAAGGGCCGCGAGAACACCGCCGACATCTGGGCCCTCGCCAATGAGGGCAAGATGCATCCCCGCGTCGATCACGAGTATCCGCTGTCGGAATGGCGCGCCGCCTTCGAGAGCCTGGCCAACCGCAAGGTCGTCGGCAAGACCATCGTCCGGCCGGACCTCTAGGGAACCGGGAACCCGGTCAGGTCCCAGGTGGCCTTGGCGCTGTTTGGCAGCACCACCACCGCGTCATGGGCCAGGATGTAGTCGCGCAGCGCGGCCTGCTGATCAGCCGGGACCTGGTTGGCGAACACCCGCGACCAGGGCTGGATGCCTCGCAGATCGAGGATCACCGGCTGCTTGGGCGGACCCTCTGGAAACAGGGCCCTCATCCACGGCCCCGCCTCTGTGACGTCGGCCTGATAGCCGCCGGTGGGGACCACTACGATCCCGTAGGCTTGCTTGCCGTTGGCGATTGCGAACTCATGGGCGAAGTTGGCGATGGTGAAGGCGCCGCCGGGGCTGCGGCCGCGATAACCGTGCCAGCTGCCGAACTTGAACATCACCTTGGGCAGGGACTTGGCGGTGGCCACCTGGCGGTAGTGGCCCATGAAGGCGCGTTTGAAGAGCGCCTCCCGCTCGGTGTTGTTGTAGAGCCCGACACGCTCCCCGGCGTTGGCGCGGCGGTTGTAGGAATAGATCCGCGCTGAGGTGACCAGGCCGGTGAGCAACACCTCGGCCCGCGAGCCCGGCTTGGCGCCATAGGCCGCCCTCAGCGCCTCCAGGCGCGGCAGGGTGGTGGCGTCGTCGTGGAGAAAGGCGCCCTGGTTGGCGCGGGTCTCCTTGAGACGGACCTCGTCCAGCAGGGCCTGGGTGGTCGCCTTGGCCGCCGCATTGGGCGCCAGGGGCAGCAACTCTTCCAGATAGGGCGCGACCCCCTGCGCCTGCTCCAGGCCCCAGACGGCAGGGTCTCCCGGCTTGGCGCTTCTGGACGCCTGGGCCAGGAAGGCGAGGTCCTGGTCCGCGGCGAAGCCGATATGGGTGGGATAGCGCTTGGCGAGCGCGGCGATCTTGGCCAAGTCGCCGCGATAGCTGTTCACCGCTTCGATCGCCAGCGGGTCCTGCTCCACCGCCAGGTAGCGATAGCCGAGGTCGGCCTGCAGGCGACTATAGAGAGCCCCGGCGAAGATCGGGGTCTCGTGGTCGTGGTGGCTCTCCCCCAGGAAGACGAACTGGCTGTCCTTCAGCTGCCCGAACAGGGCGTCCGCGCCCGGGCCCGCCAGCCTTCCGCCCGTATAGGTGAAGGGCCGGGTATTGGCCGCCAGCAGCGCCCTGGTGTCCACCGGCGGCGGCGTCTGGGCTGCTGCGCCGGCGGCCAGGGTCAGGGCCGCCAGGGCCAGGAGCAGAGTTCGCATCGGTGTTCCCCCTTGAGGACACCAAGACCCTAGGAGCGGCGTCACAGGCGTCACAACTTAAAATGCGGCAATGTCACAGGCCCTTGGGCCGGCGTGGATTCTGGGCCAAGCTCCCTTGCGTCAAATCATTTCAGAGGCCGTCGTGAGCACCCCCCGGACGCGGATCATGTACATTGAGGACAAATCTGGCTCGCTGAACGGACCGGCCAGGATCGGCCGCGTCGTCTATTCGAAGTCGGGACGCTCTATCTCCTATGATGGCCGCACGTTCCAAAGCCTCAGTGGCAGAGGCTTCAAGGCCAACTATTTCGAGACCGAGACCGGAGACCATTTCTGGATTTCCGGCCCTCGGCGGGATGGCCAGGACCGTCTCTACGGAGGAACCCAGCCGGTCGTTGTGGATGCTGACGTCGCCGAGGCCTACTGGACCTCTATCCGGGGCTTGAAGGCTCAAGCAGGAACCAAGCCATGACCATCGGCAGCGAAGACGAACTCGAGAAACTCCGCGTGGCCGGCGCCCTGGTGGCGCGCACGCTGGCGGCCATGGGCGCGGCCCTGGAGCCCGGCATCACCACCCGCGAGCTGGACCAGCTTGGCCGGGCCATGCTGGAGCGCGAGGGCGCACGCTCGGCCCCGGAGGTCACCTACGATTTTCCCGGCGCAACCTGCATCTCGGTGGGCCCCGACTGCGCTCATGGCATTCCCGGCGACACGGTGATCAAGGCCGGCGACCTGGTGAACATCGACGTCTCGGCCGAGATCGACGGCTTCTTCGGCGACACCGGCGCCAGCTTCGCCGTGCCTCCCACCGCGCCAAAGATCGAGCGCCTGTGCCGCGACGGCCGCCGCGCCATGTGGACCGGCATCCGCTCGGTGAAGCCCGGCGGCAAGCTCAACGAGATCGGCCGCTCGATCGAGGGCTTCGCCAAGAAGAATGGCTACAGCCTGGTGCGCAACCTGGCCTCCCACGGGGTCGGCCGCTCCCTGCACGACGAGCCGGGCGACATCCCCACCTGGTACGAACCCGGCGACCCGCGCCGCATCACCGAGGGCCTGGTCTTCACCATCGAGCCCTTCCTCTCCCTCGGCGCCGATTGGGTCGAGGAGCTGGACGACGGCTGGACCCTGCGCCCGCCGGGTCGCCAGCCTACCGTGCAGTACGAACACACCCTGGTGGCCACCTCTCGCGGGCCGGTGATCCTGACCCTGGCCTGAGCACGGGCCTGAATTGCCGACGCGCCGTCAGGCCTCGCCGCAGACCAGGGCCAGGTCGGAGGTCAATTCAACGCGCTGAGGTTCGCGCCCGTCGATATCGATCCGCGCCACCCCGTCAGGACCTGGGAACAGCACCAGGTCCGCCCGCGAGCCCCGGAACAGGGTCCCGGCGTGCGGCGCGAACTCCGAGGTCACCGGCCCGGCCACCACGAACCCCAGGGCCATCAGGTCCCCGGCGGCGCGATTGAGGTCCTGCGCCCCCAGCCATATCCGGCGCAGGCGCACGCCCTGATCGGGCGGGGTGTCCGGCGGATAGAGCGGGCCGGAAAAGGCGGGCAGCGTCCAGGGCGCCGGGTCAGTGGCGTATTCGATGGCCGAGATCTGGGTCAGCAGGCCTTGGCCGCGCCGGAACATCAGCATCGACCACGGCTGGTCCTGCGCGGGATCGGTGATGGCCTCGCGGCGGTAGCTGCGGAACTCCCAGTCGCGCTGGACCGCCACGGCTTCCAGGGCCGTGATCGGGCCCTGGAAGATGAGGGCCGGCGCACCGGCCTCCTGGGCGAAGACGTCGAGGAACGGCCCATTGGCGAAGCGCACGCCCCTGGAGACCACCTCGCCGCCCGGCCGATAGCCGTCCAGGACCGGCCGCGCCGACAGCCGCGCGACCGTCTCCACCAAGGCATCGCGCCCCGGCGTGCGGATCACCACGTGATCGACTCTAAACCTTTGACCGCTAACGGTTGACATCCCCAGCCCTACCCCTTATTCCCCGCCGCTCGATTTCGACCCGGAGCCAGTCCCGTGAAGCGCACTTTTCAGCCCTCCCGTCTCGTGCGCGCACGCCGGCACGGCTGGCGTTCGCGTATGGCCACCAAAAACGGCCAGAAGGTGATCGCCCGTCGGCGCGCCAAGGGTCGTAAGCGCCTGACCGCCTAATACCAGGGTCCTGGGGTGTCCGCATGACGGACCCCGTCTTTCCCATCGAACATCTTAAGATCCGGCCCGATTTCCTGGCCGCGGCCAAGGCGCCGTCGTGCGCCCGTGGCGCCGTCGTGCTCCAGGCCCGCCATCGCGCCGATGGTCGCCCGCTTGTCCGCGTCGGTTTCACCGCCACCCGCAAGATTGGCGGCGCCGTAGTGCGCAACCGCGCCAAGCGTCGCCTGCGCGAGGCCGCTCGCGCCCTGGTTCCGACCCTGGGCAAGCCCGGTTTCGACTATGTCTTCATCGCCCGCGGCGGCGCGCCGACGCGCCCATGGCCGCGTTTGCTTGACGACGTGAAAAGCGCGCTGATAAGCCTCGGCGCCGATAGCGACACCCGCGCGCCCGATCGCGCTTCTCCCCCTTCCGTCTGAGCGCGCGCCCCATGCAAGACAACTCGAACCGCAACACGATTATCTTCGTGGTCTCGGCGATGGCGCTGCTGCTGGCCTACCAGTTCCTGGTCATGGGTCCGCGCACCAAGGCCCGCGAGGCCGAACTGGCCCGCAACCCGCCGGCCGCCAGCGCCCAGGTCCAGGCCCAGAACCTCACCAAGGCGCCGCCCACCGCCGCCGAGGCCCTGGTCTCGCGCCAGACGGCCGCCGCCGCCAGCCCCCGGGTGCGCATCGAGACGCCGGCCCTGTCGGGTTCGGTTTCCTTGCGTGGCGCCCGTCTCGACGATCTCTATCTCAAGCAGTACCGCGAGACCGTGGCCAAGAACGCGCCGCCGGTGGAACTGCTGCGGCCCGAGGGCGCCCAGCACGCCCAGTTCGCCGAGTTCGGCTGGGCCGGAGCCAACGTGCCGGGCCTGCCCACCGCCGCGACCGTCTGGACCCAGACGGCGGGTTCCACCCTGGCGCCAGGCGCGCCCATCACCCTGCGGACCACCAACGGTGCGGGCCTGACCTTCACCCGGCAGATCTCGGTGGACGACCGCTTCATGTTCACCATCTCCGACACCGTGGCCAACACCGGGGCGAGCGCCGTGACCCTGGCCCCCTACGGGTCGGTGCAGCGCCAGGGCGTGCCCAGCGACATCGGCACGAACTCTATCATCCACGAGGGCGCGGTCGGCTGGCTCGGCGAGGAGCTGCGGCTCATCAAGTTCAAGAAGTGGGCGAAGGACGGCGGCTCCACCATCGCCACCACCGGCGGCTGGGCGGGCATCACCGACAAGTACTGGCTGGCCGCGCTGATCCCGGCGCAGAACGAGGCCGTCCAGAGCCAGTTCCGCGTCACCAAGGCCGGCGGTGTCGACATCTTCGAGGCCAACTATGTGGGCTCGGCCCGCATCATCAATCCGGGTCGCCAGATCACTGAGACCCAGCGCTTCTTCGGCGGCGCCAAGACGGTGCCGGTCCTGAAGGCCTATGAGGACACCCTCGGCGTCCCCCGCTTCGACCAGGCCGTCGATTGGGGCATGTTCTGGTTCTTCACCCGGCCGCTGTTCCAGTTCCTGGAGTTCATCCACGGCCACGTCGGCAACTTTGGCATCGCCATCCTGCTGCTCACCGTGGCGGTGAAGGTCGTGTTCTTCCCGCTGGCCAACAAGAGCTACGAGTCGATCACCAAGATGAAGAAGGTGCAGCCCGAGATCGAGGCGCTGCGCGCGAAATACAAGGACGATCCCACCAAGCAGCAGACCGAGCTGATGGCGCTCTATCAGAAGGAGAAGATCAACCCGATCACCGGCTGTCTTCCCATGCTGCTGCAGATCCCGGTCTTCTACGCCCTTTACAAGGTGCTGACCGTCACCATCGAGATGCGGCACGCACCCTTCTTCGGCTGGATCCAGGACCTTTCGGCCCGCGATCCGTCCACCGTCTGGACCCTGTTTGGCCTGATCCCCTGGAACCCTGCCGCGACGCCGCTCATCGGCGGCCTGCTGGACGGATACCTGCACATCGGCGTCCTGGCCCTGGCCTACGGCGTGACCATGTGGCTGACCACGGCGATGAACCCGCCAGTGGGAGATCCCATCCAGCAGAAGATTTTCCAGCTGATGCCGATCCTGTTCACCTTCATCATGGCCCCCTTCGCCGTGGGCCTGCTGATCTACTGGACCTGGTCGAACGTGCTGACGATCGGTCAGCAGTACATCATCATGCGCCGCTTCAAGGTCGATAACCCGATCGACGACCTGATCGCGCGGTTCTCGGGCAAGCCCAAGGCGCAAGAGTGAAGACCGACGGGACCTTCGACGAGGCCGAGATCGAGGCCGCGCGCATCCTCTTCGCGCGCCAGGCCACCTTCCTGATGGGCGCTGTGTCCGTGGACGGCCTGCCGCCCGCCGACATGCCCGAGGTGGCCTTCGCCGGCCGCTCCAACGTCGGCAAGTCCTCGCTGATCAACGCCCTGGTGGGTCACAAAAAGCTGGCCCGGGCCTCTAACGAGCCGGGCCGCACCCGCGAGGTGAACTTCTTCGTCCTCGATGACGTGATCCGTCTGGTGGACCTTCCCGGCTACGGCTGGGCGCGGGCCTCGAAGGTGACGACGAAGAAGTTCCAGAACCTCGGCCGCGACTATCTGCGCGGGCGGGTCAACCTGAAGCGGGCCTACCTGCTGATCGACGCCCGCCACGGCCTGAAGGACGTGGACAAGGAACCGATGGACGCCTTCGACAAGGCCGCGGTCTCCTACCAGATCATTCTCACCAAGGCCGACAAGATGAAGCCCGCCGAGGTCGAGGCCCTGGTGGCCAAGACCCAGGCCGCCATCATCAAACGCCCCGCCGCCTTCCCCCGCGTGCTCTCAACCTCCTCGGAGAAAGGGTTCGGCATCCCCGAGCTCCGCGCCGAGATCGCGGCGACCTGCGAGATCGTGCCCCGCATCGAAACCGACGACGAAGCTGAGTAGCTGGCCTGACGCCGCGTGAGGGCGTTAGATCGCTGGGACCCCCGCCAAGAGGAGCCCAGGACATGCTGCAGACCGCCACCCGCGCCATCTATGACGAAGACCTCGGGCTGTTCCGTGACCAGGTCCGCAAGTTCTACGCCGTCCACCTGACGCCCCACCTCGACCGCTGGGAAGAGGAGGGCCTGGTCGACCGCGCCTTCTGGCTGGCCTGCGGCGAGGCGGGCGTGCTTTGTCCGCAGGTTCCCGCCGAGTACGGCGGCCTCGGCCTCGACTACCGCTACAACGCCGTCATCGGCGAGGAGCTCTCCTACGCCGGCTCCACCGCCGGGATCACCCTGCAGTCGGACATCGTGGTCGACTACCTGATCAACTACGGATCGGAGGAGCAGAAGCAGAAGTGGCTGCCGGGCATGGTCTCAGGCCAGGTGATCACCGCCATCGCCATGACCGAGCCCGGCGCGGGCTCGGATCTGCAGGGCATCCGCACCACCGCGATCCGTGACGGAAATCACTATGTCGTCTCCGGCTCCAAGACCTACATCACCAACGGCCAGAACGCTGACCTGGTCTTCGTGGTCGCCAAGACCGACCCGGTCGCCGGGTCCAAGGGTATCTCGATTGTCCTGGTGGAGACCGACCGCGCCGGCTTCAAGCGCGGCCGCAACCTCGACAAGATCGGCCAGAACTCCGCCGACACCTCCGAGCTGTTCTTCGAGGACGTCCGTATCCCCATCACCAACTGCCTTGGCGAGGAGGGCCGCGGCTTCGCCTACCTGATGAATCAGCTGCCCCAGGAGCGCCTGCAGATCGCCATCGCCGGTCAGGCCGGGGCCCAACGCGCCTTCGACGAGGCCGTGAAGTTCACCAAGGAGCGCAAGGCCTTCAAGCAGGCTATCTTCGACTTCCAGAACACCCGCTTCACCCTGGGCGCCCTGAAAGCCAAGCTACAGGCCGGCTGGGCCCACCTGGACTGGTGCATGGCCCGCCACCTGAAGGGAGAGCTCACCGCCGCCGAGGCCTCCGCCGCCAAGCTCTTCCACACCGAACTGCAGTGGGAGGTCTGCGACGCGGCCCTGCAGCTGCATGGCGGGGCCGGCTACATGAACGACTACCCCATCGCCCGCTTGTGGCGGGACGCCCGGGTGCAGCGGATTTACGGCGGCACCTCGGAGATCATGAAGGAGGTCGTGGCGCGGTCCATCTGATCGGATCGGCCCCGTCGGATATCCAGCAAGCGGAGCCAACTCCCTTGACCCGCGTTGTTCTGGGGTCGGAGCTCGGGGAGTTGTCGAATGAATAAAGTCATGAGCGCGCTGGAAGCCAAGCCGGAAATGAGCCCGGCGCATCCCAGGCTCGCCAACCGCCTGTTGGGCGCCCTGGGCGGCCGGGACTATGAGATCCTGGAGCCGCATCTGGAGCTGGTCCCCCTGGCTCGCGGCAAGGTGCTGTTCGAGCCCGGCGACGACGTCCACACCACCTATTTTCCCTGCCGCAAGACCATGGTCTCGCTGCTGATCGTCACCCGTGACGGCCGCGAGGTCGAAGCCGCCACCATCGGCCGCGAAGGCGCGGTGGGCGGCATCGTCAGCGACGGGCACAAGCCCGCCTTCGGCCGCGCTGTGGTCCAGGTCCCGGGTTCGGCCTTCGCCATCTCCACCAGCCATCTGGAAGCGGCCAAGCTCGGCTCCACCCGCTTCGGCGACCTGTTCTCCCGTTATGCCGACGCCCTGCTCGCCCAGATGATGCAGGGAGTGGCCTGCAACGCCCTGCACTCGGTGGAGGAACGCTGCGCCCGCTGGCTGCTGGCCACCCATGACCGGGCCGGCGATCACATCATCCAGCTCACCCAGGAGTCCCTGGCCGAGATGCTGGGGGTCCAGCGCACTACGGTGTCGGCCGTCACCTCATCGCTGGCGACGCGCGGGCTCATCAAGACTTTGCGGGGCCGTGTGCAGATCCTCGACCGCAAGGGCCTCGAGCGGGTGGCGTGTGAATGCTACGAGGCCGTCGAGGGCCACTTCGCCCGCGTCCTGCCCGAGGTGGACATCTAGGCCCCCTCGGCTATAGGACCCCCGCAGCAGCGGGAGATGAGTCGTGGGTGATATCGCCATCTTCAGCGGCAGCGCGCACCCCGACCTGGCGCGCGAGATCTGCCGGCATCTCGAAGTCCCGCTCTCACCCTCCCGCCTGACCCGCTTCGCCAACGACTGCCTGGAGGTTCAACTCGAGGCCAACTGCCGCGAGCGTGACGTCTTCCTGATCCAGCCCATCGTCGCGCCCGTGCAGGAGCACCTGATGGAGCTGCTTCTGATGCTGGACGCCGCCCGCGGCGCCTCGGCGGCCCGCATCACCGCGGTCATGCCCCACTACGCCTATGCCCGCTCCGACAAGAAGGACGCGCCGCGCATCTCCATCGGCGGCAAGCTGGTGGCCGACCTGCTGGCCACCGCCGGCGCCCAGCGGGTCCTGACCATGACCCTGCACTCCCCCCAGGTGCACGGCTTCTTCTCCATGCCCGTCGACCACCTGCACGCCCTGCAGGAATTGGCGCGCCACTTCGCCGCCGAGGATCACTCCAACACCGTCGTGGTCTCGCCCGATCTCGGCAACGCCAAGGAGGCCGCGGCCTTCGCCCGCCTGCTGGG
>NZ_JANPJP010000188.1:0-3712 GCF_031425575.1 Phenylobacterium sp.
GGCGCAGTACCGCTTCAATCGCAACCAGGATGAGTGGTCCGATCTCGGCGACGTGCAAGCGACGCCCTGCGTGGACTCCATCGATGGTCAGCAGGGGCAATGCGCAAACCCGACGGGTCCCTTCGTCTTCTTCGGCGCCCAACGGGACATTGACGTCGATCGCCGCGTCGGCGCGGTGTTCGCTGAGGTGAAGCTCCCGGTCCTCGACAGCCTCGAAGTCAGCGGCGCCGTGCGCCATGAAGACTTCGGGGGCAATATCGGCTCGACCACCAATCCGCGGATTTCTGCACGCTGGCAGCCGATCGACTGGCTGGCCTTCCGGGGTTCGGCCGGCACGACCTTCCGCGCTCCCGGCGCGGCGGCAACGACTCCGGGCAGCAGCAAGGGTGTCCGCAATATCGCGGGTTCCTATCGCGCGGTCGTGACGGAGAACAACCCGTTCCTCGAGCCCGAGACTGCGACGACGGGTAACCTGGGCGTCATCGTCACGGCCGGGGGCTTCAGCGGTTCGATCGACTACTGGACCTTCGACTTCAAGAAGGAGCTGATCGTCGAGGACGCGGGCCAACTTCTCGCCGCCCTCAACGCCACCAACTGCGCCAAGCCCGCCTTCGCGGCGCGCTTCGTGAATATCGGCGGCGCCCCGGTCTGCACCACCCAAACCAACGTGCTGCAGGCGACAATCAAGATCGTCAACGGTCAGAACACCAAGACGTCCGGCTTCGACCTTCGCGCCCAGTATGACTTCGATAACTTCTTCGGCATGGATTTCTACGACACCCAGGTGACCGTGGGCGCCGAAGCGACCTTGACGAAGGAGTACAAGCGCGGCGAGACGACCCTGCTGGAGGACACCTCCGTGGTGATCGCGCCGGCGATAGACCGGGCCGGCAAGCACGACCTGACGGGCGAGTTCTACTCGTTCCCGAAGACCCGGGCCTCGGCCTTCGTCAATGTCTCTGGCGAAAAGTGGAACCTGCGCTACCAGCTGCTATATCGTGAAGGCACCACCATCGCCGCGCCGGTCTGCGTGGGTGATGCGGGCGCCGGCACGACGGCGGACTGCCGCTACAACTACGCCACCGGCGCCTATCAAAGCGTCGGCAAGCTGGACGACTTCTGGCAGCACGACCTGAACCTGCGGGTCGAACTGCCCTGGGAGACGACGGCGACCTTCAGTGTCCAAAACATCCTGGATACCGACCCGCCCTTCGCCCAGAGCTTCTATAACTACGACGTCACCAACGGGAACCCGCTGGGCCGCGTCTTCAAGGTGGGTCTGAAGAAGACCTTCTAACGACAACACCGCGACCGGCGGCGGGCATCCGTCGCCGGATTTCGCAAAGCAACTTGAGGGGCGCTGTCCGGCCGGGCAGCGCCCCGTTCGTGTCAGGGCGTCTCACGAGAGGGCAGGACGGCGATCTCCTCGGGCGTCAGCCTGCGAATGCCGCCATTGCGGGCAGGTTGATCGCGAGCGGCTTCAACGCGGCGATCCTCCGGCCAGCGTCCCTGGGCCAACGTCGCGGGACCCCGCGACGGAAATGCGGCCGCGCCGCGCCGCACGGAGAAGAAAGCGCGCCGGATCCACCCGTTCTGAAATGCCCTTGGGCAGCGGAGACGGCGCGCCAAGCGCCAGGGCCGCCACGTGCTCGGCCAGCAGTGGGGCCAGGCAGAAGCCCCGCGAGCCCAGGCCACCCAACAGAAAGAGCCCCTGCGCCGCGCCCGGTGCGGCGCCCGCCAGGGGGAGATGGTCAGCCGTGGTGGCGCGAACCGACGCGCGCCCGTCCACCGGAAGGGCCGCGAGCCGCCGGGCAAGCTGGGGGAGGGCCGCCGCCAGGGTGGCGAGGTTTCGGTCGTGGTCGTCCGGGCGGACGTCGGTCGTCACATCGTCGCGGTCGTGTGTGGCGCCAAACAGCAGGCCATTCCGGGTGGGCAGGACATAGCCGCCCCAGGCGACGGCCTGCGCGCCGCCAGGGGCTTCGATCCAACTGGCTTGACCCCGCACGGGGCGGATTCTCGGTTCCGGCCAAAGGGACTGGTGGCCGGTCGCCAGGATCACCGCCTCGGCCTCGCAGATCGTCGCACCGTCGCCGTCGATCAGCCCCCAGACGCCGGCGTGGCAGGTGAGGCCAGCCACCCGCGCTCGCAGGATTTCGCCGCACCAGTCCGCCAAAATGGTCGCGGGGGCAACGGATAGAGCGCCGGTGAGGTCCAGGGCGGCCGGGACGGGCTCTCCAAGGGCCTGACCAGCCTGGGCGGGTTCCCGGAGAATGAGGGCGCCGGGCTCAAACAGGTCGGAAGCGGCGATCTTCGAAAATCGCCCAAGGTCCCGCTCGTCGCCGATCAATTGCAGCACGCCGCGAGAAAGGATGGCGCCCGGCGTGTCCTCATAGAGACGCAGGGCGCGGCCATAGGCTTGGGCGAAGAGGGCGGCCAACGGCCCGAGGCCGGCGTCGAGGCGCGGGGTCACCAGGGCGGCCGGGTTTCCCGAGGCCCCGGCGCCGGGGGATTCAGCCTCGATCAGGATGGGTTGGCGACCCAGGGCGCGCAGAGCCCGCGCGGCGCTGGCGCCCGCGATGCCGGCTCCGACGATGGCGACCCGTGGCGCAGACGCCGCGGGGGCGACCCCGGGCAGGCTCGCCTCCAGCCGCTCGCGCTTGCGCCCGTGGCCGGGGCGCTTTTCGACGGCGAACCCAGCCGCCTGCAGGCCGCGTCGAACCGCGCCGGCCACCGTGAAGGTCGCCGCCCGGGCCCCTGGGGCAGAGCGCTGGGCCACCAGCGTCATCAGGTCCTCATCCCACATGCCCGGATTGAGGGCCGGCGAGAAGCCGTCGAGGAACCAGGCGTCGGCTCGGCCATCCCAGCCTTCGAGGGCCCCATGTGCGTCCATCACCGCAACGTCCAGCGTCGCGGAGACTTCAGGCAGGTCGACCCTGTGCAGGCCGCGGGCGTGGCCGGGCCAGCGGTCGGTCAGCAGGCGCGCGAGGTCAGAGAGTTCCGGCCAGGCCGACAGGGCCCGGCGGGCTTCGCCGGCCCCCAAGGGATGGGCCTCGAGGGAGAAGATGTGCAGGTGGGCGCCAGGCTCGCGGGTCCTGCGCCATAGATCAAGCAGGGCCAGGATATTGAGTCCGGTGCCGAAGCCGAGTTCGGCCACTACGAATCGCGCCCGCCCGACCCAGGCGGTGGGCAGGCCGCAGCCGGCCAGGAAGACAGCGCGGGATTCGGCCAGGCCGTCCTCGGTGGAGAAATAGACATCGCCATAGAGCCGCGAGCGCGGTTGGCCGTCATCGGCCCAGAGGAGCGGGGAAGGCGGGGTTGGATCGCTCATGAAACCGCGCAGCGAAAAGGGCCGCCCCCGGATGGGGACGGCCCTTCGTAAAGAGTATGCGATGGAGAAGCTTACTTCTTCTCGGGAGCGGCGGGCGCCATGGCGGCGTCGGCGGCCGGGGCGGCGGCGGCGGCGTCAGCAGCGGCCGGGGCGGCGGCGGCGGCGTCGGCGGCGGCGTCAGCAGCGGTGGCCGCGGCGTCGGTCGCGGTGGCGGCGGCGTCGGCGGCGACGACGGCCGATTCGGCGGCGGCCGGGGCTTCAGCGGCCTTTTCAGCGGGCTTGGAGCAGGCGGCGGCGGTCAGAGCGGCGACGGCGGCGCCGGCGACGAGCAGCTTACGGAGAATGGCGGAGGTCATGTCCCAGATCCTTAGATGAGTTATTGAA
>NZ_JANPJP010000189.1:0-28679 GCF_031425575.1 Phenylobacterium sp.
GGCCGTCTCTGGCCTCGCGCCGAAACGCCGCCTCCATCGCCCGGCCTCACTGAACGGCCATCGACCAAACTCCCCCATGGGTGCGTCAGCGCGTTTACACACAGCCTCGGTGGGAAGCGGACCTTTAGGGGACATCGGCCAAGCTCGCCCCACCCGGTCACTTTGCGCTGCATCGCGTCGGCGGCCTTGGCCCACTTCGACCTCGATGACCGAGAATGTCTTAGCGAGCCTTGAGCTCGTGAAGCATGGCTGCTCCCGCTAATTCTTCTGCCGCTGTGGTACGACCAGCAGCCTTACGCTCGCTGTATCGATCAACAAGATAGTCGGCGCGGTCACGGGTCAGCAGCGTGAACTTGAACAGCTCTTCCATCACGTCCACCACGCGGTCGTAGTAGGCAGACGGCAGCATCCGGCCGGCCTCATCAAACTCTTGATAGGCCTTGGCGACTGACGACTGGTTGGGGACGGTGATCATCCGCATCCAGCGGCCTAGCAGACGCAACGTGTTCACGGCGTTGAATGACTGAGAGCCGCCGCTGACCTGCATCACGGCGAGGGTTCGGCCCTGCGTCGGGCGGACGCTTCCGATCTCCAGCGGTATCCAATCAATCTGCGCCTTCATGATGCCGGAGATCGCACCGTGCCGCTCGGGGCTGCACCACACTTGTCCCTCGGACCAGAGCGACAGCGCGCGAAGTTCCTGCACTTTCGGATGGTCCGGTGACACCGCATCCGGCAAGGGCAGGTCGGTAGGATCAAAGATTCTCGTCTCCGCCCCAAACCTCTGGAGAATGCGCGCAGCCTCCTCAGTCAGAAGCCGGCTGTAAGACCGTTCCCGTAGCGAGCCGTAGAGCAGGAGGATGCGCGGCGGATGCATTGACACCTTGGGCGGCTCCAACTGATCCGCCGTGGGGATATCGAGGAACTGCGGCTCAAGGGCGGGAAAGTCGGTCATACAAGCAAGCCTAACGCAAATGTTGCCAGCGGCGCTGACGGGTCTTGGAATTATCGTATAGTTCTTATAATGTCGAAATATGGAAACCAAGCCCGCTGTAGCTTCCCTATCTGCGCTCGCCTACGAAGTGCGCCTGGCGGCGTTTCGCATTCTTGTACAGGCCGGGCCTGATGGTCTGGCGGCTGGCGAACTTGCGCGTCGCCTAGAGGTCTTGCCGAACACACTCTCGTCCAGCCTGAACGTGCTGAGCAACGCCGGCATGGTCCAGTCGCGACGCGATGGCCGTTCGATCATCTATACCGCCAACTACGACACGATGCGCGAGCTGCTGGCCTTCCTAATGGAAGACTGCTGTGGCGGCTCGCCGGAAATCTGCGCCCCGCTCGTCAGCATCGTTAGCCGATCCTGCGAGGCAGAAGGACGCGCCTGCTAAAACCCCAGGGAGAACCGCCATGATCCATCCGGAAAACAACGAGCCCTTCAACGTCCTCTTTCTCTGCACCGGCAACTCGTGCCGCTCCATCTTCGCCGAGGCGATCATGAACCGCGTAGGGGCCGGAAAGTTCAAGGCCTACTCCGCAGGGTCCATGCCGAAGGGTGTGGTCAATCCGAATGCCATCTCGCTGCTGGAAAAGCTGAACTACAAGACCGACGGTTTCCGCTCGAAGCCCTGGGAAGAGTTTTCCCGCGACGGCAATCCCGATGCGCCGGAACTGCATTTCGTCTTCACCGTCTGCGACAATGCGGCGGGAGAGGTCTGCCCTTACTGGCCCGGGCAGCCGATGAGCGCCCACTGGGGTATTCCCGACCCCGACGCGGTACAGGGCAATCAGGCGGAAATCAGCTTGGCCTTTGCGGAAGCCTATCGGCAGCTCAACAACCGCATCAGCATCTTCGTCAATCTGCCGATCACGTCGCTCGACACCATTGCGCTGCAGCAGCGTCTGAATGACATCGGTCAGACACGCGACGCGCCGGCTCGGACCTAGGCATGAGGTTGCGGCCGATAGAGCCCGGCTCGACGGCATACGCCGCCTTCATCGGCTTGCTCGAAGAGGCCGGCCTGCCGACCCGAGATCTGCATGACGAGGGCGCACGGTACTACGCGCTCGGTGATGGGCCGGAGGTGATGGCGTTCGCTGGGCTCGCGGCCGGTGGAGACGACGCCCTTGTGCGCTCTGTGGTCGTACCGCAGAGCGGGCGGGGGGCGGGCCACGGCGGAGCTGTCATCGACCACCTGGCCACGCTGGCCTCCACCTATGGCGTACAGCGCCTATGGCTTCTCACCACGGGCGGCGAAGGCTTCTTCGGCCGCCATGGCTTCGCTTCAGTGGATCGCTCTGGCGCTCCACCGTTCATCGCTTCCACCCGGCAATTCACCGAACTTTGCCCTAGTTCAGCGGTCTTGATGTGTCGGACGCTAGTTTAGAACCGCCGCTCCAGCCTTACGGCGTCGCCCATCGTCTCGTCGCCGAGGCACTTGGGACGGCCCTGCTGCTCGCCGTCGTGGTCGGCTCGGGGATCATGGGCGAGCGGCTGTCCGGCGGGAACGACGCCATCGCGCTCCTGGGCAATACCCTATCCACCGGCGCGGCCCTGGTGGTGCTGATCACTATCTTTGGCCCCCTCTCCGGCGCGCACTTCAACCCTGCCGTAACCTTGGTGTTCGCGGCCCGCCGAGAAATGACTTGGCCCATGGCGGTGGCCTATATCTTGGTGCAAATCATGGGGGCGGTCCTAGGCGTCTGGGCCGCCCACCTAATGTTCGGTGACGCCGTTCTCCAGGCATCGCAGAAGCTGCGCGAGGGTCCGGCCCAAGCCTTCTCTGAGGCCGTGGCCACGTTTGGTCTGGTCGCCACGATCCTGGGATCGATCCGCTTCCGTCCGGAGGCCACGCCTCTGATGGTGGGCCTCTACATCACCTCGGCCTACTGGTTCACGGCCTCGACCTCGTTTGCCAATCCGGCCGTCACCATCGCTCGCAGCTTGTCCGACACCTTCGCCGGCATCGCGCCGAGTTCCGTCCCCGCCTTCATCGCCGCTCAGTTGGCTGGAGCGGCTGTGTCCGCCGTCCTGTTCGGATGGCTGCTCAAAGAGAAGACCACACCATGAGCGAAGATTTCCCCATCGCCATCTTCCACAACCCCGACTGCGGCACCTCGCGCAACACTTTGGCGATGATCCAGTCCGCTGGGTACGAGCCGTCGGTGATCGAATACGTGAAAGAGGGCTGGACCCTCGAAAAGCTGAGACACCTGCTAACCGCCATGAACGCTAAGCCGCGCCATATCCTGCGCGAGAAGGGCACGCCAGCCGCAGAGCTTGGCTTGCTCGCGGACGATGTTAGCGACGACAATCTGCTTGAGGCGATGGTCGTCCACCCCATCCTGGTGAACCGCCCCATCGTCGTGACGCCCAAGGGGGTGAAGCTCTGTCGGCCCTCGGAAGCCGTGCTCGATCTTCTGGACCGAAAGCCCGCCACCTTTGTAAAGGAAGATGGCGAGTTCGTTGTACCGCGCGCTTAACCAGACCGGCCAACGTCTGCTGAGGGTCGCTTCTCCCCGTTGGGGTCCGGGCCGAAACTTTCCGGTCGAGGCGCCGCGGACCGCCAGGTTTGAACGGCGAGTTTCCGGCGGCGTCCTAACTTCCGCTTCTGGCGCGATGCAGACTCGGATCCTTACGGGCGCGCCTCTTCCTTCACCTGGACATCCCTGGCGAACAGAGCGGCATTCACGCCATGCCAAGTCCCGTCGCCTCATCCGAGTTGGCCGCCTCGATCCTTGACGCCTTGGCCGATCGGTTAGAGCGCGCCCTCGACCTTGTCTCAAGCGTGACCGCGGTTGACGATCTGGACGAGATCTCGAGCCTATGCACTGACGCTGCCGCCGTCGCTCGATCTGGAAGCCTACTCCTGTGCGGCGATCCGTAATCAGCCAGCGACGAGTTCAACGAGCTGAACGCCGAGGCCTGCCGCAATCTTCGCCAGCACTGTGATGGTGGGATTGCGCACCGCCCGCTCCACTCCTGACACGTAGGTGCGATGGACGCCCGCTCGGTCGGCGAGTTCCTCCTGAGAGATGCCTTGCAGCTCGCGGAGTCGCTTGATGTTGAGACCTACACGCCTCCGGATATCCATGCCCCGAAGGGGCGGCCGTGTAGACGGATGATCTACAGCCTATGAGTCTCAATTGAGTTGACTGCATCGCCTTGCGCATGGCTCGCATGGATCGTGAGACTCATAGGATGCAACTCATGCAGCAGCTCGAACCAACTCAGATTCGCTACGTTAAGCTTGGCCAAAACGGGGCCTGGCTTTCCCGCTGCATTGCAGAGGGCGTCATCGAGCTCGGCTACGACAGTGTGCCGCACGAACTGGCCGCGGCAGGTGATTGGGCGACAATCACCAAGCAGATGATCGAGGCGGACGGTCGAAGCGCCGGGAAGGCGACCAGCTTCACGCGCGAGGTACGCGACTTCTACACCCTGGGCTCGGACGCCTTGTGGGTGACGATAGGCCAGGGTCGCCTGTGGTGGGCCTTCGCCGACCCGGAGGTCATCGCCGTGGATGAGGACGGCCGTGGCGCAAGGGCGCGCAAGACGCTTGGGGGGTGGAGTGACCAGAGCCTGTCAGGGGAACGTCTCGAACTCTCCCGGCTATCCACCCGCCTGACCAAGGTCGCCGCCTACCAGCAGACCATCTGTCGGGTAGGAGATGAGGACTATCTCCTGCGTCGGTTGAACGGCGTGGTGGAGCCGGTGGTCCAACGAGCGAGGGCCGCCCAGGCTGAGATGGTGACCTCGGCCCTGGACATGATCCGACGGCTCGACTGGCGAGACTTCGAGCTCCTGGTGGACTTGATCTTCGCGGGCAGCGGATGGCGCCGGTCCTCCGCCGTTGGCGGTAGCAGCCAGGCCGACACTGACCTGATCCTCGAGCAAGCCGTGACTGGGGAGCGAGCCTTCGTTCAGGTCAAGTCCAGCGCCTCCGCCGCCACCTTGCGCGACTATGTGCAGCGCTTTGCCGACGACCCGTCTTTCGATCGACTGTTCTTCCTTTGCCATAGCCCAGGCGGCGCCCTGGCTGCGCCAGAGGACCCGCGCATTCAGGTTTGGCTGGGCCCGCAGATTGCCGAGCAGGCGGTCAAGGCCGGGCTGCTTGAGTGGCTAATCGAGAAGGTACGCTAGGACGAAGCTTGAGTTTCGACCCTCAATCTGCGTAGGTAGAAGAACAACCTGCCAAGAAAATTTTAACGGGGCGATCCGTCGCCCCAAATCTTGGCAGGTGACGATGACGAGTCTCGAGATCCAGTACCGCAAGCCTGCGGAGCTAAAACCCCACCCGACAAATGCGCGGATCCATAGCGCCAAACAGATCGATCAGATCGCCGCGAGCATCGTGGCGACGATGTTCGCCAATCCGATCCTGATCGACGAAAATGACGTCATCATTGCCGGCCACGGCCGGTTGCTCGCGGCTAAGAAGCTCCGCCTTGACGAGGTCCCGACCATCCAGCTGCGAGGATTGTCCGAAGGCCAGAAGCGAGCCCTGCGGCTGGCGGACAACAAGATCGCGCTGAATTCCGGCTTTGACCTGGAGCTGCTGAAAATCGAGCTGGAGGAATTGAGGCTCCTCGACGTCGACCTTGAGCTTACCGGGTTTTCAGTCGGTGAACTGGATGTGCTGTTTGAGGGTCAAGCAGACCCCGAGGACGAAGTCGTCCCCGCGGCCCCGGCCGAGCCGGTTAGTCAGACGGGCGATATCTGGACGCTCGGACCGCACCGGGTCGCCTGCGGCGATGTTCGCGACAAATCGTTGATGGCCCGGCTCATGGCTGGCGGGTGCGCCGACGCCGCTTTTCTCGACCCGCCATATAACGTGAAGATCGATGGCCACGCTGGCGGCAAGGGCAAGGTTAAGCACCGCGAGTTCGCGTTCGCATCTGGCGAGATGTCCCCTGCGGAGTTCATCGATTTCTTGAAGGAGACCCACGGCGCCTGCGCTGAGGCCTCACGTAATGGCGCGATCCACTACATCTGCATGGACCACCACCATGTTGGGGAACTGCGTGCCGCCATCGACGCGGTCTACGGCCAGTATCTCAATATGTGTGTTTGGGTGAAGTCTAACGCGGGCATGGGCAGCCTCTACCGCTCCCAGCACGAACTGGTGTTCGTCTACCGGGTTGGCGATGCGCCCCACCGCAACAATGTTGAGCTTGGAAAGCACGGGCGCAACCGCACCAATGTCTGGGAATACCCCTCGGTCAACACCTTCGGGGGAAGTCGCCGCCATGACCTCGCGATGCATCCCACGGTCAAGCCGGTAGCCATGGTGGCCGACGCCATCAAGGACGTGACCAAGCCCGGTGAGACCGTGCTGGACGCGTTCCTCGGATCGGGGACGACCCTGATCGCCGCGGAGAGGTCAGCCCGAGTGTGTCGGGGCGTCGAAATTGACCCCGTCTATGTCGACGTCGCTCTTGCGCGCTGGTCGGCGATCACCGGGCTGGAGCCTGTTCTCGAAGGTTCTGGAGAAACCATTACGGCTGTCCGCGCGCGCCGAGCGGCGACAAAGTCACCACTCACCACAATTGCAAACGGGAGCGCTCCTGCCACGCCCCCTGAGGCTCCCTGCCAGGCCTCAAATCCGATCCCGAGCATTGTGCTCGGCGATAAGGCCTAAGAGGGCGAACATGAACGAACCACAAAATACACCGGGCAAGACCTACAAGGTTGGCTATGGAAGGCCGCCCCTCGAGCACCAGTTCAAGCCTGGACAGCCATCACGAAATCCTCGTGGTCGCCCACGGGGGAGGGTACGCGAGCACGCGCTTTTGAGACTAATGCAGGAGAAGGTGACCATCTCGGTTGAAGGCAAGCGCAAGCGCATGACCTTCGAAGAAGCCTTGAGCAGAAAGTTCATTCACACCGCTCAGTCGGGCAACCCCCAGGTCTACAAGGCTATACTGCAGGCAACAATTTTGCTGGAGAAGGCATATGCCACCCGGGCGCCGACGCGCGCCGAAATACTGCAGGAGATGGCCGACGAGAAGTTTAGAGCCGAGAGCCAGGAGAAGCTTCGCGGCGTTCTAATATGCGGCCTGGAACACATGGCTGCAGCCAACAAGCCGGAACGCAGTGCAAAGCCATCCACCTAGTTTCACCACCATAAGAACCTCGTGGAAACACGAGGCAGGGGTGGCCGCAGTTGTGGCCGCCCCTTTTTTTGGCCCGCGCGCTGGACTGTTCGTCGCAACAGAGCGTCAGTCACCTTGTCCCCCGGCCACTCCGGGCTCGCCGCGGTAGCGGCGGCATTTGGCGCCGCCAAAACGCGATGAGGACAAGATGGCTCGCAATATATCGAAGACTGCTGGTAAGGCGCCGAGGGAGCCCATTCCGGCTCCCGCGCCACCCGTCACCCCAAAAGGTAAGCTCGGCCTGCTGGTGGGGCTTCTGCGCCGCCCTGAAGGGGTCGGCATCGACGAGTTGACCGCCGCTACGGGCTGGCAGGCACATTCCGTGCGCGGGGCAATTTCAGGGGCAGTGAAAAAGAACCTTGGCCTGCTGGTGGAGTCTCAGAAGCGCGACGGCATCCGAACCTACTTCGTGGTCGGGGAGGCGCGGTGATGAACTCCGCCATCCAAATCACCGACGAGGTCCGCGCGCTCGAAGCCCTGAACTTGGCGGACCTTCGGGCTGAGTGGCGGCGGCGATGGGGGCCGCCGCCGACCCTGCGGGCGGTGGAGCTCCTCAGACGGCTGATGGCTTGGCGGATCCAGGCCGAAGCTTTTGGAGGCCTTGATGCTGAGACCCGCCGCCTCCTGCGCCATGCCGGAGCACGGCCGCGTGCGACCCTTCAGGCCGGCGCCCGGCTTCACCGCGAATGGCAGGGCCGCAATCACGAGGTGGTCGTGGGCGAGGGGGGATTCGAGTGGTCTGGGCAGACCTATCGTAGCCTCTCTGAAGTGGCGCGCGCGATTACCGGGACCCGATGGAATGGCCCCAGGTTCTTTGGTCTGCGCCAAGTCGAGCAACCCTGATGGCCAAACCCCGCAGCGTTGTGGCGCCCGGCCGGGTTCGCTGCGCGATCTACACCCGGAAGAGTTCGGAGGAGGGGCTGGATCAGGCCTTCAATAGTCTCCATGCCCAGCGTGAGGCCTGCGAAGCCTATGTGGCGTCTCAGGCAGGCGAGGGCTGGAGCGCCCTCGCAGAGGTCTATGACGATGGCGGATTTTCCGGAGGAAACCTCGAGCGCCCTGCCATGAACCGACTGCTGGTCGACATCCGCCGCGGGCTAGTGGACGTCGTCGTAGTCTACAAGGTCGATCGTCTGACCCGGTCTTTGACCGACTTCGCCAAGATCGTCGATGCGTTCGACGCCCATGGCGTGAGTTTTGTCTCCGTCACCCAGGCCTTCAACACCACCACCTCGATGGGTCGCCTGACCCTTAACGTGCTGCTGTCCTTCGCCCAATTTGAGAGGGAGGTCACAGGCGAGCGAATTCGCGACAAGATCGCGGCCTCAAAGGCCAAGGGCATGTGGATGGGCGGCATGGTGCCCCTGGGCTACGACGCCCAGGACCGCGCTCTCATCATCAATCCGGCGGAGGCTGAAACCGTTCGCCGCCTCTTCCAGAAGTACTTGGAGCTGAAGTCTGTCCATCGGCTATGCGATGAGCTTCGCGCCGAGGGCGTGCTCACCAAGGCCTGGCTGACGCGAGGGGGGCGAACTCTTGGTGGCTGCGCCTTCACCCGCGGAACGCTCTTCCACCTCCTGCAGAGCCGGCTCTACATCGGCCAGATCGTCCACAAGGATCAGGTCTATCCGGGCCTTCACCCGCCGATCATCGATCAGGATCTCTTTGACGCTGTACAGGTGCAGCTTGCCGCGCACCGCAAGGACCATCGAGATAGGCCGCTCCGGGCTGCGGCGTCGCCGCTCACCGGCTTAATCTTCGACGCCGACGGCGCGGCGATGGGGCCAAGCTTCGGCTATGGCCGACGAGGGGGCCTCTACCGCTACTACATTTCGACCAGCGTTCAGGCCGGTCGCCGCGCGGCGGACAATGCCTCTGACGCGATCCGTAGGGTTCCCGCGCCGGCGATGGAACAGTTGGTCTTGGATCGACTTGCTGGACTCGCAGCGCCAGGCGGATCGCTCGATTGGGAGCGGGCGAAGTCGCTCTTGGTTCGGGTGGAGGTCTATCCGCGGCAGATCCACGTCGTCATCGACCAGAGCCTGGCTGGCGACCCTCACGAGGCGCCTGAGGCCACCCGATTTCGCCTGTCCAAGCGCATCGAGCCAGGCTCCAAGTTGCTGCTGGATGAGGACGGCCGGCTGGTGCTGGTCGTGCCGGTCCGAGCTGTGTTCCGCGGTGGACGGCAGGTCATTGTCCTGCCGGAGGGCGCCTCAGCTTTGTCGCCGGCGCGTTCTGACCCTTCACTCGCCAGGACCCTTCGAACAGTGCACCGGGTCCTAGAGCGGGCGAGTGCTTCACCGCTTCTCGGTTGCGACGCCTTCGCCAGCGCCAGTGCGATCGCCGATTCCGACATCCGCAAGCTTGCCCCGCTGGCTTTCCTCGCCCCCGATCTTCAGCGGGCGCTGCTTGAGGGGCGCGGGAAAAAAGACCTGAACATCGCCGAGCTCATCGAGCGGGCGGCCCCTCTGGCTTGGGCCGACCAGCGCGCACTTTAGAAGGTTCTCGCGCTTCGCGGTTCGCCCGCAATAAATCCCGGCAAATACGAATATTTTCCCTGTTAATTTTGCTGCATTGGGGGCCATTCGCTTCGTCAAGCATATGACTTCGCTTGAGTCTCAGCAGGTTGACGCGTCGTACAGGCTTCTTTTTGCAAATTTTTCCCTGTTTTTTCCCTGTTCTACGGGAAACCGGAGGGCATCAAATACGCGCGGAGACTGGCCCGCCAAAAGGCCGATATCAGGTGCCACCACGCGCCAGTTAAGGCGCGCGGACCTCCGGAATCGTCGGGAATAGCTGGGACATTCCCGCGGGTTGGGAATGGGGATCGCGCTGGGAGCCAAGTTGCCCTGACTGTCTGGCGGCCCGGGAGGGACTCGAACCCCCGACCTTCGCTTTAGGAAAGCGCTGCTCTATCCTGCTGAGCTACCGGGCCAGACCGGTGGGGTGATAGCGCAAGGGCGCATGGCGGCGAAAGGGAAGATGCGAATGAGGGCTCTGCGCCATTTCCGGCTGCTCTATGTCCAGGTGCTGATCGGCATCGCCCTTGGCGTGCTGGTAGGCTGGCTGTGGCCCGAGATCGGCGTTCAACTCAAGCCGCTGGGCGACGCCTTCATCAAGCTGATCAAGATGGCCATCGCCCCGGTCATCTTCTGCACCATCGCCGCCGGCATGGCCCGGATGAGCGACATCAAGGCCTTCGGCCGCCTGGGCGCCAAGACCCTGATCTATTTCGAGGTGGTGTCGACCATCGCCCTGATCATCGGCCTGGTGGTGGGAAAGTGGGTCCAGCCCGGCGTTGGATTCAATGTCGATCCCGCCAGCCTCGATCCGAGCGTGGCGGAAGAATACGTGGAGAAGGCTCACCACAGTCCTGACCTCGTCCAGTACCTGCTGAACCTGATCCCGGACACCTTCTTCGGCGCCTTCGCCGACGGCCAGCTGCTGCAGGTGCTCGTGATCGCAGTGATCACCGGCCTGGCCTGCACCCGGCTCGGCCCCTTCGGCGACAAGGTGGCCGGCGCCCTGGAGGACATCTCCAAGGTCTTCTTCTCCATCATCCAGGTGGTGGTGAAGCTGGCCCCCATCGGGGCCTTCGGGGCCATGGGGTTCACCATCGGCAAGTACGGCATCGCCGCCCTGGTCAAGCTGGCCGCCCTGGTGGGGACCTTCTACCTCACCAGCCTGCTCTTCGTGCTGGTGGTGCTGGGCCTGATCGCCTGGATGTCTGGCTTCTCGATCCTCAAGTTCCTGGCCTATATCCGCGAGGAGCTGCTGATCGTCCTGGGGACCTCGTCCTCGGAGTCGGTGCTGCCGCAGATGATCGACAAGATGCAGCGCCTGGGCGCCGGCAAGACCACGGCGGGCCTGGTGATCCCGGCGGGCTACAGCTTCAATCTCGACGGCACCAATATCTACATGACCCTGGCCACCCTGTTCCTCGCCCAGGCCACCAACACCCCCATCACCCTGACCCAGGAGCTGACCCTGCTGGGGGTGGCCATGCTGACCTCCAAGGGGGCCAGCGGCGTGACCGGAGCGGGCTTCATCACGCTGGCCGCCACCCTGGCGGTCATCCCGGAAATCCCCATCGCGGCGCTGGCCCTGCTGGTGGGCGTCGACCGGTTCATGAGCGAGTGCCGCGCGCTCACAAACCTGGTTGGCAACGGCGTGGCCACCCTCGTCGTGGCCCGCTGGGATGGGGACCTTGACCGTGAGGTCCTGGCGCGGGAGCTGGAACAGGGTCCGCGCGCCATGGTCGCTGAGCCTGTAAAGGCGCCGGCCGACTGAGCCTCAGGCCGCCCGGCCGGCTAGGCGGCGGAGCGTCGGCCGGGACGGCGAGGAACCTCGCGCTCCAAGGCGATGGCGGCGAAGGGTTCTCCGGAGGGCGTGAACAGCGGAAAGACCTCGATCTCGCATCGATAGGCCTCCCCGGACTTGCGATAGTTCATCAGGGTCGTCCGGTGCGTGACCCCGAGGCGCAACGCCCGGGCCAATCGCTTCTTGGCCGCGACGCTGGTGAGCGATCCCTGCAGCATGCGGGGGCTCTTTCCGACCACCTCGTGACTGGCGTAGCCGGTCATGCGTTCGAACGCCGCGTTCACATAGAGGATGTTCGGACCCGGCGCCGCCAGCTCGCCGTCGGTCACCACGACCGCCAGCCCTGTGTCTCCGACCAGGGTGGAAACCAGTTGTATCAGTGACATCACGTCGTCGGTCCTGAGGTCGGCGTTCTGTCCAACGCAAAATCTCACCTGGAGTGAGAGGGCGCGGCAGTTCAATAAGGCGTCTGTTAACCGCGTCAAAGCGCACGCGCCCCTGATGCGACGGGCCACGGCCGCAAGCTCCAGGCTGTCACCGCAACGTAAAAAATCAATTAGGAACCCGTTAGCAATCGGGGTGCGATGCATGCCGCTTAGTGCAAGTGCGGATTCGGAGCGGTCGGATGCTGTTTGGTGGTCGTGCTGAGGAAAAGGCGCGGGAGGCTCAGCGCGTCCGCGAACTCGAGGCGCAGGTCAACGCCATGGAGCGGTCTCAGGCGGTGATCGAGTTCAAGCTCGATGGGACAATCCTCCGAGCGAACGCCAATTTCCTGAACGCCCTTGGCTACACGGCCGCCGAGATCGAGGGGCGCCATCACAGCCTGTTTGTGCCGTCCGACCAGAAGGACAGCGCGGCCTACCGCGACTTCTGGCGGGACCTGAACAATGGCGAGTTTGTCGCCGCCAAGTTCCAGCGGATCTGCAAGGACGGCTCGGTCTGCTGGATTCAGGCCTCCTACAATCCAGTGCTGGACGAGGCGGGACGTCCCTACAAGATCATCAAGTTCGCGACGGACGTGACCGAGGTGGAGCTGGAGCGGACTCAAATCGAGGCCGAGCGCGGCAGGCTCGAGGCGGACCAGAACATGGTGGTCGGAGCCCTGGCCGACAACCTGCAGCGGGTGGCCGCCGGCGATCTGACCGCCCGTATCGAGGCGCGTTTTGACGGCCGTTACCAGCAGATCAAGGACGACTTCAACAAGGCCATCGAGACCCTGCGCGAGGCCCTGACCTCTATCTCCGCCTCTTCGGGCGGGATCCGCGGCGGGGCCGACGAAATCGCCAGCGCGTCGGACGACCTGTCCAGGCGAACTGAGCAGCAGGCCGCCAGCCTGGAGGAAACCGCCGCGGCCCTGGACCAGATCACCGCTACGGTGAAGCGTAGCGCCGAAGGGGCCAAGCAGGCCTTCAGCGCAGCCACCACGGCCAAGGCTGATGCTCAGCGCTCCGGCGAGGTGGTCCGCGAGGCGGTCGCCGCCATGGGGGAGATCGAACAGAGCTCCGGCAAGATCACCCAGATCATCGGGGTCATTGACGAGATCGCCTTCCAGACCAACCTGCTGGCCCTCAACGCAGGGGTCGAGGCCGCCCGCGCGGGCGAAGCGGGCCGCGGCTTCGCCGTCGTCGCGTCTGAAGTTCGAGCCCTGGCCCAGCGCTCGGCCGACGCGGCCAAGGAGATCAAGGCCCTGATCAGCGCCTCGTCGGCCCAGGTCAATTCCGGGGTCCGCCTGGTGGGTGAGACCGGCAAGGCCCTGGTGGGAATCGTTGGACGGGTCACCGAGATCGACGGCTTGATCGCCGAGATCGCCCAGTCGTCACAGGAGCAGGCCGTCGGGCTCGCCCAGGTCAACACCGCGGTCAATCAGATGGACCAGGTGACCCAGCAGAATGCGGCCATGGTGGAGGAAGCCACCGCCGCAGCTTCCAACCTGCGCGGTGAGGCCGTGGAGCTGTCCCGGCTGGTGGGCCGCTTCCAGATCGGAGCTCAGCCCCTGCGCCCGGAACTGGCCCGCGCTGAGCGCCACGCCCCGGCCTGGAACCCGGTCGCCCGCGACCGGGCCCGGCTCGCGTCCGCCTTCGGCGGCGGCAAGTCCGCCGCCGCCTCGTCGAGCTGGGAAGAGTTTTAGGGTCTAGGCGGCGGCGCTGGGGCGGGCCCCGACCCGCTCCATCCAACCCTTGACCCACTTGGCCTCTTCCGGAACGGGCTGGCCGACCGTCGCGCCGAATTTCAGGAAGCCGAACAGCAGGATGTCGGCCAGGGTGAAGCGGCCGCCACAGACGAAGTCCCCCGTCATCTGGCCGTCGAGCCAGAGCAGGCGGTCCTTGGCGATGGCCTTCAGGTCGGCGGCGCCCTCGGCGCCCACCAGCTTCATGCGGCTCTCGAACAGCGGGCGCCCTTCGGCGGCCCGGAAGCCGTTGGCCATGGGCTCGCAGATGTTCAGGTCGATGCGCCGCGTCCACATGCGGGTCTCGGCCCGCTCCTCGGCGTTGGCGCCGATCAGGGGCGGGGAGGGCTGGACCTCTTCGAGGTACTCGCAGATCGGCAGGATTTCGCAGACCTTGTGGCCGTTATCGAGTTCCAGCGCGGGAAGTTGGCCGGCGACATTGATGGTCTCGGTATAGGGCGGCTTGCGGTTCTCGCCCGCCATCAGATCCACCTTCTGCGCAGGGATGGTCATGCCCTTCTCGGCGATGAAGATGCGTACCACGTGCGGATTGGGGCCGATCGAGTCGTAGAGTTTCATGGCGAGGCGCTCCCTTAATTGGTTGGCGCGACCATTTCGGCGAGAGGCTGGCGCGTCAAGCAGGACCCAACGTCAATCCAGCAGGGATTTGATCTGCGCCTTGATGACGGCCCAGGCCGGGGCGGTGGGGTCGATCAGTTCGAAGTGGCCGGCGTGGGCCAGGTCCATTACCTCGACGGGGTCACCCCTGGCCATGGCCAAGGCGCCGAACGCCGCCCCGAACCGCGACGGCACGATGAGATCCAGCGCGCCGGAGATCACAGCATAGGGCAATGCCAGCGGCAGCAGGGCGGCGGGGGACGTATCGGCATACACCTGCTGGCCGGGACGTTGGCTCATCCCTACCAGCGCCTCGATGGTCCCGGGTCCGCCGCAGGCGTCCGGCCCGGTGGCGTGATAGGCCGCCAGGTCGATGATCCCGGCCAGGCTGACGGCTCCCTTGGGAATGAAGGGATCGGGGCCGCGCAGGGGGCCCCGCACGCTACTCCACAGCGCCAGGTGCCCGCCCGCCGAGTGGCCCGCGACGACCACCCGAGCAAGATCCAGGGGGTAGGTCCTGGCCAGTCCCCGCACGTGGTTCACGCCGGCGGCCACATCCTGGAAGGTGCCGGGGTAGCCGCCGCCCTCGTGGCCGATGCGGCGGTACTCCAGGTTCCAGACCGCGACGCCGCTGGCCTTCAGATCGGCGCAGGCCTGGTCCATCAGCTCCAGCCCCGGCAGGTCGGCCAGCCAGCAGCCGCCGTGGATCATCACCACCAGCGGATGGGGGCCAGGGCCCGTGGGCCGCCAGAGCTCGCCGAACTGCAGAGCCAGCGGGCCGTAGGCGATGCGGGCGTCCGCCGCGTCCCGAGGCCGGGCCAGCAGGTCGCTGAAACTTATGGGCGCGCGATCCGCCATGCTCACTCCTTGCCGGCCTGACGTCAGGGGAGAGGATGCCCGAAAACTCGACCCAGGGAGAGAGACCTGCTCACCGACCACAAATCGCGACGGGCCCAAACGAAGACGCCCGGCCCTTCGCAGGCCGGGCGTCTCGCAGATCAGCGGTTAAGGCGCAGCCTTAGGCGGCGACGGCCTTGATCAGGTTCTTGTTGAGGATGCCGATGGCGGCGTCGCGGTCGATCTGTTCGATCGCGGCGACTTCGCGGGCCATGCGGTCCAGCGCCGACTCATAGAGCTGGCGTTCGGAATAGGATTGCTCCGGCTGGTTCTCGGCGCGGTGCAGGTCGCGGACGACCTCGGCGATGGAGATCAGGTCGCCGGAATTGATCTTGGCTTCATATTCCTGGGCGCGACGCGACCACATGGTGCGCTTCACCCGCGCGCGGCCCTTCAGGGTGGTCAGCGCCTGGCTGACCACATTGCCCTCGGCCAGCGAGCGCAGGCCGGCGGTGCGGGCCTTGGCGGTGGGAACGCGCAGAGTCATTTTCTCGTGGTCGAAGGTGATCACATAGACTTCGAGCGAGTAGCCGGCCACTTCCTGAGTTTCGATCCCCTGTACCTGACCCACCCCGTGGGCCGGATAGACGACGTGATCTCCAATCGAGAAATCCAGACCAGTCTTGCTCATCAGCTAAGTCCCTTCGACCTCGTCCGATCCCATCGACGCATCCAGGTTTTCCGAGAGCCCAAGGCGAAAGATGTCCGTCCGCAAAACTTGCGGCGATCAACATTCTTGAGAACGGAATAGACCTCTAGGACACCCTTCGCCTGTTCAAGGCGTATGCGGCCGGGGACGGCTCTTCTGCAGAAACGACATGGCGGGCGCGAAACGCTTCTAACCACGTCATTGTCACCCTAGCATAAAATTCAGCCCAAAGAAAGGCTTGCACCCCCTGGGCGAGGGTTGCTCAGGATCCGCGGCCGGGCTTTTCGCTGAAGTACTTCTCGAACTTGCCCGTCTCTCGCTCGAAGGCCTCAGCGTCCGCAGGCGGCTCGCCCTTCACCGTGATATTGGGCCAGATCTTGGCGTAGTCGGTGTTGATCTTCAGCCACTTGGAGTCGGGCGTATCCTCGGTGTCGGGCTTGATGGCGTCCACTGGGCACTCAGGTTCGCAGACGCCGCAGTCGATGCATTCGTCCGGATTGATCGCCAGGAAGTTCTCGCCCTCGTAGAAGCAGTCCACAGGACACACCTCCACGCAGTCCATGAACTTACATTTGATACAGGCGTCGGTGACGATGTAGGTCACTTGGAACTCCGGCGGTCTCGATACCTGGTCGCGCTCTCGGACGGCGAACCGGTGTCCACTTCGCCTGCAAGCGCTCCAGAGCGCGGGTTTTCCCGGTCAGACCCCCAATTGTCAATGCCGCCGCGCCCCAGGATATCTGGCAGCGCCGATAGGCCTCAGGACCCTGGCGTCAGGGTGATGACGGTTTCCGTCGCGGCCTCCACCGCCTTGCGCGAATAGGCCAGCGGCACGTACTCGCCCTTCACCCATTTCGGAAACAGGTCGCGGTAGTGCGGGCTCTCGGGGTTCCCCGACTGGCCGGGCGTGTTGATGGCCATGCTGTTGTCCCAGGCGCCGACGTCGAGGACCATGCGGAACGAGGCGCCGGCCACGACCCGGAAATCGTCGGGCCGCCAGGTCGCCGCCATGGGCGACAGGCTGGTCCCGCCCATCGGCGTCGGTCCCGCCGCCAGCAGGGGCTTGGTGGCGGCGTCGGCCAGCGGGGTCAGGGCGTGTTCAAGCCGCGCGTGATGCAGCCTGCCCCAGGCCCAGGTCGTAGGATCAGGCCCGAGGCGCGTAGCGACCTCGTCATAGGCGGCGATCAGGCTGGCCTTCAGCACCTTGTCGCGGGCCTCGGCGGGCAGGGTGGCGTCGGGGTGCTCCAGCAGGTCCATGACGGCGGCCAGGTCGCCATTGCCGATGAGGCCGTGCACGGAGGCCGGCGTGGCGGCGGCGACCACGCCGCGGCCCAGGTGCTTGCCGGTCCAGACCTCGAACAGGGCCGCCCCGGCGCTGCCCTCCGAGGTGCGGTGATCCCAGCCGCGCAGCAGGGCCAGGGCGGCGGCCAGCTTCGGGTCATCGGTCGCCAGCGGCGCCAGCACGGCGATCAGCCGCCGAGCGGTGATGTCATAGGGATCGGTCTGCAGGGCCATGGCGTCGGCCACGGTCAGCTTCGGCTTCCCCGCCAACACCTCGTTCACCCGCAGGAATCGCGCGGCGTTGGACCATTCGAACCCCACCTTGCGCTCGGCCACGGGATAGTCGGCCGGTAGGTTCATCTGGTTGGCCGAGGCGAACCAGCCCTGCTTCGGATCGGCCTCGCTGGGCAGCTCCTCGGGCTTGAGGAACCCCCTCCATTCATAGCGCCCGTCGCCCGGCACCGGCAGCAGACCGTCCCAGTTGGGCCGCGCGGGAACCATGCCGGCGGCCACCCAGCCGATGTGGCCCGAGGTGTCGGCATAGGCCTGGTTTTCCGACGGCGCGCCCCAGCCGGCCAGGGCCGCCTTGAAGCTCGACCAATCCTGGGCCTGCATGTAGCCGGTGGAGCCGAAATAGGCCGAGGTCCCCGGCTGGCTCCAGACCGTGCGGATGGCGAAGGCCCTGCCCTCGGTGGTCTTCAGCACAGGACCGTGGCGGGTGAAGCGCAGTTCGACGGAACGCGGCGCGGCCTCGCCCTTCACCGGGATGGCGTCCTGCACCACGCTCATGGCCTCCCAGCCGTCGCCGTAGCGATAGCGGTCGCCCTGCGTCTCGTAGACGTAGAGGTCTTCCTGATCGACGGGGAAGATGGTCAGGCCAAAGGCGATCTTGCCATTGTGGCCGATGGAGACGCCGGGCAGGGCGGGCTCACCGGCCCCGATCACCGAGAAGCCCGGCGCATTCATGTGCACGATGTAGCGCAGGCCGGGCGCGCCATGCTCCCGGTGCGGGTCATTGGCCAGGATCGGCCGGCCCGTCGCGGTGCGCGATCCGGAGACCGTCCAGTTGTTCGACCCGATGGCCTCGGGCGGGATCTCCAGGGCGGCGCGCTGCTCCGGGGGCCCGCTGAACTTCACCCCCGAGCCGGCCAGCTGATAGTCGGCCAGGACATCGGCGGGGATGGCGCAGGGGTCGAGGCCTGCCGGGACCTTGGTGGTCCATTTGGGTTCGATGAAGCGGTACAGGCGGGCGGCGGGCAGCCCCGCCTTGCAGGCGATCTGGGCGCGGCCCACCTCGTTGGGAACATTGCGGGTCAAGCCGTGGCTGCGGATGCGCACCACGTCCTCGGGGCTCCAGCGGTCCGGCGCGGAGCCTGCGATCTTGAACTCCAGCGGCAGGGGCCGCTTGCCCGCCGCGATCTCGTCGACATAGGCGTTGACGCCGGCCACCCAGGCGGTGGTGTTGTCCTGGGCGCCGGGACCATAGGCCGCCCATTCCTTGGCCATGTCGCCGCGATAGAGGAAGAGGCGGGCCGCGCGGTCCTGGGCCACATAGGTGGGGCCGAAGTCCTTTGACAGCAGGCCCAACCCCCGCTTGCGCCACAGGTCGATCTGCCAAAGGCGGTCGCGGGCGACATTGTAGCCCTGCAGGAAGAAGACGTCGCGAACGCTGCCCGCATAGATGTGCGCGATGCCCCAGGTGTCCACCCGGATCTCCGCCGGCGCCGCCAGGCCGGCGACCGCGCGGCGCTCCTGGGCAGGAGCGGCGAGCGCCGTGAGGCTGGAGCAGCTCAGCAGAGCCCCCAGAAGCGGGGCTGCGATCTTGGGCATGGGTATTCCTCCGGGGCCGGAGGTTGAGGCTAGGGCAATACCGATGTTATCGACAATGGAGGTGTGGCCGCTAAGCTCGCGGTCGTCGGAGGGGAACGCCATGGAAAGCCGATCACACCGCCTGTGGGCTGGCCTCACCGTCCTGACCGGCCTCGCCACCGTGGCGATCACCGTGGCCTTCCAGATGCTGCCGCAGGTCGTGGCCGCCGGAGCCTGCTGGGCGCCGGGCAAGGTGGTGGAGTTCGAACTGGCCCGCACCCTGGCCCAGCTGCTGGACGTGTTCGGCGGGGAGGCCTGCCGCGCGCCCGTCGTCTCGGCCATGGACGCGGTGAACCACCTCGACGTGAAGGCCTATATCCCAGCCTACACCGCCTTCGCCATCTGTGCGGCGGTGTTCCTCGGCGGCGGCTTGCGCAAGCCCCTCGTGCCGGCGGCCGTCGGTGTCGCCCTGTTGGCCCTGGCGGCCGACTATGTGGAAACCTTCACCCTCCTCCAGATCACCCGCGACCTGGAGGGCTCGGCCCATCTGCTGCTGCGCGCCAGCGATAGCGCCTGGGTCAAGTTCGCAGCCTTGGCGCTCCATGCCTTCCTGCTGTCGCGGATCTGCATGGCGCCCGAGACCCGCCGGCCGATCCTGGCCATGCTCCTGCTCCTGCCCATGGTGGGCACAGCCTTCGCCGCCATCGACAACAGCCGCGCCGCCCTGATGACCTACGCCCTGGTCCTCAGCTGGGCACCCGTGCTGCTGGTGGCGGCGCGCGACTTGGTGCGGCGTTCGTTTTCCTCACCGTAAACGGGGGAGGAAAGTCTCACCCTAGCGTCGAGTACAACCCACGCGCCTCGGCCGGCGGGCCCCGGCGCTCGCCAAGCCCTTCCACCGCCACGGCGATCAGCTTGCCGCCGACCGCGAACACCAGCTGGTCGCCTATCTTCAGGGCCCGCGCGCACTTGTCGATCCGGCTCTCCGCGCCGGCTCGGGTCAGGCGCACCTTGCCCTCGTCCAGGAACTTGGCGGCCAGGGAGCGGGTCTTGAAGAACCGCGCCCGCCAAAGCCAGACGTCGGCGCGGCAACCCGTCTCACTCATGGGGTCGCGGCCTTGGCCTTGCGGCGGCGGCGCGGCCGCCGGGCAGGGATGGGTTTGTCCTTGAGGGCGGCGAGCGCCGAGAAGGGCGAGTGGGGGGAGGGCGCGGCAGGCTTCTCGACAGGCTTCTCGCCCCGGCGGCGCCAGACCATGGCCTCGCCGGCCCTTGGCTTCGTCGTGGGCGCAAAGCCGAGCGCCCGAAGGATATCCCGCGTCTCGGCTTCGCTCCAGCCTAGCACCTCGCGGTCGGCGTCGGTGAGCTGGCCGGGCTTTCCGGCCCGCATGAGGTCGTCCATCCGCTCCAGCATCTCCACGGGCGCGGCCAGGCGGCCCACGGCGCGCAGGCCGAAGGCGGCGAGCGCCGTGGCGGGCGGTGGCGGATCGGGCAGGCGGCTGAGGATGTGGGTGGGCGGGCGCCAGGCCCGGTCGGCGAAGCCCTGGACGAAGCTCAGGGCGCTGGGGGCGAGCATGGCCGGCAGGTAGAGGGTGAAGTGGCCCAGCCGCACGCCAAAGCCCTTCAGCATGCGCCGCTCCACCTGGCTCAGGGCCTTGGTTTCGGCGTGGACCTGCAGGCGGTCCAGCACCCCCCCGGTCTCGATCAGCCGGTAGGCGAGGCCGCGGGCCAGGCCCTTGATCTTGCCCTCCGCCATCGCGGTCTCGAGCTTGCGCAAAGGCCCCAGGCGACGAACAGCCTCTGCGGCGAGGAAGGCCTCCAGGCGCCGGGTGGCCCGTTCGCGAGCCGAGGGATTGCCCAGCTCCCCCAGCAGCCGCACGCGGGGCGCGAAGGGCGAGCCGCCGGAGATGGCGCCCGCCGCCTGGCCGCGCCAAAGCACCATGCCGTCGGGGGTCAGGGAGAAGCCACTGTCGGGCTCGGCGGCGAGCTGGCCCAGGCGCTTGGCGATCTCGGGCCCCACGGCCATCGTGGCCGCCGCCCGCAGGGCCTTCTCCTCCAGGATCGAGGCGCCGTGCTCGGCCTCGAAGGTCACACCCCGCAGCTTGCCGACATAGTGCCCCTCGACGGTGACCGTGCCGTCCTCGGCAACGCCCGCCAGCATGTCCTCGCGCACCCGCAGGCCGCGCATCAAGGCGCTGGTCCGGCGGTCCACGAAGCGGGCCATCAGCTTTTCGTGCAGGGTGTCGGAGAGCTTGTCCTCCAGCACCCGGGTCTTGGCCTGCCAGGCCTGGGCGTCCGCCAGCCAGTCGGGCCGGTTGGCGACATAGGCCAGGGTCCGCACGCTGGCCAGGCGGGCCGACAGGGTGTCGATCTCCCCGTCGGTGCGGTCCAGGTGCCGGTATTGGCCGGCGATCCAGTCTTCGGGAATCTTGCGATTGCGGCTGGTGAGATACTCGAAGAAATCCCGCGTCAGCCGCAGGTGCTCCTCGTGGCTGACCTTCCGGAAGTCCGGCGTCTGGCAGACGTCCCACAGCCGCATCAGCGAGGGCTTGTCGCGGGCCCGGTCGGCGATGTCGGGATCACCCGCCAGCTGGCGCAGGGTCACCTCGTCCAGGCTCTCGGCCGAAGCCTTCAGCACATCGAAGGTGGGCGGGGCGGCCAGGGACTTCATCAGGTTGGCGAGCGACGAAAAGTCCAGCTTGGCGTTGCGCCACTCGGCGGCGGCCACCGGCTGGAACTGGTGCTCCTGAACCGCCTCGACGAGGTCGGCGTCCATGTCCTCGCACTCGCCGGTGACCCCGAAGGTGCCGTCGGTGCGGAAGCGCCCGGCCCGGCCGGCGATCTGGCCCACCTCCTGCGGGTGCAGGAACCGGGTGCGCTTGCCGTCGAACTTGCGCAGGCCGGCGAAGGCCACATGGTCGACGTCCATGTTCAGGCCCATGCCGATGGCGTCGGTGGCCACCAGGAAGTCCACCTCGCCCGACTGATAGAGCGCCACCTGGGCGTTGCGGGTGCGGGGGCTGAGGCTGCCCATCACCACGGCGGCGCCGCCGCGCTGGCGGCGGATCAGCTCGGCGATGGCGTAGACTTGGTCGGCGGAGAAGGCCACGACGGCGGACCGGCGGGGCAGGCGGGTCAGCTTCTTGGGCCCCGCATAGGTCAGGCTGGAGAACCGCTCGCGGGTGACGATCTCGGCGCCCGGCAGCAGCCGTCGGATCAGGGGCGCCATGGTGCCGGCGCCCATCAGCATGGTCTCGTAGGTGCCGCGCGCATGCAGCAGCCGGTGGGTGAAGACGTGGCCCCGCTCGGGGTCGGCGCAGAGCTGGATCTCGTCCACCGCCAGGAACTCCACCTCTCGGCTCAGCGGCATGGCCTCGACGGTGCAGACGAAATAGACCGCCCGTGGCGGGACGATCTTCTCTTCGCCGGTGATCAGGGCCACCGAGCGCGCGCCGCGCGCCTTGACGATGCGGTCGTAGATCTCCCGGGCCAGCAGCCGCAGCGGCAGGCCGATCATGCCCGAGGCGTGCCCCAGCATCCGCTCGACGGCGAGGTGGGTCTTGCCGGTGTTTGTCGGCCCCAGCACCGCCACGAGGCGGGGCGGCGGCGCGCCGGTCGGGCGGTGACTCATGGCTTCAAGTTGGGGTGGGAATCGACGCGCGGCAAGCGGCGCCGGAGGGTCTGCGACACGAAAGCCGTCCCTGCCTCGATCCTTCTCCCCTTGCGGGGTCGAGAGCGGCGGTTCGCCAAGTCGTTGGCGAACCGCATAGCCGGGCTTGAGTAGCCCGGCTCGCTCTCGACGGTGGCCCTGAGGAGCAGGGTCGGATGAGGGCTCACGCTTGTCCCTCAGGCAAATCCCGGCGCAGCCAGGCGCCAGAGTCTTTCCCAGCCTCGGAGGTAGGCCTGTTCGTGTGGTTCGTGTGGTTCGTGGTCCCAATTCTTCCGGCTGCGACGCCGCGCGGGCGACGCAGATTGTCCACCAACCACACGAACCCAGAGGGAGAGACGCGTTGAGCGGAGCGCGACCCCTCCACCTTCTCCCGCAAGGGGAGAAGGAACCGGGCTAGTCCAGCGTCCGCCGATAACGCGCCATCGCTAGCGCTGTGACCACGCACACAAACGCCAGCAACGCCGCCAGCTCGCGCCACATGTCCTCCAGCCCCTGGCCCTTCAGCAGCGCCCCGCGCACGACCCGCAGGAAGTGGGTCACCGGGATCACCTCCCCCAGGGCCTGGGCCCAGCCCGGCATGCCCCGGAAGGGGAACATGAAGCCCGAGAGCAGGATCGAGGGCAGGATGTAGAAGAAGCTCATCTGCATGGCCTGGAGCTGCGAGCGCGCCACCGTGGAGATCAGGAAGCCCAGGGCGAGCGACCCCACGATGAACAGGCTGATCCCGCCGCCGAGGCCGAGCCAGCCCCCCAGCATCGGCACCTGGAACAACAGCTTGGCGATGGTCAGGATGATCAGGGTCTGGGCGACGCCCACCAGGACATAGGGCGCCAGCTTGCCGATCATCACCTCGATGGGTTCGACAGGCGTGGCCAGCAGGCTCTCCATGGTGCCGCGCTCGGTCTCGCGGGTGACGCTGAGCGAGGTCATCATCACCAGGGTCATGGAGAGGATCACCCCCAGAAGGCCCGGCACGATGTTGTAGGCGGTGACCGCTTCGGGATTGTAGCGGCGGTGGATCACCACCTCGAAGGCGGGCCTGGCCTGGAGCCGGGGCGCCAGGGCGCCCTTCATGTCGGCCGCCAGGGCCTGGGTCGGCAGGGCGGCCAGGGCCGCCAAGGCTGGTCCTGTGGCCGAGGGATCGCTGGCGTCAGCCTCCACCAGGATCTGGGCCTTGTCGCCGCGCGCCACGCGACGGGTGAAGTCGCCGGGGATGGTGATGGCGAATTGCACCTCGCCCCGGCGGATCAGCTCGTCCAGTTCGGCGGGACTGCGCGCCTGGGTCACGAGGTCGAAATAGGCGCTGTTATGCAGGCTCGACAGGATCGAGCGGGCGAAGACGCTGTCCTCCTGCACCAGGACGGCGGTGGGCAGGTGGCGGGGCTCGGAATTGATCGCGTAGCCGAACAGCAGCAGCTGCACCACCGGCAGGGCCAGGATCATGGCGTAGGTCAGGCGGTCGCGGGTGAGCTGCTTGAACTCCTTGATCAGCACCGCCCAGACCCGGGTCGCCGAAAAGCCGTTCATCGGAAGTTGTCCTCCGCGCCTTCCATCAGCTGGATGAAGACGTCCTCCAGGGTCGGCGCCACCTCGGTCCAGCGGAACGGGTCGCGGCGATAGGGGGCGATGGCGGCCTCGATGGCGGCGCGGTCGGTCCCGCTCACGTGCAGGGCCGCGCCGAAGGGGGCGGCCATCTCGACGCCGGGCCGCCGGCCGATCTCACCGGCCAGCCGGTCGATCCCCGCACCCTCGCCATTGAAGGTGACCAGGTGGGAGCCGGCGATCACCTCGTCGGCCGTGCCCCGGGCGATCAGCTGGCCATAGGCGATGTAAGCGATTTCATGGCAACGCTCGGCCTCGTCCATGTAGTGGGTGGAGACCAGCACGGTCAGGCCTTCAGCCGACAGCGCGTGGATCTCGTCCCAGAAGGTGCGGCGCGCCTTGGGATCGACGCCGGCGGTGGGCTCGTCCAGCAGCAGCAGCTTGGGTTCGTGCAGGGTCGCTGTCGCTAGCGCCAGTCGCTGCTTCCAGCCGCCCGACAGCGTGCCGGCCAGCTGGCTGCGCCGCTCGATCAGGCCCAGCCGCTCCAGGGCTTGGGCCACCCGGTCCTTGCGGCGGTCCAGGTCGTGGACGCGGGCGGAGAACATCAGGTTCTCCTCCAGGGTCAGGTCCTCATAGAGCGAGAACTTCTGGGTCATGTACCCGGCCTGGCGCTTGATGGCGCCCGCCTGGCGGATGATGTCCAGCCCCAGGCAGGTGCCTTCGCCGCTGTCGGGGGTCAGCAGGCCGCACAGCATGCGCAGGGTGGTGGTCTTGCCTGAGCCGTTGGGCCCGAGAAAGCCGCAGATGCGTCCCTCCGCCACCTGCAGCGAGACGTCCTGCACCACGTGCTTGTCGCCGAAGCTCTTGTTCAGGCCGTGGACGTCGATGGCGAGCGTCACCGGACCGGCTCTAGGGGCGTGACGTCCACGGGCTGGCCGGGGTTCAGCCGGGCGCTGGGCGTGGCCTCCACCCTATAGACCAGCCGGTCGCGGGCCTCGCGGCTGTAGATGATCGGCGGGGTGAACTCCGGGCGCGCGCTGACGAAGGTGATCTTGGCGGTCAGCCCCTTGGCGCAGCCATCGCAGGCGAAGCGCACCACCGAGCCGGGGCGATAGGCCGACAGGCTTTGCTCCGGCACAAAGAACCTAAGCTTGATGCGGTCGTCAGGGAGCAGGGAGACGACCGGCTGGTTGGCCACCGACCATTCGCCCTGTTGGAAGAACACCTCCTCCACCCGCCCGTCGGAGGGCGCGACGGGGGCGAGGTCGGAGAGGCGCGCGTCCGCCGCCGAGAGGCCCGCTTGCGCCTGCGCGACCCGGCTGTCGGCGGCTTCCACCTGGCCTTCGCGGGCGCCCAGGGCGGCGGCGTCCCGCTGCCGCCGGGCGGCCGCCAATTGGGCGTTGGCGGTCTGCAGGGCGGCGCGGACGTCGTCCAGGCGGGCCGGCGCATAGATGCCCCTGCGCACCAGGGGCTCGACCCGGCGCATGTCGGCCGAGGCGTCCCGGGCGCGGGCCTCGGCGGCGATGATGTTGGCGTCGTAGACCGCGAGTTCGACAGGCCGCAGGCCTTTGCGCGCGTCCTGCGCCTGGGCCTGAGCCGCGCCCACCTCGGCCTGGGCCTGCTGGCGCTGGGCGGCCAGTTGCTTGGGATCGACGACGAAGAGTTTGTCCCCGGCCTTCACCCGGTCGCCGCGCTGGACATGTATCTGGGCCACCGCGCCCGACACCGGCGCCGCGAGATAGAGCGGCTCACCCTCAACATAGCCGGTCAGCACATTGGATCGGTTCAGCCGGGGGGTCAGCACTAGGGCGGCGATCAGGCCGGCGGCCGCCAGCAGCAGGGCGATGACGAGCAGGCGTTGTTTCATGGGACCATTCCCCGCAGCAGGGTCTCGACGTGCTGTTCCATCAGGGCCGGCAGGTCGAAGGGTTCGGCGCCGATGGGGGTGAAGGTCTCGCGCCAGATCACCCCCACCAGCAGGGGCGAGATCAGGCCCGCTGCGTAGTGGCGGGGGTCGCCCGGGCGGATCTCCCCGCGCGCCTGGGCCGCGGCGATGGCCGCCGACAAGGCGCCAAGGGCCGGGACAATCAGCCGGTCGTGCCAGACCCGCGCCAGCTCCGGGAAGTTGCGCGCCTCCCCGATCACCATCTTGATGATGCCCCCGAGCGGGGTCGTGGAGGCGACATGCGCCATGACCTTGGCGAAGGCGCGGATCAGTTCGGGAAAGTTCTGCGGATTGGCGGCGGCCAGGGCGGCCAGATTGTGCAGGTTGGGCGCGACGCCCTGTTCCACCACCGCCTGGAAGATGTCCTCCTTGGTGGCGAAGTAGAGATAGATCGCCCCCTTCGAGACCCCGGCCCGGGCGGCGATATCGTCCAGCCGCGCCGCGGCGAATCCCTTTTCCGCGAACACCTCGAAAGCCGCCGCCACGATCTCGTCGGGACGATCGGCCTTGCGGCGTCGGAACTTCGGCTGGCCGGCGGGGAGGGACATGTGCGCCATAAGTAACTGACTGGTCAGTTATCAATACGCCCCAAGCTTGGGCATGGCAAGCCGACTCTATTCCATCAATCAGCCAAGCTTGTTGGTGCTCGCCGCCCGCCATGCGACCGTGAGGTGAGTTGGGGAGGAACCATCATGTTCGCCGGGGAAACTGAGCACGGTCAGGCGTCACGACCGATCGCCATCGCCCGCGTCGCCATCGGGTTCGCCCAGGGCCTCGCGCTGTACGGCTTGAACGAGTGGGAGAAGCACGGCCTGATCGACGGCGTCTCCTCGCCGCTGTTCTGCGCCTGCGCGATGCTGATCCTGTTCCTGCCCGTGGTCCTGCTCGGCGGCCTGCGCACCCTGCGGACCCGGACCCTGATCATCTGGGGCGCCGTCGCCGCCGTCGTGGTGGCTGCGCTCGGCGCTTATCACGGGACCATCGCGGTTCCCGACTTGAGCACCGAGCATTGGCCGGGCCCGCCCCTGGTGATCTTCACCGCCGTCGGCCTGTTCATCGCCCACCACCTGGTGACCGGCGCCGACGCCGACCGCCGCTGGATCGCCAGCTACGACCGCTATTTCGACCAGACCTGGAAGGATGGCGTGCGCCTGGCCCTGGCCGTCCTGTTCGTCGGGGCCCTATGGCTGCTGCTCTGGCTGGGCGGCGCGCTGTTCGACCTGATCGGCGTCAAGTGGGTCGGCGAAACCATCCAGAAGCCCTGGTTCGCCTTCCCGGCGACGACGACCTTCTTCGCCCTGGCCATCCATCTGACCGACGTTCGCGCCAGCCTGGTGCGCGGCATCCGCACCGTGGCCCTGACCCTGTTGTCCTGGCTGCTGCCGGTGATGGCGGTGATCGGGGCGGGCTTCCTCGTCGCCCTGCCGTTCACCGGCCTGGCCCTGCTGTGGGACACCAAGAGCGCGGCGGGCATTCTTCTTTCCGCCGCCGCGGCCCTCATCGTCCTGCTCAACGCCGCCTATCAGGAAGGCGAGGCCGAGGACCATCCGCCGGTCGCCTTGAAGTGGGCGGGCCGCGTCACCGGGCTCATCATCGCCCCGCTGGTGGCCATCGCCGCCTATGGCCTGACCTTACGCATCGGGCAGTACGGCCTGACCCCGGACCGCATCTACGGTGTCGCCTGCACCATCGTGGCCGTCGTCTATGCGGCGGGCTACGCGGCCAGCGTCTTCTGGCCCGGTCCCTGGCTGAAGCGCCTGGAGGTCACCAATGTCATCGCCGCCTATCTGGTGGTGGCCGTCCTGCTGGCCCTGTTCTCACCCCTGGCCAATCCCAGCCGGCTGTCGGTGAACGACCAGATTTCGCGCCTGGACCGAGGCGCCGTGACGCCCGACAAGTTCGACTACCTGTTCCTCCGCTTCGAGGCCGGCAAGCCGGGGATGGACGCCCTGAAGGCGCTCGCCGCCCGTAAGACCGGGCCCAACGCCGCGCAGATCGCCCGGCGCGCCGCCTCGGCCCTGGCCCGCAAGGCCCGCTACGGCGAGGCCACGACCTCGGTGGTGGAGCGGAAGGAACTGGTCCGTGTCGCCGGCGGCGGAGCCTTCCCGGCCGGATTCCTCGAACAGACCTGGAAGAGCTTCGAGGACCCGCTGCAGAACTGCGAACCCGGCCGCCAGTGCGACGCCGTGGTCGCTGACCTTGACGGCGACGCCTCGCCCGAAGTGGTGGTGTTCGCCATGGGCGACCGCCGCGTCTACCGGCAGGCCGGCGGCGTCTGGACCCGCATCGGGACGCTCTCCGGATCCTATTGCGACAAGGACGGTGCGGCCCTCAAGGCGGGTCAGTTCGCGGTGAACGCCGATCCGAATCCCCTGGCGGACGTTGTGGTGGCCGGCCGCCGCCTGCGGGTTGTGCCCGACAGCGACAGGTGCCCCGATGGCAAGCCCGGCGACGTCCCCGCCGTGTCTGTGAAAAGGCCCCCGCCGCCGGAGACCAAATGAGCGACCAGGTCCGCAACCTCGCCTTCCACACCCTCTCCGAAGAGTGGGCGACGCTGAAACGGGTGACCTTCGACTATCGTCGCCGCGACGGCGCCTGGGAGACCCAGGTCCGCCAGACCTACGACCGCGGC